>DASVWB010000291.1:0-46482 GCA_036389815.1 Pyrinomonadaceae bacterium | reverse complement strand
CCTGCGCGCCGCACGAGCTGAAGGCCGTCTTCTCGACCGCCTCGAAGCCCTCGGGCATGACGGCGGCGATCTCCCCGGCCGTGCGCCCGAGCCCTTCCGGGTACTGCTCCGTGACGACGACCGGCACGCCGAGCAGGCGCGCGGCGTGGGCGACGAGCGCGCAGCGCGCCGCAACCTCCGCGAAGTCCGGGATGTGCCGGCGGAACGCCTCCTGCACGTCGATGACGGCGAGCACCGCCCGCCCCGCGTCGAGTGTGTTTTCGTGTCGCATCGCAAGCCCCCCTGGTGATAGTAGGCAGTTGGAAGGGAGTAGGCAGAAGAAGTAGACAGTAGACAGTAGACAGTAGACAGTAGAAGAACCTTCGTCGCCCTAACGGCGCGGCTCCTATCTTCAACCTCCGTAAAGCGGAGCCTACTGTCTACTGTCTACTGTCTACTGTCTACTTGTTTTTACTGCCAACTGCCAACTGCCTGCTTCTTCCGTTCAGACTTCCGCGTTACCGTTCAGAGCTTGCCGGCGGCGCGCTTGGCCTCTTCGACGAGGCGCTTGAGGCGCGCGATCTTCTGCTCGTTCGTCTCGCCGGGCTGCTCGCGGAACTCGGGCGCGACCTTGAAGCCGGAGTGGGCGCCCTTCTTCGCCTTGGGCTTGGCCTCCGCGGCGGCGGGCGCGGAGGCGGCCTGCGGCCTCTCGTCTTTGGGCGCGCCGGGCGTCAGCTCGGTCGAGGCCGCGGCGGCGAGGTCGTTGACGGTCTCGGCGCCCGCGGCCGGCGAGGCGGTGGCGGCCGTCGGGCTCAGGGGCGCGGCCGAAGCCTGTCCGGTCGCCGCCTGCGCCTCGGCCGCGGGGCGGTGCGCGTCCGCCGAAGGGGACGAGTCGGCGGCGGGGGCGGCGGCCTTCGCGGCCGGCGCGGGCGGCTTCGCGGCGGGCGCGGGCTTCGCGGCCGCCACACGTTTCGGCTGAGGCTCGCCGCGCCAGGCGGGCGTCGGGTACTCGTAGGCGGGGAGCGTGCCGCCGGCGGCGCGGAGGATGGCGGCGAGGTCGCGCTCGACGTAGCGCGCCTGCTTCGAGGCGTCGCGCACGTGCCCCATCGGCGGGCCCATGTAGAGCGCGCCGCACGCCTGGCAGCGGTAGAGCGTGTCGTCGCCGCGCAGGTAGACCCGCGAGGGGTGCTGCGTGTTGAGCTGCTTGAGGTGCCCGTTGCAGAGCTTCCCCTTCTCGTTCTTCTCGTTGCACACGGTCTGGCCCGGCGCGAAGCGCTTCGGCACGCCGGGCTTCGTCTCCTGCTGCTCGGTCGGCGCCTGCTTGGCGACCGCCGCGGGGCTCTCGGTCTGTTTGGCTTCGCTCGACATAAGGTTCGGGTCGGGCTCCTTTTCGCTCCGGTTTAAGAAAGGCGCGGGACTCGCGGCCGAAGTGGCCCACTGACTTGCCCGAAATCTTACGCGCGCCGCGCGGGGAAAGCAACGGGGAGAGGTTAGAGGCTAGAGGCTAGAGGTTAGAGGTTAGTTGAGTTGTGACTGTTGAAGACAGCACCCTGCGGCGGTGGGGGTTTTATAACTAGCCTCTAACCTCTAACCTCTAACCTCTAGCCTCCGGCCTCTGTTATCCTCGGCGGATGCTGAAGGGTCTGCTGGCGCGCGTGTGGCGGGGGTCGCCGGTGTTCGTGAAGCGTGCGGGCGTGTGGCTGACGCAGCCGCGGTTCGCCGTGACGGCCGGGGCCGTTGTGTCGGACGAGGGCGGGCGCGTGCTGCTGCTGCGCCACGTGCTGCGGCAGGGGAGCGGGTGGGGCATCCCCGGCGGCTTCCTCACCGCGGGCGAGCAGCCCGAGGAGGCCGTTCGCCGAGAGGTGCGCGAGGAGACCGGGCTCGAACTGGAGACGGCCGAGCTGGCCTTCGTCCGCGCGCTCAGGTCGGCGCGGCAGGTCGAGATCATCTACCGCTGCTCGATGAGCGCCGCGGCGCTCGCCGGGCTCTCGAAGAACTTCGAGATCGACCGCGCCGAGTGGTTCGCGCGCGACGCGCTGCCCGCCGGGCTCCCGCGCGACCAGCGCCGCCTCATCGAGCGCGCGCTCGGCGACCGCGCAAACGCGCCCGACTAGTGGTATGCTTGGGGAAAAGTAGACATTAGACAGTAGTCAGTAGGACTTCCGCCTTCCTCGCGGCGACGTTGACACACGGGTGATTCAGCAAAGACTGTTTTTCTACTGACTACCGTCTACTGACTACTGTCTGCTGTTCCACTTCTTTTCAGGAGAACGACGACGATGACGATGCCGCGACTGATACCGGAGCAGGCGGAGGTGTTGGAGATGCTGAAGAGGACGGGGGCGTACCGCGAGGGCCACTTCGTCTATCCCTCGGGGCGGCACACGCCGCACTACTTCCAGATGCCTCTGGCCTTCCGCTATTACGACACGGCGCGCGTGCTGGCCGTGGCGCTCTCGCGCAAGCTCCGGCTGGAGAAGGACGTGTCGAGCGCGCTCCCCAAGCTCTCGATCATCTCCCCGAGCCCGGGCGGCATCCCCGTCGCCTTCGCCGTGCGCGAGGCGCTCAACGCCGAGCAGATTTACTGGGCCGAGCGCGAGGACGGCAAGCGCATGTTCCGCCAGTACGTCAACGCGGGCGAGGTGCACCCCTGCGTCATCGTCGACGACATCTCGCGCACGGGCACGGCGCTCCAGGAGACGGTCGGGCTCGTCCGCGACCTCGGCGCGCAGGTCATCGGCTGCGGCGTCATCGTCCGCTTCCGCAACTCGCCCGGCCACCTCGAAGTGCCGGGGGCCGAGTCCGTCCCCATCCTCTCGCTCGCCGACTTCGACGCCAAGTGGTACGAAGAAGGCAAGGAGTGCTCCGAGTGCGGCAACGACGCCCCCGTCGAGCACGTCCGGTTCTGAAAGCAGTAGACAGTAGACAGTAGTCAGTAGTCAGTAGAAAACCGCCCGGGTTGAACGGCCCGCATGTCGGCGTCGGCGTGAGTAAGGCGGAGCCCTACTGACTACTGACTACTGACTACTGTCTACTTTTTTATATCTCGTGCCGGTTGGCGAGCGCCTTGTCCATCGTGACCTCGTCCACGTATTCGAGGTCGGAGCCGACGGGCATGCCCATGGCGATGCGGGTGACGCGGACGCCGAGGGGCTTCAGCAGCCGGCTGATGTAGCTGGCCGTGGCCTCGCCCTCGGTGTTGGGGTTGGTGGCGAGGATGACCTCGCGCACCTCGACGCCGTCGTTGTTATCGGGGCGCAGGCGCGGCAGGAGGTTCTGGAGCCGGAGGTCTTCGGGGCCGAGGCCCCGGATGGGCGAGAGGCTCCCGTGCAGCACGTGGTAGAGGCCGTTGTAGCTGCGCGTCTTCTCGACGGCGACGAGGTTGTAGGGCTCCTCGACGACGCAGACGATGGAGCGGTCGCGCGTGGTCGAGGAGCAGAAGCGGCAGGGGTCTACGTCGGTCAGGTTGTTGCAGACCGTGCAGGAGACGATCTTGCGCTTCACCTCTTCGAGCGCCGCGACGAAGCGCTCCACGTCCGCGTCCGTCATCCGCAGGACGTGGAAGGCGAGCCGCTGCGCCGACTTGTGCCCGACGCCGGGCAGGCGCTTGAACTCGTCGATCAGCTTCGTGACGGGCTCGGAGTATTCGAGCATTTTTGATTTTTGATTTTTGATTTTTGATTTGCGAATTGAAGGGCGGCCGGCGCTCGGCCGACCGCGGATCAAAAATCAAAAATCAAAAATCTAAAATTACATCAGCCCCGGCGGGAGCATGCCGCCGAGCTTGGACTTCATGGCCTCGTCGATCTTGCGGCCGGCCTCGTTGACGGCGGCGACGATGAGGTCTTGCAGCATCTCGACGTCGCCCTCCTTGACCGCCTCGGGGTCTATCCTGATGGACTCGACCTCCTTGGTGCCGCGCATCTGGACGGTGACGACGCCGCCGCCGGCCGTGGCGTCCACCACCATCTCCTCCATCTCCTTCTGCATCTTCTCCTGCATCTGCTGCGCCTGCTTCATCATCTGTTGCAGGTTCATGCCGCCCGGAAATTTCATCGCGCTTGACCTCGCTCGCTTGTCGTGAATCTCCCGCAGAGTTTGTGCCAGCATCCTAACCGCCGCCCGCCGCAAATGCAAAGCCGACACTTCAGCCGAAGACTTTTGAGACTGACAGACGCAGCGGCGCGAGCGTGTGTGACTGCAACCTCCGGCCGCGGGCGTGCGACCGGACGGTGCGGTACTCGCCGCCCGCGGGGTCGCCGTAAACCTCGATGCGCTCGTCGGGGAGGTTGACGACCCACGCCTCCGGGATGCCGGCGCGCGCGTAGAGACGCATCTTGACCTGCCGGTCGTATTCGAGCGTCGTGTCTGAGACTTCGATGACGAGCAGCACATCGTCGGGCGTAGGCTTTGAAGTCCTGTAGTTGTCGCCGCGCGGCTTCAGAATCGCGAGGTCGGGCTGCGGCTCGGAGTAGTCGTCGAGCACGACGGGGTTCTGCGCCCACACGAGAGCGCTGAGCCGAAGCCGCAGTGTGATGAGCTGCGTCAGGATGGCAACGCAGGCCGCGTGGCGTTCTCCGATGGGCGACATGTCGATGATCTCCCCGCAGACAAGCTCCACGCGCGCGTCTTCCGAGAAGATTCCGAATTGGCCCATCCGCTCGTACTCGGCGACGGTGAAACTACGTCTGTTTACTTCAATCGCTCTGGCTTTTTGAACAGACATGGCTTTTCTCCGTGCGTGAGTCGGCGGCCTCCGCTGGCGTTGCGTAGATGATAGCATGGCGCGCGTTTACGCGCCGCGCGCGGGCGTGCTATAAGCCGGGGAGGCTATGAAGCGTTACGTCATCAAGCGCCCCGAGGGGTCGCACCTGCCCGACAGGCTCGCGCGCTACCGCGAGGAGTTGAACGAGGAGCAGTTCGCGGTGGCGACCGCGCCCGCCGGCCCGACGCTCGTCATCGCGGGCGCCGGCTCGGGGAAGACGCGCGCCATCACCTACCGCGTCGCCTACCTCGTCGAGCACGGCGTGGCCCCGGCGCGCATCGTGCTCGCCACCTTCACGAACCGCGCCGCGCGCGAGATGCTCCGCCGCGTCGAGCAGTTGACGGGCGGCGGCGACGTGGCGCGGCGCGTCTGGGGCGGCACCTTCCACCGCATCGCGAACCTGTGCTTGCGCCGCCACGCCGAAACCTTAGGCTACACCTCGAACTTCTCCATCCTCGACGGCGAGGACGCGAAAGACTTCCTCTCGGCCTGCGTGGCCGAGGCCGGCGTGGACACGCGCGCGCGCCGCTTCCCGAAGGCGGAGGTCCTGCAAGACATCATCAGCTTCGCCACCAACACGGACGCGCCCATCGCCGACGTGGTGCCGCGCCGCTACCCTTACTTCGAGCCGCTCGCGGGCGAGATCACGCGCGTCGACCGCCTCTACATGGAGCGCAAGCGCGAGCGCAACGTGATGGACTACGACGACCTGCTGCTGAACTGGAAGCGCCTACTGGAAGAGCGCGAGGAGGTCGGACGCATCTACCGCGAGCAGTTCGAGCACATACTCGTGGACGAGTACCAGGACACGAACAGGTTGCAGGCCGAGATAGTCGACCTGCTGGCCGTGGGGCGCCGCAACGTGATGGTCGTCGGCGACGACGCGCAGAGCATCTTCGCCTTCCGCGGCGCGTCGGTCGAGGGCATCTACGAGTTCCCGAAGCGCTACCCGGAGGCGCGCGTCTTCCGCCTTGAGACGAACTACCGCTCGACGCCCGAGATACTGGCCGTCGCCAACGCCTCCATCGCCTCGAACCGCCGGCAGTTCACGAAGACGCTGCGCGCGGCGCGCCCCTCGCAGGGGCTCGCGCCCGCGCTCGTCCCCTGCCGCGACGCAGACCAGCAGGCGGCCTTCGTCGCCTCGCGCCTGCTTGAGCTGCGCGACGACGGCGTACCCTTGAGCGAGACGGCCGTGCTCTACCGCTCGCACTACCACTCGCTCGAACTACAGTTGGAGCTGACGCGGCGCGGCATCCCCTACCGCGTGCGCAGCGGGATGCGCTTCTTCGAGCAGGCGCACATCAAGGACGTGGTCGCCTACCTCCGCCTCGTCGCCAACCCGCGCGACGAGCTGGCATGGAAGCGCGTGCTCCGCCTCATCCCGAACGTCGGGGCGGCGACGGCCGGCCGCGTCTGGGAGCGGATACAACTCGCCCCCGACCCCCTCGCGCTAGTCTTACGGGGCGAGGCCGACGCGGCGGCCGCGAGGCGCGGCGCCGGGTGGCAGGAGTTCAGAACACTCCTGGAAGAGTTGGTGCGCGACGAGGTGCGCCACTCGCCCGCGCGCCAGATCGAAACGGTTCTCGCGCGCGGCTACGAGGAGCACCTTGAGAACACCTTCGAGAACGCGGAGGCGCGCCTCGAAGACCTGCGCCAGCTCGCGCACTACGCCTCGCGCTACACGTCCGCCGACGAGTTCCTCGCCGAACTCTCCCTGCTCTCGACCGAGCGCTACGGCGCGCCGCAGGGGCTCACCTCCGAGGACGTGGTCGAGGGCGGCGATGAGGACGAACTGCTCACGCTCTCCTCCGTCCACCAGGCCAAGGGGCTCGAATGGCGCGCCGTCTTCATCCTCTGGGCGGCCGACGGCAAGTTCCCCTCGCCCCGCTCCCTGCGCGACGCCGAAGGCGAAGAGGAAGAACGCCGCCTCTGGTACGTCGCCCTCACGCGCGCACGCGACCAGCTCTACATCACGTATCCTTTAATGGTCACCGACTACTCCTCAAGGCAAACCGTCCTCCAACGCCCCTCACGCTTCGTCACCGAAGTGCCCCCCGACCTCTACGAAATCTGGAGCCTCGAAGAGGAGGCGTCGCGGCCCGCGCTCGAAGCCCCTGACGCAGGTGCCGGGGAGGGCGGCGAAGGCGGCGAGCCGGGCGGCTACGTTAACTGAGCGGTGCGCCGGGCGCGTCGTCTTCACAAGCCGCGCGGCGCGCCTGTGCTAAACTCGCGGGCAAAGGCGGTGGTCGAGCACACGGAGAAACGTTCGGCGCGGTTGCGGCGGAGCGTGCGGTACGGGCAGAGGCGTCTGAAGCGCCTGTCGCGCACGGCGACGCTGGGCGGCATCTTCCTCTCTTTCCTGCAAGTCGGCACAACGGGCTTCGGCGGCGGGCTGGCCGTCGTGGCGCAGTTGCGCGCGCTGGCGCTCCAGAAGCGGCGCTGGTTCACGGAGCACGAGTTCGCAGAGGGGCTGGCGCTGGCGCAGAGCCTGCCCGGCTCGATGGCGGGGAACGTGGCGGCCTACGTGGGCTTGCGCCTGCGCGGTTGGCGCGGGGCGGCCGTGGCGATGGCGGGGCTGGTGCTGCCCTCGACGGTGATGATGGTCGTGCTCGCCATCCTGTACCGACACCTGCGCAACCTGCCCGACACGGAGAAGCTCTTCCACGGCCTGAACGCGGCGGTCGTCGCGCTCATCGCGGTCACGGCGTGGCGCATCGGGCGCAGCACGCTCTCGAAGCCGTGGCAGTGGTACATCGCCTTCTTCTCGGGGCTCGCCGTCATCCTCTTCGGCGCGACGGTCATCGAGGTCGTGCTCGTCTCGGGGCTCACGGGGATTTACATAGACTCGTTCGCGGAGCGGCGCTGGCAGCGCTGGCGGCGCATCCGGCGGCGCGCCGCGGTGCGCAGGGCCGAACTGTCCGAGGCCGAGTCGCGCGCCTTCGTCGGCGGCTACCTGACGCGCGCCGTCGCGGACGAGCAGGTGCGGCAGGCGGGCGGCGCGGCCTTGCCGGACGAGCCGGAGGGGCTCGCGCCGCGCGCGGCGCAGGGGCGGAGGGCGAAGAGGGCGGACAAGGTTCGCGGCCGGCTGCGCGTGTGGCGCAGGGCGAAGAAGGGCGAGGGCGGCGACGCGGAGGAGGCGGGCGAGGGCGACGGAGGGCGCGCCGCCGAAGGCTCCGAGGGGTCGGGCGGGGTCTTGCGCTCGGCCGCGGCGCTCGCGGCGGCGATGCCCGTGCTGGCGAAGCTTGGGCTGCTGCTCACGCTGGCCTCCATCTTCCTGCGCATCGGCGCAGTGACGTTCGGCGGCGGGTACGTGATGGTGCCGCTCATCGAGTCGGAGGTCGTAAACGGGCACGGCTGGCTCACGCACCGGGAGTTCGTCGAGGCGTTCGCGCTCGGGCAGATTACGCCGGGCCCCGTGCTGGTGACGGCGACCTTCATCGGCTACCGCGTGGCCGGCACGCTCGGCGCGCTCGTCGCCACGGTCAGCATCTTCCTGCCGTCGCTGGTGCTGACCGTCGTGGCGGGCTCAAGCCTGCGGCGCTTCCGCTCGAACCGGCAGGTGCAGGCGTTCCTGCGCGGGGTGACGCCGGCCGTCGTCGGCCTGCTCGTCGCCGCGGCGTGGACGACCGCCCGCGCCGGCATACACACCTGGGTCGGGCTGGCGATAGCGCTGCTGGCGGCCGCCGCGCTCGTGCGCTTCCGCCCCAACCCCTTCCTCGTCATGGCCGGCGCCGCCGCCCTGCGCTTCGCGTTCAGCCTGTTCTGGTTCTGAAGGGCAGTAGACAGTAGACAGTAGACAGTAGACAGTAGTGAATAGAAAACCGCCGCTACTGAACGATTCGAGTGTCAGCCTCAACGCCCAGAAAGCGGAGCCTACTGTCTACTGTCTACTGTCTACTGTCTACTGCTTTCAAAGCTTGGAGGATTGATGACTCAGGAAGTCGCGCACTTGACCACAGACCTTTCGCTCGCGGCGGAGGTGAGGCTCTATTACGACCTCTACGCGCCGGGGGCCGAAGCCGCGCCGCTGCTCCTGGCGCTGCACGGGTACGGGAGCAACAAGGGTTGGATGCTGAGGGAGGCGCGGCAGCACGCGCCCGAGGGGTTCGCCGTCGCGGCCTTGCAGGGGCCGCACCAGCACTTGAAGGAGCCGCGCGAGCCGGGCGGCCCGCTCCGCTACGGCTTCGGCTGGCTGACGAACTTCCGGCCCGAAGAGTCGGTCGCGCTCCACCACAGGGCCGTGCTCGACCTCGTCGCGGCGCTCGTCGCGCGCGGCGTCGTGCGGCGCGAACGCGTCTTCCTCATGGGCTTCTCGCAGTCCTGCGCGCTCAACTACCGCTTCGCCTTCACGCACCGCGAGGTGCTGCGCGGCGTCGTCGGCGTCTGCGGCGGGCTGCCCGGCGACTGGGAGACGAATCCCGCCTACGGCGAGACGGCCGCCTCCGTCCTACACCTCTCGGGCGCGCGCGACGAGTTCTACCCGCCCGGGCGCGTGCGCGACTACGCCGAGCGCCTGCGGCCGCGCGCGCGCGACGTGGAGGCGCGCGCCTACGACGCCGGCCACGAGTTCGCGCCCGCGATGCGCGCCGACGTGCGCGCCTGGCTCGCCGCGCGCGCCTGACCCTTGAACTGCGCGCCCCCTTGCGCGTATCCTCCGCACGCCACAAACCCCCGGCCGAAGGGAGAGCCTTTATGAGCAAGAAGTACCTGCTGACACTCGTCCCGCTGCTGGCGCTGGCCGCGGCCGTCGGCGGCTACCAGGGGCGCGCGCCGCGCACGCCGCGCGAGGACAAAAACGTCGCGGCCGTGCGCGCCGTGCTTGAGGCGCAGGCGGCGGCGTGGAACCGCGGCGACGTGGCCGGCTACATGGAAGGCTACGCGAAGGAGGAGGCGACGACCTTCGTCTCGGGCGACGCGGTGACGCGCGGCTGGCAGACCGTGCTCGACCGCTACAAGGCGCGCTACGACACGCGCGAGAAGATGGGCACGCTCGCCTTCACAGAGCTTGAGATCAAGCCGCTCAGCGAGTTCTACATGCTCGCCGCGGGGCGCTGGCAGCTCACGCGCGCCGCCGACACCCCGCACGGCCGCTTCACCCTCATCCTCCGCCGCACCGCCGCCGGCTGGCGCATCGTCCACGACCACACCTCTTCAGGGTGATTGTGTGACGGGTTCGTCGGGCCGTCGGTTCATTGAAGAATTTGATTAAATGAACCGACGACCCGACGAACCGGTCACACAATCCCCAAAAGGAGTCTGAACCTTGGAAGAAGTCGGAACCGCCGCCGCCGCGGAGTTGCGGCGCGAGGAGGAGAGGGTCGAGGGGCGGAGCGCCGTCTTCCGGAAGGAGCTGGGGCTGCGTGATTTGGTGCTGACGCAGATCGTCTTCGTGGTCGGGACGATCTGGGTCGGGACGGCGGCGAAGCTGGGCGACGAGCAGCTCTTCTTCTGGCTCCTCGCCATCGTGACCTTCTACCTGCCGCTGGCGGCCGTCGTCGTCTACCTCAACCGCCTGATGCCGCTCGAAGGCGGGCTCTACCAGTGGGCGAAGCTCGGGCTCGGCGAGTTCGTCGGCTTCATGGTGGCGTGGAACCTCTGGGTCTTCGCCATCCTCGTGCTGTCGAGCATCGGGCTGACGATAGTCACCAACCTCTCGTACGCCTTCGAGGGCGGGCGCTGGGTGGCCGACAGCAAGCCCTTCATCACGCTCTTCAGCGTCGCGCTCGTCGGCGCGATGGTCTACGCGACGACGCGCGGGCTGGGCTTCGGAAAGTGGGTGCACAACGCGGGCGGCGCGCTCATCCTGCTCACCTTCCTCGCGCTCGTCGCGCTCCCCTTCGTGAGCCTCTGGCGCGGCACCATCTCCGAGTACAACCCGTTCGTCTTCGCCGTCCCGGCCTTCTCGCTCTCGAACCCCGACCTCTTCAAGAAGAGCCTCAACATCTACAGCAAGCTCGCCACGGGCGCGCTCACAGGCTTCGAGTACGTGGCCATCCTCGCCGGCGAGTGCAGGACGCCGGCGCGCAACATCGGCCGCTCCGTCCTCATCGCCGCGCCCGTCATCGCGCTGATGTTCATCCTCGGCACGGGCTCCGTGCTCGCCTTCTTCCGGCCCGAAGAGGTGAACCTCATCAGCCCCATCGCGCAAGTGCTGACGCGCGGCTTCGGCATGCTCGGCGCGTTCGCCGCGGGCGCCGTCACGCTCGTCATCTTCGCCGTCGCCGGGCGCATGGTCGCGCTGATGAGCATCTACCTGACGGTGAACGCGCGCCTGCCGATGGTGGCGGGCTGGGACGACCTGCTGCCCGCATGGTTCACGCGCCTGCACCCGCGCTACAAGACGCCCGTCAACTCCATCGTGCTGGTCGGCGCGCTGGCGCTCGGGCTCGGCCTGCTCGGGCTCGTCGGCGTCGGGATGCAGGAGGCTTACCAGTTGTTGGAGAACGCGGCGACCGTCTTCTACGCTTCGAGCTACGTGGTGCTCTTCGCCGTGCCGCTCTTCGCCGCCTCGCGCATCGGCCTGCGCGCGCCCTTGTGGCTGAAGGCGGCGTCTTTGTCGGGGCTGCTCGTCTCGCTGCTCGGCATCGCGCTCACCATTGTCCCCATCGTTGAGGTCGAGAGCCGCGCGGCCTTCGCCGCCAAGCTCGTCGCCGTCACCGTCGCCTTCAACCTCGCCGGCGCGGCGCTCTACAGGCTCGGGCGGCGCAGGCAGAGGAGGGGCGCGGCCGCAAATGTCTAACGCTTCGTCCGGAGAGACGGCGGGCACGCTGGCCGTCGTCAACTGCTCGCAGCTCTTGACGCTCGCGGGGCCGCGACGGCCTCGGGTGGGCGCGGAGCTGCGCGAACTCTCGATAGTCGAGGACGGCGCGATGCTCGTCCGCGGCGGGCGCGTCGAGAAGGTCGGCCGGCGCGCGGAGGTCGAGCCTTTCATCGGTGAGGGGTGTGAGGTCTTCGACGCGGGCGGGCGCGTCGTCGCCCCCGGCTTCGTGGACGCGCACGCGCACCCGGTCTTCGCCGGGCACCGCGCCGACGAGTTCGAGATGCGCGCCGCGGGGGCCACCTACCAGGAGATCGCCGCGGCCGGCGGCGGCATACGCTCGACCGTGCGGCGGACGCGCGCGGCCTCGGAGGACGAGCTGTACGCGGCCGCGCTCCGCCGCGAGGCGTGGTTCCTGCGCACGGGCACGACGACCGTCGAGGCCAAGTCCGGCTACGGGCTCTCCGTGGAGGACGAGCTGAAGATGCTCCGCGTCGTGCGCCGCCTGAACGCGGGGGGGCGGCTCTCCTACGTCCCGACCTTCCTCGGCGCGCACGAAGTCCCGGACGAGTATCGCGGGCGGCGCGGGGAGTACGTGCGCCTCGTCGTCGAGGAGATGCTGCCGCGCGTCGCCGCGGAAGGGCTCGCGGAGTTCTGCGACGTCTTCTGCGAGGAGCGCGTCTTCGACGCGGACGAGTCGCGCCGCGTGCTGGAGGCCGCGCGCGCCCGCGGCCTCCAGTTACGAGTCCACGCCGACCAGCTCACCCTCGGCGGCGGCGCGCTGCTCGCCGCCGGGCTGAAGGCGAAGACGGCCGACCACCTCGAACACGCCGACGCCGTGGGCATCGCCGCGCTGAGGGGCGCGGGCGTCCAGCCCGTCCTGCTGCCCGGCTCGGTCTACGCGCTCGGCTCCGTGCGCTACCCGGCGGCGCGCGCGATGATAGAGGCGGGGCTCGCCGTCGTCCTCGCCACGGACTTCAACCCCGGCTCGTCGCCGACGCCTTCGATGACGATGATCCTCTCGCTCGCCTCGACGCACATGAAGATGACGCCGGCCGAGTCCGTCACGGCCGCGACCGTCAACGCCGCCTACAGCCTCGGCCGCGGCGACCGTCTGGGCACGCTCGAAGCGGGGAAGCGCGCCGACTTCGTCGTCCACGACTGCGCGGACTACCGCGAGCTGGCCTACTTCTTCGGCGTCGAGCACGCGCACGCGACCTACGTCGGCGGCCGCGCGGCCTTCGCGCGGCGTTGACGGCGGCCGACGAAAATAACGGTTGACGCGTCCGCGGCCGTCGTCTATCATCGCCGCAACACTGGAAAGGAGGTGATCCGAAAACATATGAGTTCTAATCACAGTGAGGTGGCTGGAGTCTCCTGAACAGGGATTAGCACCACACCGCAGCAGCGAGCCTATGGCCGTCAATCCCTGAAGCGAAAGTTTACGGAGCAGAACTCCGCAGGCAGACGAAGTTCAGAGAGGCTAATCCACACAGTCCACCGGGCCGCAGGCAAAAAAAGAGAGAGGCCGGCAAACGCCGGCCTCTTTCATTTGTGCGGCACGCCGGAGCCGCCCGCGGGCGAACCGCCCCTCACGCCTTTTGAGGTAGAAGCGGCTTCGGGGCTTTCCCGGCGCCCGCGCCGCCCGGGCCCTCAAGCGGGCAGGAGGCGGGCCAGGAAATTCCGCAGTTGGTCGGGCTCTTCGCCGAGGTGGAAAATCCAGTCGTTGCCTTCGACGTTGGCCTCCGTGCCCTCGACCTCCCTGTCGTACTTCTCGGGCATCACGACGAGCGGGGTATGTCCGTCGTACTTAGCATGCTCGCGCACGCGCCGCCCCACCCTCAAAGCCTGCTCGGCGGACGTGCGGACGAGATTGACCAGGATCAAGTCGGCGGGGACGTGCCCGCCGCCAACCCTTTCCAGCGCGTCCCCTTCGTCCACCGCGACTATCACACGATAGCCGTAGCGGCGAAGGTTATCGACCAGCGGCTTGCGCGTCTGCTCGTCCTCTTCGATCAGGAAGATGGTGCGCCGATTCTCCCGTTCGGTGTTCAACTCCGGACGCCCCTTATTAAAAAAATGAGCACGGCAGGCACAAGGTTATTTGCCCGCAACCCGTTAGTCAATGCCGCGCCCGCGCGCACGCGCCGTAAGGCGACACCCTGATTCGGGGAGTCGCCCGAAGTCTCAGCCGGTGACGCGGTCGAACTCTTCCTTGATTATCCGGTAGCAGTCGCAGGCGTGCTCCTCCAGCCCCGCCCGGTCCCTGATTTTGATGTGACCCCTCGTGTAGTCGATGAGCCCCCGCGCCTGGAGCACCACGGCCGTCTCCGTCACGCCGGGGCGGCGCACGCCGAGCATGAGGCTCAGGAACTCCTGCGTCAGCGGCAGGTCGGCGCAGCGGCAGCGGTCTTCGCTCATCAGCAGCCACCGCGCCAGCCGCTCCGACAGCGAGTGCAGGCGGTTGCAGGCGGCGACCTGTGCCGTTTGCAGCAGGAGCGACTGCACGTAGCGCAGCGCCAGCGCCTGGAAGGCGCCGCCCCGCGCGAACTCTTCGCGCAGGACCCCGGCCTTGACCCTCACGGCCCCGTCCGGTATCTGCACCATGTTCTCGTACGGCGAGTTGTCCACGCCGAGCAGGACGGAGACGCCCGTGAACCCCTCGTACCCGACGACGCTGACCTCCACGCTCTCGCCGTCGGCCGTGCGCGAGACGAGAGAGACCATCGAGTTGAGCGGGAAGTAGCAGTGGTCGATGTGCTGCTCGGACCTGTAGAGGACTTCGCCGCGGGTGGCCTCCAGGGTCTCGAAGTGTGGGGCGAGGCGCCGGTAGTCTTCGGGCGGCAGGCCGGCGAGGATGTGGTTCTCGGACCGAAGGTCGGATTGTTCGTGCATCGGGCTTCTCCTTCGTGTGTCGCGGGAACGCAGCAGACGGCACGAGGAGAATGCCTTTCAGGCAGGCCCGGGTGGCGAATGTTGGATTCTCAAGGACTGGGTCGGGCGGCTCTGACCTCTTCACTATAAAACCCCTCCCCAAAAAAATACACCACCCGGGAGCGTACAGAGTCGGATTCTCCCCGCCGTCCCCGCGGGCTAAAATTTAACCTTCACGCCGCCGTTAAAGACGCGCCCTTCGGTGTGCGTGTAGATTTCGGCGAAGGAGGGGTTCTGGTGCGGGGGGAGGACGACCGCGCCGAAGCGCCCCTGGCGCGTGTCGGTGATGTTCTCGGCGTTGAAGAAGAGGCTGTAGTGGCCGAACGTCTTCTCGCCGAAGAGGCCGAGCACCCAGAAGGGTCTGACCCGCGTGCGGTCGGTCAGGAGTTGGCCGCCCGTGTAGTACGCCTCGAAGCCCGCCTTGAAGTCCGCCTCCCGCTCGAAGAGCAGCGCCGAGTTGACCCTGCTCTTCGGCGTGAGCGGGAGCGTCCGGTCGCCGGGCAAGTACCCCGCCTTCGCGCTCGTGAAGGTGTAGCCCGCGAACAGCCTGACGATGCCGTAGGAGGCGCGCACGTTCGTCTCGAAGCCGGCGCTCCTGACGGGCCGGCTCGCGTTGGCGAAGCCGTAGGAGCCGGCGGCCGCGGGGAGCAGCACGAGCGGGTCTACGATCTGCGTGTAGAAGAACATCTGGTTGAGCGAGTAGGAGAGCTTCCCGCCCCACGCGCCCCTGTAGTTGAGGTCGAACGTCCCGCCGCGGCTGCGCTCCGCCTTCAAAGATTTGCCGGCGGGCAGGACGCCGCGGAAGAGCAGCGTCTCGGCCTCCTCGGTGAAGATGCTCGGCGCCTTGTAGCCGAAGCCGACGGTGAAGCGGCTGCTCAGGCGGTCTGTGAACCTGTAGAGCGCGGAGACGCGCGGGAGCGGGAACGTCCCGTGGCCCCTTACGCGGTCGAGCCGGAAGCCCGCTTCGAGCGAGAGCCTGCCCGTCACGTCGAAGCTGTCCTGGACGTACCCGCCGAAGGTCGCGCGGCTCTCGTCGCGGGGAATCAGGCCGACGCCGCTCCGGCCTTCCTCGAATCGGTCGTACGCGGAGTTGAAGCCGAAGACGAGGGCGTGCTTTCCGACCGGCTGGAAGTACGAAACGTCCGTGTAGGAATTGAACTGCCCGCCTTCGAACAGGTAGCCGGGGATTTCGATCTCGCGGCTGAAGAAGGCGAGGCTCTGCCGGGCGACGAGCCTCCTCCCGCCCGAGAAGCCGCGCTCGAACTGTAGGGTCGTGATGTTGCGGAAGGAGTCGTTCTTCTCGAAATACTGATGCAGGGCGTCCGCCCCGCGCCGGATGACGGACACGTCGCCGCCCGCGCGATTCTGGTAGGAGGTCGAGTTGCCGACCGTCAGGCGGGTGTCGTCGTCGAGCTGGAAGAAGAGGCGCGGGCTCAGGTTGAAGGAACGAGTCCGCGGCAGCTCGGTGAAGTCGTCGCCGTCAACATCGTATTCCCTCTGGCGGTTGACCGAACCGAGAAAGGTGTAACCGAACCGCCCGAACTTCCGCGAGTCGAAGACGGAGAAGTCCGTCCCGCCGGCCGAGGTCTGGTTGAAGATGAGCGACGTGGCGGGCTCGTCCTCCGGCTCGCGGCTCACGAAGTTGACGACGCCCGCGATGGCGCCGCCGCCGTAGAAGGTGGCCGCGGGGCCTTTGACGATCTCCACCTGTTTGAGGTCGAGCGGCAGTATGTCGAGCAGGCTCAGGCTGCCCGAGAAGCCGCCGAAGGCGGGGAAGCCGTCCTTGAGAATCTGCGTGTAACGGCCGTCTAAGCCCTGTATGCGGACGCTCTGCGTGTTGGAGGCCGCCGAAGTCTGCTGCACCTTGATGCCCGTGCTCTCGTTCAGGACCATCGAGACGTTCGAGGGGCGCATGCTCATCTTCTCGTCCACCTCCTCCGCGTCGATGGCCTCGACCCGCGTCGGGGTGTCGTCTATCTCGCGCCCCGTCCGCGTCGTCGTCACCGTGACCTCGCCGAACTCGTTGGTGACCTTGATGAAGACGACCGCCTCGCCCGCCCCGGCCTGCGGGAAGGTGAAGTTCAACTCCTTGGATTCGTATCCGGCCGAGAAGATTTCGACGGTCTGCTCGCCGTCGGGGATGTCGGCGAGCCGTGCCACGCCGTCCGGGTCGGTGACCGCGGAAACCTCCGTGCCCTTGACGGACACACGGGCGCCGGCGACCGGCCGCTTCGTCTCCTGGTCTTTGATAGTGAGTCTGAAGGCGTTCTGCGCGAACGCGGCCTGCGCCGCCAGCAGGAAGGCGCAGAGCATGACGAACTTCGACAAGATGGCTGTAAAACCCCCTCCGGATAAAAAGTGCCGCGGACATCATGACCAATCCCGCGCCGTAAGTCACACGGCGCGGGGAGCCCGGACGGGAGGGGCGGCGGCGGCCGTGCGGTCGTCGCCTCTTTGTTTTCGGCAGGTTGCATTTTTATGACGCGGCCGCCGCGCGCGTCTCGCGGCACTCACGTTGCACGCCCCCGCGCAAAGGAGGAGGAGAGCCGATGATTTCGTTTCGGAAGCATGCAGCGGAGAGTACACGCCGCCCCGATTCAGTCCCCGCGCGGGGCGTGAAGGCGGCACTGCTGGCGGCCCTGCTGCTCGTCGCGCAGGCGGGCGCGGCGGCCGCACGGCAGCAGCAGCCGCCGCAGGGGCCGGGCGGGTCGCGCCGCGCGGAGGAGCCCGTCGCCGTGGAGGCGAAGATTCCGATCCGCGTCACGCGCGTCGAGACGCCTGAGGGGCCGGGCGTCGTTGCGACCATCGGCGAGTTCCCCTCCGACCTGGAGCAGGGCGGGCGGGAGTTCCTCAAGCGCGAGTTCTTCGAGAGCTTCGCCTCGGACGTTTTGGGCCTGGGCGAGTCGGTGCCGGGGGCGACGGTGAAGGTGGCGATGCTGCCGCAGGAGAAGGAGAACCAGCGCGAGGGCGACTTCACGGCCGGCAAGGTGTCGGGTCACATGGTCGTGCTCGTGGAGAAGCGGCGCGTGCTCGTGGCGTGCACGTTCTCGGAGGTCGAGCGGAAGCCGGGGCTGCTGGCGGCGGCGAGTGGGGCGGCCGGGGCGGCGGCGGGCGAGTGAGTCGGCCGCGCGGGTAACAGAAAAGTGATAGTTCGGGGAAACGCCCGCAAACGTTTCCCCTTATTCTCGGCGACATCAAGGGGTTGCGTGGTGGGTTTCGGGGGAACGCCCGCCGCGCACGGTAAGTCAAGAGCCTTGTCCTACGCGTTTGGGGGAGCGCCGGGACAAGGCTTCTGGCTTTTTGGGGCGTCGGCGTCGTCGTGCGGCGAGACTTAAAAGAAGGGAAGCGCGAGCCCCCGCCGGGACAGGCTCCCGGCGGGGGCTCACGCCTTCGGGACAAAAAAGCAGAGGGCGCGGCGTCGCGACACCGCGCCCTCGAACCTTTGACACGAACTGGCGAAACCTAGTTGTGGTTGTTCGTGTTGCCGCCGCGGTTGGCGTTGCCGGTGTTGGTGTTGCCGCCGGCGTTGGAGTTGCGGTTCGTGTTCATGTTCGAACCGTTCATGTTGCCCGAGTTCATGTTGCCCGAGTTCATGTTACCGGTCGTGTTCGTGTTGCCGGTGTTCATGTTGCCGGTCGTGTTGGCGTTAGTGTTGGCGTTGGTGTTCGTGTTGTTGGCGTTATTGGCGTTATCGCCGCCACCACAGGCGGCGAGGCTCGCGACGCCGGCCAACGCCAGAAGTGCTAAAGTCTTGCGCATGGATCGTTCTCCTGAATTACTTTGAATTGAGGTACCTCAAGCGTGGAAACTATACTTAAATCGGGCTTTGCTGTCTAGCCGTCACCGGAAATTTTTTCACCTTTTAGGCGCGCCCATGTGTATAATACCGGACGTTGTTGTGGCGCTCGGGCCGGCCGCAATTCAGCGTCAACTGACTTCTCCCGTGCGGGTCGTCTAAGCCCACGGACACAATTGTCGGAAGTGCTAAGCGCAAAAAGGCGCGCCCCGTTATGGCGAAACGGGGCGCGCTTTTTACGTTTTACCGACGCTTTTCGCGGTTTCAGGGCTTCGCCGGCGTCCGCGCGGGCGTCGGCTCCGGGGCGGGCGTGGTGCGCTCGGACGGGAACAGGTTCGAGGGGCTCGGCTTGTCGGGCGAGGTGTGAGTGTGGACGATCTTCCAGGCCGTGCCGACCTTCTGGTAGACGATGGTCAGGCGGCCGGTGGCGCGCTCGGGCTGCCCGTCGGCCGTCTGCGACTGCTCCCAGAGGCAGGTGACGACGGCGGCCGCGGGCCCCAGCGTCTTGACGCGCACGTCGCGCACGTCGAGCTTCACGTCCGAAACCTTCGCGTAGAGGCTCTCGCGGTTCTCCTTCACCTGCGCGAACCCTCGCGTCACCGTGCCGTTGTTGTTGAAGACGACGAGCTGCGGCGAGTCCCAGTAGAGCTGCATCACGGCGTCGGCGTCGGCGCGGCGTATGCCGGCGACGAGCGAGTCGAAAGCCTCGCGGACGGCGGCGGCCTGCGCGCCGGCGGCCGCGGGCTTCGCGGCGGAGCGCGGCGTGCGCGCGGGCGTCGCCGGCTCGGTCTGCGCGCCGGCCTCGGCCTGTGCGGGGCGCGCCGCCGCGCCGGTCGTCGTGCGCGTCTGGCGGCGGCCGCCCGCCGTGCCCGTGTTCGTGTTCGTGTTCTGCGCCGAGGCGGAGGCCGCGAGCGCGACGGCGGCGAGTGCGGCCGTGAAGAACGTTCTTTTAATCATTGCGGAAACACCTCTCAAAAAAATTCGCGGTCAAGACTTTGAGCGCCGCGTCGCTCAGACGAGTGACGCGGCCGAGCGCAGCCGCGCGGCGGAGCGCTCGCGCCCGATCACGTCGAAAACGTCGAACATCGAAGGCCCGACTGACTGCCCCGTGAGCGCCGTGCGCGAGGCGTTAATCAGCAGCCCGGCCTTGACGCCGCGCTCGTCGGCGAAGGCGCGCAGCGCCTGCTCGACCGCCTCGGCGGTCCAAGGCTCGACCGCCCCGACCCTTTCGGCCAGCGCCGGCAGAAGCTCGGCGAGCGACGCGTCCTTCTTCAGGTTCTTCCTGACGGCCGCCTCGTCGTACTCGAAGCCGTCGGCGAAGTAGGCGCGCCCCTGCCCAGAAAAATCCTTGAGCGTGATGAAGCGCTGGCGGATGAGGTCTATGGTGCGGCCGAGCCAGCCCGACAGCCCGCCCTCGAACTCCGCGCGCCACAGCCCGGCCGACTCCAACTCACTCTTGACCATCGGCAGCAGCTCTTCGAGCGGCATCGTGCGGACGTACTCGGCGTTCATCCAGAGCGCCTTCTGGTCCGTCCACTGGCGCGGGTCGGTGTCGCTGAAGTTGAAGACGGCGTTCGAGCGGTGCACGCCTTCGAGCGTGAAGCGCTCGACCAGCTCTTCGAGCGACATGATCTCCCTGTTCTCCTCGCCGGGCGACCAGCCGAGGAGCGCCAGGTAGTTGCGGAACGCGGCGGGGACGAAGCCGCGGTCGCGGTAGGTCGTCAAGGAGACGACCTCGCCGTGCTTGCGCTTCGAGAGCTTGGCCTTGTTCGGCGCGAGTATCAGCGGCAGGTGCGCGAAGGTCGGCACGGGCGCCCCGAGCGCCTCGTAGATGAGCACCTGCTTGTGCGTGTTCGTCAGGTGATCCTGGCCGCGTATGACGTGCGTGATGCCCATCTCGATGTCGTCGACGACGACCGAGAGGTTGTAGAGCGGCGAGAGGTCGCCGGAGCGCAGCAGCACGAGGTCTTCGATCTCGGAGTGTGCGCGGGTCTGCTCGCCGTAGACGGCGTCGGCGAAGCGGGTCTCGCCTTCGGGCGAGACCTTCAGGCGGACGGCGAACGGCTCGCCTGCGGCGGCGCGGCGGTCGGACTCTTCGGGCGGCAGGTCGCGGTAAGGGTTCGCGCGGTGGTCTGCGCCCTCCGCGCCGCCGGCCTGCGCGCGGGCGCGCTCGGCTATCTCCTGCTTGACGTTGGCGTCCGAGCGCTCGCCCTTCGGCGTGAAGTCGCGGTAGGCACGGCCCTCGCGGACGAGCCGCTCGGCGGCCGCGCGGTGCTTGTCGGCGTTGCTCGACTGGAAGACGATCTCCTCGTCGTAGTCGCTGATGCCGAGCCACGCGAGCCCTTCGAGGATGGAGCGCGTGGACTCGTCGGACGAGCGCTGGAGGTCTGTGTCCTCGACGCGCAACAGGAACTTGCCGCCCCGCTTGCGCGCGTAGAGCCAGTTGAAGAGCGCGGTGCGCGCGCTGCCGATGTGCAGGTAGCCGGTCGGGGAAGGTGCGAAGCGGACGCGGACGGTCATAATAAGAAAAGTGGTCGGTAGACAGTAGCCGGTGGTCAGTAGGACTCAACCGTCTTCTACTGACCACCGGCTACTGTCTACTGACCACTCGGAATTTCTGGCGGAGATGGCAGGATTCGAACCTGCGATAGGCTTTTGACCTATAACGGTTTAGCAAACCGCCGCCTTCAGCCACTCGGCCACATCTCCGCGAAGGCGAAGCCCTATTCTAGCCCGCGGCACTCGATTGTCAAGCCGACGCCCGCGCGTTTCCCCGCGCGAAAAACTCCCGCCCGCCCCGCCGCCCCGCGGTGATAGAATTCGCCGGCACCCCCGGACTTTTCGTTGACAGGAGACGGCCTCACGTGACCGAACAGACGAACAAACGTCCC
Source organism: Pyrinomonadaceae bacterium (assembly GCA_036389815.1). Taxonomy (GTDB): domain Bacteria; phylum Acidobacteriota; class Blastocatellia; order Pyrinomonadales; family Pyrinomonadaceae; genus QHXN01. The sequence goes on along the minus strand of DASVWB010000291.1, from coordinate 25,360 downwards.
GTCGTCATCGTCAGCAGCACCGCACGCGACCTCCCCGAGCATCGCAAGGAGGCGATGGACGCGTGTCTGCGGCAGGGCATGTTCCCCGTCATGATGGAGCACCTGCCCGCGGCCGACGCCGACGCTATCGAAGAATCTTTAAGGATGGTGGATGAGGCCGACTTCTACCTTGGCGTCTTCGCGCACCGCTACGGCTACGTGCCGGAGGGGTGCGACGTTTCCGTCACCGAGATGGAGTACAGACGCGCCGTCGCGAGGGACATCCCGCGCCTCGTCTTCCTGATGGACAAGTCGCACCCGATAACGTTTGAGGACGTGGAGATGGGCGAGGGCGCGGCCAAGCTCAAGACCTTTAAGGGGCGGCTCGAAAAGGAGCGGGTCGTCAACTACTTCAACTCCCCCGCGGACCTGCGCGCGAAAGTCATTGACGCCCTCTCCCGTCTGCGCAAGCCCGACCTCACCACGTTCCACTACGTCAGCGACATCCCCGCGCCGCCCGAGGAGTTCGTCGCGCACCCCTACACGCTGCTGCAAACACACCGCCTCGTCGGCCGCCGGCCCGAACTCAACCTCCTCACCGACTGGGTCGCCAAACCCCGTTCGGACATCTACCGGGCACGCATCCTCAACGTCGTCGCCGTCGGCGGCATGGGCAAGAGCGCGCTGACGTGGACTTGGTTCAAGGACATCGCGCCGCAGGAGATGAACCCGCTCGCCGGCCGCGTCTGGTGGAGCTTCTACGAGTCGGACGCCACCTTCGAGAACTTCGTCACACGCGCCCTCGCCTACGTCACGCGCCGCCCGCTCGACGAAGTGCAGCAAACGCCCGCGCCCGAACGCGAGACACAACTCCTCGCCGCCCTCGACCGCGAGCCCTTCCTCCTCGTCCTCGACGGCCTCGAACGCATCCTCATCGCCTACGCCCGCATGGACGCGGCACACCTGAGCGACGACGATTACGACAGGCAGACGGCGAACTTCGTCGCCGACGCCATCGGCCTTCCCGCGAGCGCCGCGCAGTCCTTCACGGGCGAGCACCGCCTGCGCAAGACCGCCGACCCGCGCGCCGGCTCGTTCCTCCGCAAACTCTCGAACGTCCGCGCCTCGCGCATCCTCGTCAGCACGCGCCTCTACCCCGCCGACTTGCAGACGGTGACGGGCGAATCACTTGGCAGTTGCGCCGCGGTCTTCCTGCACGGATTGGCCGACGACGACGCGCTTGAACTGTGGCGCGCGTTCGGCGCGACCGGCGCGCGTGATTCATTGTTGCCGCTTTTCCAGCGGGCGGATAACCACCCGCTGTTGATTCAGGCGTTGGCGAGCGAGGTGGCCCGCTACCGCCCGGCGCCCGGCGACTTCGACGCGTGGCGGCGCAACCATCCAGATTTCGACCCCTTCGGCCTGCCGCTCGTGCAGGTGAAGTCGCACGTGCTGGCGTGTGCACTGCACGGGCTGGACGACAAAGCGCGGCAGGTATTGCGCACCGTCGCCGCCTTCCGAATGCCCGCGCGCTACGACACGCTGGCCCCGTTGCTGGTAGGCGAAGGAAGACCGTGTGCCGACGAGCGCGAGTTGGACGGGGTGCTGACCGAGTTAGAAGACCGCGGGCTGGTCGGCTGGGACAAGCGCGCCAACCGCTACGACCTGCACCCGCTCGTGCGCGGCGTAGTGTGGAGCGGCCTGAGCGACGACGCCCGGCGCGGCATTTACACGAGCCTGCACGCGCACTTTGAAGCAGTGCCGATGATTGATGACTATCTCAAAGTCAATAGCCTCGAAGACCTTACACCCGCCATCGAACTGTACAACACGCTGGTAGGACTTGGACGTTATGATGATGCTGTAAGCTTCTTTTACAAGCAATTGAATAAAGCCACGCTCTACCGTTTGAGCGCCAGCCGGCAGCGGGTTGAGCTTTTGGAGTTGCTCTTTCCTAACGGACTTGAGGAGTTGCCGCGTCTGAGCAGTCAGGTAGATCAAGCCTATACACTCGCGGCGCTGGCGCAGGGGCATCAATTCATTGGGCAGCCGGGGCGCGCCGCCGCGCTGTTTCGCCGCGCCAATACGATTTTGGCTCAGTTGAATGATGATGGCAATCTCAGCGTCGGTTTGCGCAACTTGTCATTCGTATTGCGGTTGTCGGATGAACTGTGCGAGTCAGAGGTCACCGCGCGTCGTGCGCTGCTTCTCTCACGCGAGCAGAATAGTCGTTTTCAGGAAGCAGTTAGTCTGCGATGGCTCGGCTCGACGCTGGCCGCGCGCGGTCTCGCAAAGGAATCCAGGGCTGCCCTACTGCGATCTTTGCGCCTGTTTGCAGCGCGGTCCAATAGTCAGGGTGAGGGCACCACCAACTTTGATCTTGCGCAGAGTGCATTGTGGGCCGGCAGGTCTGCGGGCGCGCTATCGTTCGCCAACCGTGCGTGGGAGTTAGCTCATGTTCAGGGCCTTGAGCGTGATTTTATCTACGCGGCGCGAGCGCAAGGCGAGGCGGCACTGGGATTGAATAATCTCACCACTGCCGACGAATGGTTGCACCACGCGCTCACCCGCGCGCGGGCGGTGAATTTGGTTGAAGAGGAACTAACCGCGCTCGTAGCGCTTGCAGAGTTGCGGCGGCGGCAGGGGGATTTGAGGGTAGCGCGGGAGTTGTTGGATGATGTTTGGGAGGCGGCGGAGCGCGGGCCGTACCGGCTCATTCATGCCGACGCGTGTAATGTGTCGGCGCTGGTCGAGCGAGACGCTGGCGACGAGGGAGCCGCGATTGAGGCGGCGACGCGGGCGTATAAGCTCGCGTGGTGTGACGGGCCGCCGTTTGCTTATCATTGGGGGTTGGAGAGGGCGCGGGGGTTGTTGAGGGAGTTGGGGGCGGGGGAGCCGGAGATGCCGGCGTTTGATGAGTCGAAGTTCGAGCCGATGCCGGAGGTGGAGATTGACCCGGCGGATGAGTTCGGGGCGGGTAGCGCGGAAGGGTCAGGGGGGTGAGTTTGGGGCTGACGCGGAGGGAGTTTTTGAAGTGGGCGGGGGCGGCGGCGGTGGCCGGGGTGGGAGGGGTGTCTGCATACGGGGGGTTGGTGGAGGCGTGGGCTTATGAGGTGACGGAGACGGCGGTGCCGGTGAGGGATTTGCCGGGGGCGTTCGATGGGTTCCGGATCGCGCAGTTGTCGGACGTGCATCACGGGCGGTTGGTGTCGATTGACGAGGTGCGGCGGGTGGTGGGGCTGGCGAACGCGGCGGGGGCGGACATGGTGGCGCTGACGGGCGACTACACGACCTCGCTCCGCCGGTACGTGGAGCCGTGCGCGGAGGCGCTCGCAGAGTTGAGGGCGCCGGAGGGCGTGTGGGCGGTGCTGGGGAATCACGACCATAACACGGACGGGCCCCTGACGCGGGCGGCGCTTCTGCGGCGCGGCATACGGGTGCTGACGAACGAGAACACGGAACTGCGGCGCGGGCCGGACGCGCTCGGGCTGGCGGGCGTGGACGACTGGGGGTGGGGGAAGGCCGACTTCGCGCGCGCGATGCGGGGCGTTGACACGCGCCGGCCGTCCATACTCCTTTCGCACGAGCCGATGGCGCTCGACGTGCCGGAGACGCGCGGCGTCTCGCTCATCCTGAGCGGACACACGCACGGCGGGCAGGTGGCGCTCCCCTTCGTCGGCGCGCCCGCGGCGTACGTGTGGGAGCACCTGAAGTACCTGCGCGGGATGTACGAGCGCGGGGGGACGCGGCTCTACGTCTCGCGCGGGACGGGCGTCATCGGCGTGCCCCTGCGCGTCGGCGCGCGCCCCGAGGTCGCCGTGCTGCGCCTGCAAAGGGCGTAGCGGTTGCGGAATGAGAGGATCGAATCGTTGAATCAATGACCCATTGATTCAACGAACAAATCTTCTTCATTCCGCATTTCAGTGTGTGCGGCGGAGCGCCATGACGGCGAGGTCGTCGTGGCGGGGCGCGTCGGCGCAAAAGTCTTTGAGGTCTCGGAGGCAGGCGGCGACGAGCTGCGCCGGCAGGAGCGCGTGGTTCCGGCAGAGGAGTTCGCGCAGGCGCTCCGTGCCGTACTCGCCCGATTCGGGGCCGCGCGATTCGGAGAGCCCGTCGGTGAAGAGGAAGAGCGTGTCGCCGGGCTCGGCCTCGAACTTCTCGGAGGTGAACTGCTCGTTGCAGAAGATGCCGACGGGGAGCCCCGTCGCCTCCAGGAGCCTCGCCTCGCCGCCGCGCAGGAGGACGGGCGGGAGGTGCCCGGCGTTGCAGACCTCGACCCGGCCTGCGGCGTCGGCGCGGCCGCAGACGAGCGTGGCGTAGTGCGTCGGGAGCGTGCTCTCGCAGAAGATGCGGCTGGCGCGCTCGACCATGTGGACGAGCGGCAGACCCAGCGGGACGAGCGCGCGGAACATCGCGTGGAGCTGCGACATCAGGAGCGACGCCGCCACGCCCTTGCCCGCCACGTCGCCGAGCATGAAGTAGAGGCTGCCGTCCCCTGCGAGCACGAAGTCGCAGTAGTCGCCCGAGACGAGCGACGCGGCCTCGTAGTGGTAGGAGACCTGCCAGCCGTCCTGCTTGAACTCGCGCGGCGGCAAAAGCCCCGCCTGTATCTGCGCCGCCAACTCCAAATCCTCTTCCAGCGCGCGCCGCTGCGTCGGGGTCATGCAGCCCAGGCAGACGCAGACCAGCGGGTCTGCCAGGAGCCTGTCCGCCTCGACGGGGTCGCGGCAGACTTCGCAGAGGCCGTAGGTCGCCTCGTCCATGCGAGCGAGCGCGGCGTCGACCTCTTCGAGCAGGCGGCGGAGTTGCGCCCCGTCGTCGGTCTCGACGGCCGCGACCTCAAGCCTCTGCCGGCGCGCGACGAGCTGCTCGCGCATCGCCGAGTCGATTACGGTAGCCATCGGACTGCCTCCCCTGTCGGATGCGACGTTGTGTCTTCGGCCGCGGGGCACGAGGGCGCGGCCGTCAGGTCTGTAGCGCGGCGGGGCGCGGCGCGCCCTGGAGCCTGACGGGCAGGCGCGGCGCGCAGCAGATGTTCTCCAGGCGCGCGCGATCCTTCTGCATCTCGCGCTCCTCGCCGAGCCACGTCATGACCTCCGCGAAGATGCGCGCGGCGTGCGCGTCCTCGGGGGTGGAGATGCGGTAGTGCATCCACTTGCCCTCGCGCCGCGCCGAGACGACGCCCGCGCGCCGCAGGTACGCGAGGTGGCGCGAAATCTTCGGCTGGCCCTCGCCGAGCACCTCGACGAAGAAGCAGACGCAGACCTCGCCCGCCGACATCAGGTTCAGCAGCCGCAGCCGCGTGCGGTCGGCCAGCGCCCTGAAGAGTAGTTCCGTCTGCGCTTCCCTCTTCGCCATCCTCAGTCAACCCCCACGACCGCGCTCCGCCGCTCAAGAAGAACCGTGTCGCGCCAGCGTCCCCGCAGCCGGCCGATGCGCTCGCGCCTCCCGACCTCGCGGAAGCCGCAAGACCTGTGCAGCGCGAGGCTCGCGACGTTCTCTGGGAAGATGCTCGCCTGTAGCGTCCAGAAGCCCGCGGCCTCCGACTCGCGCACGAGCGCTTCGAGCAGCGCGCGGCCGAGCCCGCGCCCCCTGAAATCGCGCCCGACGTAGACGCTCACCTCGGCCACGCCCCCGTAGACCTCGCGCGCCGAGACGCGCGAGAGCGCCGCCCAGCCCGCGACGCGCCCGCCCGAGAGCGCCGCCAGACGGCAACCGGGGACGTGCGAGGCGTCCCAGCGCTCCCAGGCGGGGGCCTCCGTCTCGAAGGTCGCGTCGCCCGTCGCGAGCCCCTCCTCGTAGACGGCGCGCACGCCCCCCCAGTGCCCCGCGTCCATCTTTTCGACCACTACCGTCATACGAATTTTGTGCCGCCCCCGGCACGACTTTTTTCACGTGCAACGCCCCGGAGGCGCGCGGAAAATACCCCTCACATACGCCTTGACGAATATGTCAGCCGAGTGTAGGATGCACCTCACATTCGCTTCGGCGAATATGATTATAGTGGAGGCGGCCGGTCGGGGGCAAGGCTTCCGCGAAGGCCGGCGTCGCCTCCGTGGCGGCGGGTTCTAGTCTGTCGGAAGGAGAGTTCTCATGTCGGGTTCAATCGAAGAGGTGGTGCGCGAAAGATACGGCTCGGTCGCGCGGAGCGGGCTGTCGAGCGGGCAGGAGGGCGTGCGCGCCGTGGCCGAGGCGTTCGGCTACACGGCCGAGGAGCTGGCGGCCATACCGGCCGAGGCGAACATGGGTCTGTCGTGCGGCAACCCGACGGCGGCGGCCTCCCTGCGCGAGGGCGAGGTGGTCGTAGACCTCGGCTCGGGCGGCGGCCTCGACGTCTTCCTCGCGGCGGAGAAGGTCGGCCCTTCGGGGCGCGCCATAGGGATAGACATGACGCCGGACATGATCGGACTGGCGCGCCGCAACGCCGCGAAGCGCCTTGAGGGCGGAGCGCCCGACAACGTCGAGTTCCACCTGGCGACCATCGACCGGCTGCCGCTCGCGGACTCGTCCGTGGACTGCGTCATCAGCAACTGCGTCATCAACCTCGCGCCGGACAAGCGCGCCGTCTTCCGCGAGGCGGCGCGCGTGCTCAAGCCGGGCGGTCGCCTCGCCGTGAGCGACATCGCGCTCAAGCGCGAGCTGCCGGCCGAGGTGAGCGGCGACGTGCTGGCCTACGTCGGCTGTATCGCGGGCGCGATCCCCGTCGAGGAGTACCGGCGGGGGCTCGTCGAGGCCGGCTTCTCAGACGTGGCCGTCGTGGACTCGGGCGCGGACCTGAACGCGTACTCGAAGGCCGGGAACCAGTCGGGGTGCTGCTCGCCTTCCGCGAACGAGGAGCCGAAGGGGCTGCCCGTGGCCGCGTCCTCGTGCTGCGCGCCCGCGGAGAGTGAGGGCGCGGCGGCGGCGGCCTCTTGCTGCGGGCCGGCGGCTTCCACTGAGGGCGAGGTGCACGGCGACCTGCGCGACCTGCTCTCGCGCTACGACGTCAACGACTACGCGGCGAGCGTGAAGGTCTTCGCCGTCAAGCCGCATTGAGAAGCGCCTCGGAAGAGGCGGGCGGCATTTAGACAACGGAGGCACGGCTGATAGCTTTAGCCGTGCCTCCGTGCGTGTGCGGCGAAGACCTTCGGGCGCGGGGCTCGACCCGCGGTCAGGGCTGTTCGTCCTGCGGCTCGTCGTCCGCGGGCTCCTGCCCGTCCGTGGCGGGCGGGGCGTTGTCGGGCGGGGGCGGGCCCTTCTGCTCGCGTATGCGGAGGATGGAGCAGTCGTCGTCGGTGTAGACCTCGTCGAACCAGCCGCTGTCGAGCGCGTCGTTGTAGAAGTCCTCGTGTTCGTGGTCGGTGAAGACGTAGCGCGCGCAGCGGCGCGCGGCGCCCTCGCCGACGCAGAAGTTGTCGCGGATGAGCGGGCCGAGGTTCGCCACCTCCTCGTCCGAGAGGTCTTTGGCGATGGTTATCTTGGCGTGCAGCTCGGCGAGCTTCCTGTCCTTGTCGAGCAGGTAGGTCGGGTCGAGCCCGGAGACGTAGGCGAGCTGCGGGTTGTAGAAGAAGAGCTTGGGGAAGTCGTCCCAGTCGGTGTTGACTATCAGCTCGCCGCGCTCGGCGTTCTTCGAGAGCCACTCGCCGCCGCCCTTGTAGTAGTCGGGGCCGGCCATCCCGGCGATGTCCTGCGCGGTGACGCGCGCGTACCAGACCATCGGCGCGGCGACGAGCACGAACGCCGTCGCCACGAAGATCAGCTCCCACGCGCGCGCGTTCTCGACCCGAGCAGGCTCGGGGCGCGGGTCGAGTTCGAGCGGCTCGTCTTCCGCCGGCTCGCGCGAGGTGTGGCGCGCGCGGGCGCGGCTGATGACGGGCTCCAGCGCGAAGGCCGCGAAGAGCACGGCGAACGGCGGGAAGTACTCGGCGAAGCGCCGCCAGCGCATGTTGACGACCATCAGCAGCGTCGAGAAGAGCAGCAGGAGCAGCGCGCGCTGCCGCGTGCGGTCGGCCGAGTCCCTGAAGGCGAGGTAGCCCGCGGCCATCGCGGCCAGCGCCACGCCGCAGTTGCCCAAAAACTCCCACGTGCTGTACGGGTACCACTCCGAGCCGACGGTGGTCGAGAAGTCCTTCGCCGTGACCTTGATAGCGAGGTGCTCGTAGAGCAGCCGGAAGTTGTGCGGGAAGTAGGGGTTGATGACGAAGCCGAGGAGCGAGCCGGCGGCGACGAAGACGACCGGCTTCCACTCGACGCGCCGCTCGCTCCAGAGGACGACGAAGGCCCACATCAGCGTCGCCGCCACGAGCAGCGCGAACATGTCGTAGGCGAGCGCGAAGACGAACGAGAGCGGCAGCAGCCAGCGGTACTTGCGCTCGAACAGCAGGTGGAGCCCGACGACGAGGAAGACGATGGAGACGCTCATCGCCTTCCCCATGTTCATGCGGTAGAGGAAGGGGGAGGAGCTTCCGACGAGCGCGACCAGCCAGACGAGCGGGTAGCTCAGGCGGTTGCGCAGCATCAGCCAGTAGCACGAGAGCACGGCGAGGCACGCGAAGAGCCAGGTGCCGACCTTCGCGCCCGTCTCGAAGTCGCGGAAGAAGGTGAAGGGGATTTGCAGGAGGTGGAAGAGGAAGTGGTGGTCTACGTAGTCCCGCGGGTTGAGCGTCGTGAGCGGCAGCGCGTCGAACGAGGGCGGGAAGTGCCCCGCGCGCATCCCCTCGTAGAGCATCCGGCTCCAGCGGAAGTGGTAGTAGGCGTCGTAGTCGCCGCAGCAGAGCGACCCCGTAGAGAACTGCAAGTACCAGAAGACGGCGCCGACGAGCAGCGCGCCGACGGCGAGCAGCGCCGCGGGGCGGTCGAGCACGCCCGAGAGCCCGGCGCGCCCCGCCTTCGGTTCCGCGGGCGCGCGGCGCCCGGCGTCCCCCTCGCCCGCGGCCCCCGCCGCGGGGATGCCCCCGCCCTCTACGTTCTCCATCGCTGCCTCACTTTTGCCTTTCGCCTTTTTACTTTTGACTTCCTCAGCCGCAGAGCCGGCGGACGGCGTCGAGGAGGACGGAGGGGCTGATGGGCTTGTTGAGGAAGTCGTTGAAGCCGGCGCCGAGCGCACGCTCGCGGTCCTCGTACATCGAGAAGCCGGTGACGGCGATGAGCGGGGTGGACTCGTAGCCGGGCGTCGCGCGCAGCGCCTCGGCCAGTTGGTAGCCGCTCATGCCCGGCATGCCGATGTCGGAGATGACGGCGTCGAAGTGCCCGGCCTTCGCGTGGTCGAGCGCCTCCGGGCCGGAGAAGGCCATCTCCACCTCGTAGCCCGCGTAGCTCATCATCAGCGCGAGCATCTCGGTCACGTCGGGCGCGTCGTCTACGACGAGCACGCGCAGGCAGGCCGGGCCGGCCGCCGCGCCGTCGCCCGCGGCCAGCGGCCCGGTGCCGCCGCCGCGCGGCCCGTAAGTGTCGGACGCGGACGCGCGGCGCCCGCCGTCGGGGTGTGGGTGGTGCATCTGCTTCACGCGGCCCGGCCGGACGCCCGGCGCGGGCCAGAACTCCCCTCCTTGAAGACTGTCGTCCACGCCCTTGAACGCGGCGGGCGGGCGGGACGTTTCAGCCCCCGCGCCCGGAGTCCGCGCGCCCCATCAGCTCCTCCATCCGCTCGGCCAGCTCGGACGGGTCTACGGGCTTCGGGACGTGCGCGTCGAAGCCGGCGGCGAGCGCCGCCTCCGCGTCACGCTGCGCCGCATAGCCCGTCAGCGCCAGCGCGGGCACGCCGCGCATGTGCGGCAGCTCGCGCAGGCGCGCCAGCAACTCGTAGCCGTCGATTCGTGGGAGGCCGATGTCTGAGACGATTATATCAAACCGCCCCGACTCGGCAACGCTGAGCGCCTCCTCGGGCGTCGCGCACGCGGAGGCGCGCATGCCGCGCGACTCGAAGACGACGCGCAGCATCTCCAGCGTGTCGGGCGCGTCCTCGACGACGAGGACGCGGCGCGACCCGGCGGCTTGCCCGGGCGGCGGGGCTTCGAGGTCGCCGGAAGGCGGTCGGCGCGCGCCGTCCTCGGCCGCCGGGAGCGCGACCGTGAAGCGGCTGCCGCGCCCCTCGCCCGCGCTCTCGGCCGCGACGGAGCCGCCGTGCGCCTCGACGAAGCTCTTGACGAGCGCGAGCCCGAGCCCGAGCCCGCCGTGCGCGCGCGTCGTGCCCATGTCGGCCTGGCGGAAGCGCTCGAAGACGTGCGGCAGGAACTCGGCCGGGATGCCAGCGCCGTCGTCCTCGACCTCGACGCGCGCCGCGCCGTCTTCGGCGCGCAGGCGGACGCGGACGCGCCCGCCCTCGGGCGAGAACTTGACGGCGTTGTTGAGGAGGTTCCAGAAGACCTGCACGAGTCGGGTGCGGTCGCCGCTGACGACCGCCCCGGCGCCCGCCCGGACTTCGAGCGCGACCGAGCGCGCGTCGGCCTGCGGCCGCACGGTCTCGGCCGCCTCACGCACGACCGAGGAGAGTTCGACGCGCGCGCGCTCGATGCGCATCTTGCCCGAGAGGATCGAGGACATGTCGAGCAGGTCGTTGATGAGGCGCGAGAGCGAGTGAGAGTTCTTCTCGATGACGTGGACGCCCTGCGCCGTCTCGGCCGGGCCCAGGCGGCCGGAGCGGATCATGTGCGTCCAGCCGAGGATGGGCGTCAAAGGCGTGCGCAGCTCGTGCGAGAGCGTGGCAAGGAACTCGTCCTTGGCGCGGTTGACCTCCTGCGCGCGCGTGTAGAGCCGCGCGTTCTCGATGGCGAGCGCGGCGCGCGAGGCTATCTCCTGCGCGTAGGCCGCGTCCTCCTCCGCGTAGCGTCGCGCGTCGCGCGTCGATGAGAAGGTCAGCGCGCCGATGGTGCGGCCGCGCGCGACGAGCGGGACGGTCAGGAAGGACTTCAGCCCGAGCGCCGCGAGCACGCGCGCGTGCTCCTCGTCGCGCGCGAGCGCGGGCAGCGACTCGGCCGTCACCTCGGCGAAGACCTCTGGGCGCCCCGTGCGCAGGACGCGCGGGACGCCGGCCGCCTGCGGCCCCGGCGGGAAGTCGCGCAGGCGGTCGGCGAGCGGCTGTCGCTCGGGGTCGGCGTGCGCGACCGCGACGCGGCGGACGCGCCCGTCGTCGTCCACCAAATCCACGAGGCAGTAGTCGGCGAGCGCCGCCACGGCGAGGCGCGCCAGCCCTTCGAGCGTCGTCTCGTAGTCGAGCGAGGAGCCGAGCACGCGGCTCGCCTCGGCCAGGAAGCGCAGGCGCTCCACGGAGCGCTTCTGCTCGGTGATGTCGCGCGCGATGGCCGAGGCGCCTATCAGCCGCCCCGAGGGGTCGCGGACGGGCGAGGCGGTGAGCGACACGTCCACGCGCGAGCCGTCCTTGCGCAGCCTTACGGTCGCGGGGCGCTCGACGCGCTCGCCGCGCGCGAGCCTCCGCACGATCTCTTCGAGGTCGTCGCGCAGCTCCTCGGGGACGACGAACGAGATGTGGCGGCCGACGGCCTCCTCGGCCGTGTAGCCGTACATCTGCTCGGCCGCCGCGTTCCAGCTCGTGACGGTGCCGTCGAGCGTCTTGCCGACGATGGCGTCGCTCGAAGACTCGACGATGGCGGCGAGGCGCGAGCGCTCGCGCCCGGCGTGGCGCTGCTCGGTCACGTCGTGGAAGACGAGGACGACGCCGGCCGTCTGCCCGCGCTCGTCGCGGATGGGCGCGCCGCTGTCGTCGATGGGCACCTCGCGGCCGTCGCGCGCGAGGAGCAGCGTGTGGTTGGCGAGCCCGACGACCCGCCCCTCGCGCAGCACCTTGTCGGCGGGGCTCTCGACCGTCTCGCGCGTCTCCTCGTTGACTATCCGGAAGACCTCGGCGAGCGGGCGCCCCTCGGCCTCGGCGAGCGGCCAGCCGGTCAGGCGCTCGGCCACGGGGTTCATGAACCGGACGTGCCCGCGGCCGTCGGTCGCGATCACGGCGTCGCCGATGCTGCGCAGCGTCGTCTCCAGCGACTCGCGGCTGCTGAGCGCGGCCGACTCGGCGCGCGCCCTGCGGTCGGCGAGCACCGAGATGAAGAGCGAGACGGCGGCGAAGGCGCCGGTCTGGAGCAGGTCGTTGAAGTCGAGGGCGAGCCCGAGCGGCGGGCCGAGGAAGAAGTAGTTGGCGGTGAGCGCCGAGAGCGCGACGGTCAGGAGGGCGGGCCCGCGCCCGCCGTAGAGGGCGACGAGGATGACGGCGACGAAGTAGAAGATGAAGGGGACGCTGCCGCGCGTGAGCCCCGTGGCGGCGTAGAGCGCGAACATGAGGAGCGTGGCCGCTGCGACACTCGCCAGCGCCAGCACGTAGCGCGCGGGCGCTGTCTCGCCCCACGCCTGTTCAGACTCTCGAACTCCGGGGGGACGGGGGTCGGCCATCTCTCTTCCTTTGTTGCTTTCGACACCAACCTACTGCTTTTCGCCGCGGCAAGTCAAGAAAACAGTTGCTGGAGGCCGGGGGTTAGAGGCCGGGGGTCAGAGGCCGGTCGGGTTGCGTCTTGACGAAAGAGGTGCCCTACGGCCGTCAGGCTTTAAACCAGCCTCTAGCCTCTGGCCTCTATTTTAAGCGCCGCGGCATTTGCCTTAACAAGCCCCTAGCCTCTAGTCTCTAGCCCCTATGTACCCCGCGGGCAACCTGTTCATCCCGGCGCCGCACGGGCGGCTGGAGGCGATACTGAAGGAGCCGCGCAACGCGACCCCGCGCGGCGCGGCGCTCGTCCTGCACCCGCACCCGCTCCACGGCGGGACGATGCACAACAAGGTCGTCTTCCGCACGGCGCGCGGCTTCGAGGACGCGGGGCTCGTCACGCTGCGCTTCAACTTCCGCGGCGTCGGCCACTCGACGGGCGAGCACACGGGCGCGCGCGGCGGCGAGCAGGAGGACGCGCGCGTGGCGCTGGACTTCCTGGCGGGGAAGTACCCGGCGCTCCCACTCTTCCTCGGCGGCTTCTCCTTCGGCGCGCGCGTCGGGCTCGAAGTCGGGACGCGCGACCCGCGCGTCCGCTTCCTCGTCGGCGTCGGCACGCCCGTCAGCATCCCCGAGCGCGAGTACGACTTCTCCTTCGTAGAGGAGTGCAGCAAGCCGCTCCTCCTCGTCCACGGCGAGCGCGACGAGTTCGGCTCGGTCGCGGACCTCCGCGCGCTGGCCGCGCGCCTCCCCGAAGAGGCGCGCGTCGAAGTCCGAATCATCCCCGGCGCCGGCCCCTTCTTCGACCACCAGCTCGAAGACCTCCGCCGCGCCGTCTTCGAGTGGACGGCCAAAGTCCTGCCCGACCCACAAGCCTGAACTCCCGCACGGCCGACGCGCCCGACGTTGTGACAATGCGGAATCCGTCATAGCCGCGCCGCGCCGCCGCGCGTCGGCGCGCTAACCTCTCACCCCGCCCGCCCCGCGCGCGGCGAACTCAACGTGTAGAGGCGAGGATTCCGTCATGCTCCGACGCACACGAACCGCCAACCTCCCGTCGCTCGCGGCGGCGCTCCTACTTTTCCTTTCGCAGACGCCGCACGGCCAGACAGTCCAGACGAGGCGGCTGCCGGGCGACGAGCCGCCCGCGCCCCCGCGCCCCGGCCTGCCCCGCGTGCGCCTGCGCGCCGAACCCGAGGGCGAGGTCTTCGCGCTCGCCTTCAGCCCCGACGGCCGCGTGCTCGCCGTCTCCACCATCAACCGCGTCGTCAAACTCTGGAGCACGGAGACGGGCGAGCTTGTGAGGAGCATCGCCGTCAAGGGCGGGCCCGTCTCGAAACTTTTGTGGAGCCCGGACGGCCGCGTGCTCGCGACCGAAGACGCCGCGCGGGCTTTCCAGTTCTGGGACGCGGAGACGGGCGAGCCGAAGGCCCGGACGGGCGCGCACCGCAGGCCGATTACGCAGACGGGCTGGGCCGCGGGGCACGCGGCGCTCCTCACGCTCGACGACGACAGGCGGCTGCGCGCGTGGGAGACTTCCGAGGGGCGGCTCCTCTACGAGCGCAGGCTGAAGGGTCTTAGCAGTCTCACGTTCGCCCCCGGCGGCGACGCGGTGCTCGCCTTCCGCGAGTACGAGCGCCCCGAGCTGCTCGACCCGCTGACGGGCTCGAAGAAGTCAGAGGTCGGGACGCAGCACGTCTGGCCCTTCTTCGGCGCGTGGCTCGCGCGCTTCAGCCCCGACGGCCGCAGGCTCCTGTTCCGCGACGGCCGCAAGCGCCTCAAGCTCCGCGACGTGGCGGCGGGCGCCGAGGAGCCTTTGCAGTTCGGGCGCGACGACCACCAGGACTACTTCGCGGCGGAGTTCAGCCGCGACGGCCGCAGGCTCGCGCTCGTGCGCGAGCCCTTCAGGTGGGGACTCAGCACGACTTGCGAGGTGCGGCTCTACGACGTGGAAGCTTCCGCGCTGCTGCCGGCGGCGCTCAAGGCGAAGGGCTTCGGGAATATTTTCAAGGTCGTCTGGTCGGAGGACGGCGGGATGGTCGTGACGGCGGGCGAGGCAGACCCGGCGCTCTTCGAGGCGGGCCGCCTCACGGCCTACGCGTGGCGCGTCGCGGACGGCGCGCCCTACGCGGCCTTCCCGCTGGAGGAGAACCGGCGCGGCTTCGCGACCCGCGCGTGGGAGAACGCCGACACGGTCGAGTTGCTGGCCGGCGGGCGCGTGCTGCTCGCGTACAACGACGACTCGGTAAAGTTCTGGGACGCGCGCACGGGCCAGAGGCTCTACCGGCGCGAGGCCGACCGCGTCGCCGTCAGCCCCGACCGCCGCCTCGTCGCCGTCGCCTCCGACGGCGGCACCCGCGCGCAAATCTGGGAAGCCGTCGCCCCCTAGCGGGTCTGGCCCGCCGACTCGGCCTCGGCGTAGAGGCGGTCGATCACGTCCTTGTACTTCTCGTCGACGACGCGGCGCTTGACCTTGAGCGTGGGCGTGAGTTCGCCGCCCTCGACGGTCAGCTCGCGCTCGATGAGGGCGACGCGCTTGACGCGCTCGAAGCGGGAGAGGTCGGCGGTGTGCGCGTCCACCTGGCGCTGGAGGAGTTCGAGGATGCGCGGGTGGCGGCAGAAGTCGGCGTCGGTCTTGAGGCCGAGCCCCTTGTGCACGGCGTAGGAGCGGAGCGCCTCCCAGTCGGGGACGATGAGCGCGGCGGGGATCTTGCGCCCAGCTCCGACGAGCACGACCTGGTTGACGAAGCGCGACTCCTTGATGCGCTGCTCGATGGGCTGCGGCGCGACGTACTTCCCGCCCGAGGTCTTGAACAGCTCCTTCTTGCGGTCGGTGATGCGCAGGTACCCCTCCGCGTCTATCTCGCCCACGTCGCCCGTCTTGAACCAGCCGTCCTCTGTGAAGACCTCGCGCGTCGCCTCGGGCTTGTTGTAGTAGCCGCGCATGACGTTGGGGCCGCGCGTCTCGATCTCGCCGTCGGCGGCGGTGCGCACCTCGACGTGGCGGATGGGCCGCCCCACCGTCCCGATGCGGTTGTCGTCCGGCGCGTTGACGCAGATGACGGGCGAGGTCTCGGTCAGCCCGTACCCCTGGACGATGGGCAGCCCCGCGCCCTGGAAGACGAGCCCCAGCTCCTCGGGGAGCGCCGCGCCGCCCGAGCAGAAGAGGCGTATGCGCCCGCCCGTCGCCCCGCGCCACTTCGAGAAGACGAGGCGCGAGGCCAGCGCGTGCTGTAGCCTGAGGAGGGGGCCCGCCGGACGCTTCCACACCGCGGCGTGCGCCCGGCGCTTGGCGACGCCGACCGACCACATGAGCAGCGCCGTCTTCGCGCGCCCGCCCTCGGCCGCCTTCTCCTTGATGCGCGCGTAAATCTTCTCGAAGAGGCGCGGGACGGCGACGACTATCGTCGGGCGCACCTCGCGCATGTTGTCGCCGATGCGCTCGATTGACTCCGCGAAGTAGACCTTCGCGCCGTGGTGCAGGTACATGTACATCGCGCCGCGCTCGAAGACGTGCGAGAGCGGCAGCACCGAGAGCGCCACGTCCTCGGGCGTGAAGGCCAGCCGCTCGGACGTGTCCACGAGGTTCGAGACGACGTTCGCGTGCGTGAGCATGACGCCCTTCGGCTCGCCCGTCGTCCCCGACGTGTAGATGATGGTCGTGAGGTCGTCGGCGGTGGCCGCGCCCGAAAGCTCTTCGGCCAGCCCGGGCCGCTCCTCTCCGAGCCGCGCGCCGCGCGCCTCCACTTCGGCGAGCGTGACCAGCCCCTCGCCCCCGGCGCCCTCGCCCGACATGAGCACGACGGTCGAGAGCCCGGCGCAGGACTTCAGCGCCTCGCGCACGCGCGCGTAGGTGGCGGCGTCCTGCACGAAGAGGAGCCGCGCGCCCGCGTCCGTGAGGATGTAGCAGGCTTGCTGCGGCGCGAGCGTCGGGTAGACGGGGGCGTTGACGACGCCCGCGAACTGGCAGCCGAGGTCGGCGACGACCCACTCGGGCGAACTCTCGGAGAGGATGCCGGCGCGCTCGCCGGGGCGCAGGCCGAGCGCGTGGAGGCCGAGCGCGACGCGGCGGACGCGGCCGAGCAGCTCTTCGGACGAGATGGGGTGCCACGCGCCGTCGCGCTTGTAGTTGAGCGCGTCGGGGCGCGCCTTCGCCGTCAGCGCGCGGCGCACGACCTCGACGATGGTCTCGGGCCTGGCCGGGCGCGGCGCCGGGCCCCGGTCGGGGCGCGTCTCGCGCCCGCCGCCCGCGACCCGCGTCGTGATTCTCGTCGTCAAGCGCTCACACCCCCGAGGAAGATGTCGAGCACCTCGTCGGCCATGGGCGCGAGCTTGTAGCGGCGCTTCGACAGAATCCAGTTGGTCGCCATCTCATCGAGCGCGCCGAAGAGCACCTTGGCGACGAGCTTCGCCTTGAGCCCCGCGCGGAAGACGCCCGCGGCCTGCCCCTCCTCGAAGACCTCGCGGATGAGGCCGAGGTACTCGGCCAGCCCCGCGGCCGAGAACTCCTCCATGAACTTGGTCGTCCCCCGCAGCTCGACCTGGAAGACGACCGCCAGGTCGCGGTCGGCGCCGAGCCGTTCGAGGTGGTGGCGCGCGATGCGGCGCAGCTTCTCGCGCGGGTCGTCGATGCGCGCCAGCTCCTCGCGCCCGGCGCGGACGGCCTCGCTCGTGTTGCGCTCGAAGATGGAGCGCAATATTTCTTCCTTGCTCTTGAAGTAGAGGTAGACGGTGCCGTCGGCGACGCCGGCCTCGCGGGCGACGTCGGCGACCTTCGAGTTGAAGTAGCCGCTGCGCGCGAAGACCTTGGTGGCGGCGCGCATGATGGCCTCGCGCTTGTCGCCCGCGGGGGCGTTGCGCGCGGGCGCCTGTGGCAGGGGGCGGGCTGTGCGCATCGGGGTTCTAAGGGCCTCCGTGCAGGTCTCTCGGGGAGTCTCGCTGAATGGCTGTTCATTCAGTCGGCGCCCCTAGCCTAACGCCCGCGCGCGTTTTGTGCAACAGGGGCTTCCGCCTCCTCGCCGCCGCCGGCGTCGGGCCGGCCGCCGCCGTCGAGGCGGAGCGTGCCGCCGCGGAGCGTGAGGTCGCGCTGCGGGTTCGGGATTTCGATGCCGGCCTCCTTGAAGAGGCGGTGGATGTTATACCTGACCGCGCTCTTGACGACGAGGTGGCGGCGCGGCTTGTCCGTCCAGAAGAGGACGCGGAACTGGAGGTCGTAGTCGCCGAACTCCATGAACTGCACGGTCGGCTTCGGCTCTTCGAGCACGAACTGCACGCCCTCGGTGGCGCGCAGGAGCGTGCCCGTCACCACGTCCACGTCGGAGTCGGTGGCGACCCCGACGGCGACCGAGAGGCGGACGCGCCGCTCGCGGTACGACCAGTTGAGGAAGTTCTGGTTGACGATCTTCGAGTTGGGGACGACCGAGGCGACGTTGTCGTTCGTCATCACGACGGTGGTGCGCAGGTTGATGCTGCGCACCATCCCCTCGGTGAGTTTGCTGTCGGGGCCGGGGATGGTCACGAAGTCGCCGACGCGGATGGGGCGCTCGAAGAGGATGATGAAGCCGGAGGCGATGTCGCCCGCGATGAACTGGAGGCCGAAGCCGATGCCGACGGAGAGCGCGGTGAAGGCGACGGCCAGCGACGTGAAGTCGGCCTCGACGCCGATGCGCAGCGCGACGATGACCCCGACCGCGATGACGAAGTAGTGGACGAGACGCAGGATGGTGAACTGCACGCCGGGGTCGAGGTGCTTGTGGTGCGCCATCCGCCGCTCGATGAACCGCCGCAGGTAGCGCGAGAAGACGGCGGCGAGGAGCAGCACCACGAGCCCGAGCGTCAGCGTGGCGATGGAGAAGGGGAAGTTGCCGACCTTCCACTGGTAGTTGATCCAGTACCGCACCGGCTCGCTCAGCCGCCACAGCCGCCCCAGCGCCGTCTCGCCCTCCTGCCACAACAGCGCCGCCGCAAAGCACATCAGACCCGCAAACGTCTCCACCCTCAAAACCACCTCGCTTCCCGTCCGCCTTTAAAGCCGAAGCCGCCCGCGCCTCGTTTTCAGGGGGCCGGGCGGCTTAGTTAAAGATAAACTGTTGGCGGAAGGGACAGGACTCGAACCTGCAAGCGCGTTAGCGCGGTAGTTTTCAAGACTACTGCCTTACCAATTAGGCTACCCTTCCGCGCTGAACGCCTCAAAATATAACGCGCGTTGGGAGTGAAGGCAAAACGCGAGGCCGACGCGGGAGCGGGGGCGCGTCGCGTCTCCGCCCGGACTTTTTGTTGACAACCGCGCCGGGGTGGCGTAAAAGCTTGCCGCCCCGGACGGCCGCCGCGCCCGCCGCGGCCGACGGGGCGCCCGCGAAAAACTCACGAGGGTTGCACACTTCAGGCGCGATTTTTCGCGTTACTAATCGGACGGGCTGCGGGCTCGTCGGGCCACGCCGACACGACCCCCGCCGCAGCCGACTTAAATCCTTGCCCCGGAGGTTCTCAAGAGATGGCCGGAAAGTGGAGGAGGCGTTTGTTGAAGGCGGCGGGCTACGGGCTGGCCGCGCTGGCGTTGCTGCTGGTGGTCGGGATTTCGGCGACCGTCGGGTGGCGGCCGTTCTTCGGGCCGAAGGTGCGCGCGCTCACCGGGCGCCGCTTCGAGGCGACGCCCGGGCGCGCGGCGCGCGGGAAGTACCTGGCCGAGAACGTCATGGGCTGCTTCGCCTGCCACACGCGCCTCGACCCGAAAGACCCGGCCGGCTCCTACGCCGCCGCGAAGGCGAAGGGCGCGGGCAGCACGATGGAGGCCGACGGCGAGCCCTGGCTCGTCGCGCCCAACATCACGCCCGACGGCGAGACCGGCGTCGGCGGCTGGACCGACGACCAGCTCGCGCGCGCCATACGCGAGGGCGTCAGCCGCGACGGCCGCGCGCTCTTCCCCATGATGCCCTACGGCGGCTTCCGCAGCCTGTCGGACGAAGACCTCGCCTCGGTCGTCGTCTACCTGCGCACGGTCGAGCCGGTGCGCAACCCGCTGCCGAAGTCGGACATCCCCTTCCCGCTCTCGCGTCTCATCAACACCGCGCCCGAGCCGGTCGAGTCGGCCGTGCCCGAGCCCGACAGGTCGAACCCCGTGAAGTACGGCGAGTACCTCGTGCGCGTCAGCGACTGCGCCGGCTGCCACACGCCGCGCGGCGGGATGGGCAAGGCGGTCGAGGGGATGGACTACGCCGGCGGCAACATCTTCGGGGACGACGGCAAGGGGCACGCGGTCGCGACCGCCAACCTGACGCCCGACCCGACCGGCATCTCCTACTACGACGAGGCGCTCTTCGTCGAGGTGATGCGCACGGGGCACGTCAAGGCGCGCGCGCTCAGCCCCGCCATGCCGTGGTGGGCGTTCAAGGGGATGACGGACGAAGACCTCAAGGCGATGTTCGCCTACCTGCGCACGCTCAGGCCCGCGAGCCACCGCGTGGACAACACCGAGAAGCCGACCTTCTGCAAAATCTGCAAGCAGAAACACGGCCTCGGGGAGAGGAATTAAAAGAAGTAGGCAGTAGGCAGTAGACGGTAGGGAAGAGATGAAGGCGGCGGGGCTGTGGTCAACTGATGACAGCCGCGCCGCCTCTTGTTGTCCTGCTACTGCCTACTGCCTACTGTCTACTGCCTACCGTGGCGGCGGAGCTTCGTTCCTTATTGCTGTAGAACGCGGAGCATCGCGTCGTGGACGAGGCCGTTGCTGGCGGCGATGTGCGAGCCGTAGATTCGGAAGGGCGAGCCGTCGTAGTGCGTGACGCGGCCGCCGGCCTCCTCGACGAGGAGCACGCCCGCGGCCACGTCCCAGGGGCGCAGGCCCTCCTCGTAGAAGCACTCGAAGCGGCCGGCGGCGACGTAGGCGAGGTCGAGCGCGGCCGCGCCGTCGCGCCTGACGGACTGCGCCTGCATGATGAAGGCGCGGAAGTGGCGCGCGAAGTCGCCGCGCTCGCGCACGTCGTAGGGGAAGCCCGTGCAGACGAGCGCGCTGTTCAGCTCGTCGGTGTCGGAGGCGCGGAGGGTGCGGCCGTTCAGGGTCGCGCCCCCGCCGCGCTCGGCCGCGAACAGCTCGTCGCGCGTTGGGTCGTAGACGACGCCGACGACGACGCGGCCGTCGTGTTCGAGCGCGACCGAGACGCAGAAGACCGGGTAGCCGTGCGCGTAGTTGGTCGTGCCGTCGAGCGGGTCGATGATCCACTTGTACTCGGAGTCGGGGCGGCCGGCCTCCGCCACGTCGCCCGACTCCTCGGTCAGTATCGCGTGGCGCGGGTGGTGGCTGCGGATGCGCTCGACGATGAGGCGCTCGGCCGCGATGTCGGCCTCGGTCACGAGGTCGATGTCGCCCTTGTTCGAGACCTGGAGCGCGCGCCCGAACTTGTCGGCGAGCACCTGCCCGGCCTCGCGCGCGGTCTGGATGGCGAAGTTGAGCATGGGAAGCAGTAAGTAGTAGACAGTAGACAGTAGACAGTAGTCAGTAGACAGTAGAAAACATTCGTTAGTAGCCCCGCCGGGTGTCAGGCTCAATCACGGCGGCGCGGGGCGCTACTGTCTACTGTCTACCGTCTACTTGCCTTTCAGAATCGGCACGATCTCCGTCTGTATCGGCTGGCCTGTGATTTCGATGTCCCTGTCGGAGACGTAGACGTTGATTTCGGAGCGGACGCCGAAGCGGCCTTCGAGGTAGATGCCGGGCTCGACGGAGAAGCATGTGCGCGGGATGACGCGGCGCGAATCCCTCGTCTCGAAGTCGTCGATGTTGGCGCCGTTGCCGTGGCCTTCTTCGCCGATGGAGTGCCCCGTGCGGTGCGTGAAGTTCTCGCCGTAGCCGGCGCGCTTGATGACCCCGCGGGATACGTCGTCCACCTCGGCGGCGCGTATCTGCCGGCCCTCGCGCACGGCGGCGCGGACGAAGGCGGTCGCGGAGTCGCGCGCCTCGCGCACGATGTTGAAGACCTTGACGTACTCCTCGGGCACCGTCTCGCCGACGTAGCCGACCCAGGTCTGGTCGGCGACGATGGAGCCGGGCTTCTTCAGCTTCTCGGAGATGTCGAAGAGGACGAAGTCGCCGCGGCGGATGGGCGCGCTGCGCTCGGCGGTCGGGAAGTAGAGCGGGTTGGCCGTGTTCGCGCCGACCGAGACGTCGCCGCCGCCCGCCGTCATCCCCTCTTCGGCGAGGCGGCGGGCGATGAACTGCTGGATGTCGTACTCGGTCGGCGTCTCGCCCGCACGGACTCTGCGCGCGATCTCGGCGAAGCCCTCCGTGATGACCTTGTGGAGCTTGTCGGCGGCCTCGCGGTGCGAGGCGAGCTGCTCGGGCGTGAGCGTGGCTTCGAACTGCTGGACGAGGTCGGCGCTGGTCACCACGTTGACGCCGGGCATCGAGCGGACGAGTTCGATGGTGCCTGCGTCCACGCGCGCGACGTAAGGGATGTCGCCCATCGGCGAGTACTGCATCGCCACCTTCCTGAGCATCACGCGCTTGTTTTTGAGCCCGCCCGACGAGAGCGCGTCGCGCAGCGCGGCGTGCAGCTCCTGCCAGCTCGCGTAGATGATTTTGCGGCCGGGGAGCTGGTCGAGCCGGTAGCGCTCGATGGAGTGGACGACGCGGACGGGCTCGCCGACGACGGGCACGTAGTAGAACCAGCGGCGCGTCGAGACGCCCGCGGCCGGCAGCCGCAGGATGCGGTAGGCGAGCGGGTCGCTGCGGCGGAAGTCGTAGAAGAGCCAGCCGTCGAGGTTCGCCTCGCGCAGCGCGGCCTGAATCTCCGCGACGCGCCTGACCTGCTCCTCGCCGGGGCGCGCGCCCTCCTGCGCCCGCGCGGCCGGCGAAAGAAGGAGCGCGAGCGCGAGCGCCGCGAGCGTGTAGTTTGTTCGTCGCATAGGGTCTCAATCCGTCGTCGGCCGGAAAGCTCTTATAGACGGCCGGGAAGCCTTCGCCCCGCAGGGGCGGGACGTTTATAGCACCCGGCGGTTGCTAAACCCAGAGCGCGTCCGACGAACCCGGGCGTCCGACTTGTCAGTAGCGCGAGCCGGGGCGGCGCTCGCCGAGTATACGATAGTCGCGCGCGTCTACGGCCGACCGCACGGCGCGGCGGTCGGCGTAGAGCGAGACGCGCGGGAGGTTGTAGGCGGCGAGCCCCGCGTGGAAGACGACGCCGCAGGCGAGCGCGGCCGCCGCGAGCCTCCGCCAGAGCGCGCGCGCGAAGAGCCTGTCCCAGCAGTGGAAGGCGTAGAGCGCCGCCACGGGGAACGTCACGTAGAAGGTGTGCGAGGCCGGCAGCTTCGCCGAGAAGAGGAAGAGCGCGCAGAGCAGCGCGACGCAGAGCAGCGCGAGGTACTTGACCCGCGGCCAGCCCTCCGGCATCCCCTCCCTCTTGAACCACGTCGCCGCGAGCGCGGCCGGCTGCAAGAGCCCGAGCGCGCCGAGGAAGAGCGCGAAGGGCGCGAGCCAGAGGTTCGCGCGCAGGAAGGCGACCCGCTCGCCCGTGTTGCGGCCGACGAAGCGCGCCAGCTCGAACGACGCCAGCGAGAGGAAGCGCGCCGGCACGCCCTCGACCGGGTTGACGACGCGCGCGAAGTTTTGGAAGTTGGGCACGACCATCCCCTCCGCGCCGCCCGTCCCGCCCGACGCCCCGTACTTCAAGAAGGTCGGCGCGAGCAGGCACCCCGTCAGCGCGGCCCCGCACGCCACCCAGCCGAGACGCGCGAGTCCCCGCGCGCCGCGCTCGCGCAACTGGAAGAAGGCCGACGCGAGCAGGAAGGGGACGAGCACGACCCACGAGAGGTGCAACTGCATCACCCAGCAGAGCGCGAAGCCCATCATCAAGTTCGCGCACCACGGCGGGACGAGCCCCGCGCGCAGCCCGGGCAGGGTCTCCAGCGCGCCGACGAAGAAGAGTATCGAGCCGGGCAGCACGTAAGAGGGGTTGACGACGTGCGTCGAGAAGTTGAGCGTCCAGGGCGCCGTCAGCAGCCAGCCCCAGACGAACCAGCGCGGCGTGCGCGGCAGCCGGCGCGCGCAGTACCACGCGAACAGGCAGAGCCCCGCGAACGAGAGCGCGTTGACCAGAAGGAAGGGCGACTCCGGCAGCGGCGCGGCCGCGAGCGGCAGGCCGACGAGCAGTCCTTGCAGCGCGCCCGGCACCTGCACGCCGCTCGCCACGTCCGGCCCGAAGTAGGGCCACTCGCGCGTCGCGTAGAACTTCAGGCCGATGAGGTAGACCTGCCGCTCGTCGTCGGCCCAGAACTGCGAGCAGAGCCCGTAGCCCAGCCGGAAGAGGAACGCCGCGGCGAGCAGCGCGACGAATAAACGGCGCCGCGCGGGCCGCGTCCCGACCTTCGTCCCCTCGACTGCTGCGCCCGCCCGGCTCACCCGCCCGCCACCTTCAACGCCGCCCCGCCGCGCGCTCGTCGCGCGCGGGCGCGAGCCTCCGCGCGGCGAGTCGCAGAACCTCCTGCACCTGCTGGTCCCAGTAGGGCCAACTGTGCGCGCCGGGCAGCTCGCGGAACTCGTGCGGCACCTTCTTCTCGACGAGCAGCGCGGAGAAGTCGCGGTTGGTGCCGATGAGGAAGTCTTCGGTGCCGCAGTCGAGGTAGAGGAAGGGGAGCGCCTTAATCCTGTCCGGCGTCAGCTCGCGTACGAGCCGGAAGATGTCGTTGGCGCGGCGGGTCTCGTTGTCGGGCTGGTCGGGCGGGCCGTAGACGCGCGCGATGGACGGGCGGACGAACTCGGGCAGCTTCTCGTCCGGTATCCACGAGGCGGCCGGCAGCGCCCCGCTCATCGAGCCGGCGAAGGCGAACAGCTCCGGGCGCTTGAGGCCGAACTTGAGCGACCCGTACCCGCCCATCGAGAGCCCCGCAATCGCGCGCCCCTCGCGCGCGGGGATGGTGCGGAAGCGCCTTTCTACGTCCGGTATCAGCTCCTCGACGACGTAGCTCTCGAACTTCTCGCTCGGGGCGGTCGCGCTGTCCGTGTACCAGGCGTTGCGCCCCTCGGGGACGACGACGATGAGCGAGTAGCGCGAGGCGTGTTCGGCGAGGTGCGCGCGCTCTGAGACCCAGTCGTTCGCGCTCCCGGCGAGGCCGTGCAGGAGGTAGAGCACGGGGTAGCGCCTGCGCTTCGCGTCGCCGCGGTTGTAGTCGGGCGGGAGGACGACGTTGTATGGGAGCGGCGCGCCGACCAGCCGGCTCTCGAACTGGACGGTCTCGTAGCGGCGCGGCCCGTCCTTCTTCTTGTCGTCCTTCTTCTTGTCGTCCTTCTTCGCCTCGGCCGTCGCCCGCGCGGGCGTCGCCGTCGCCTGCGCGAACGCGCCGGGGGCGAAAGCGAGCAGCGCCGCGAGCAGCGGCGGCAGCAGTAGCGTCCGTGTCCGTTTCTTCATCTCAGTCACTTTCCGCCGCGCTACTTCCAGCGGCCGACGACCTTGAGCAACTCGTCGACGCCCGCCTTCTTCAGAATCTCGCCGACGGCCTTGCGGTCGGCGTGCGGCGCGAAGGGGCCGGGCTGCTCGGCGACGGCGTAGGCCGTGACGGCGACGAGCGCGGCGCCCGCGGCGAGGTCGTGCGCGTTCACCTTGTCCACCGTGTCGCTCGCCTTGTGGTGCACCTCCTCGTAGTGCTCCATGTCCACGAGCAGGTCGAGCGCCGGGACGCCTGCGAGCAGGAAGTGGCCGTGGTCGGTGTCGAAGGTCATCTCGGCGGAGAGCGTGCCGCCGCCCAGCTCCTCGAAGAGCGCGGCGTAGGGCGCGAGCGCCGCGCGCACGTCCTCGCGCCCCTGGTACTTCCAGCCCTTCGGGTGCCCCGCGCCGTTGTCCGTGTTGAGCGCGGCCACGCACCTGGACAGCTCCGACGCGTGCGCGCGCACGTAAGCCTCGGAGCCGAGCAGTCCCTGCTCCTCGCCGCCCCACAGCGCGAAGCGTATCGAGCGGCGCGGCGGCTCGGGCAGCGCGGCGATGGCGC
>DASVWB010000290.1:0-10230 GCA_036389815.1 Pyrinomonadaceae bacterium | reverse complement strand
AGCGTCCCGCACGCAGGCTTCGGCATGGGCGTCGAGCGCTGCGTCGCGTGGATGTGCGGCATCGAGCACATCCGCGAGACCATCCCGTTCCCGCGGATGCTCTACCGGCTCAGACCTTGACGGGGTGATAAGCGATGAGTGATAAGTGATGAGAGGGGGGCGAGCCCTGTCCCTCCCCCTCAACACTTATCACTCGTCACTTATCACTTATCACCTATGGAAAAAATCGTCACCATCTTCGGCGGGTCGAGGTGCGGGGAGGAGAGTGAGGAGTACGGGCAGGCCGTGCGCGTGGGGCAGTTGTTGGCCGAGCTGGGCTACACCATCTGCACGGGCGGCTACCTCGGCGTGATGGAGGGGGCGAGCAAGGGTGCGCGCGAGCGCGGCGGCCGCGTGCTCGGCGTCGTCATGAACCAGTTCAAGTCGGAGCCGAACCGCTACCTCACCGACAAGGTGGCGAGCGCGCACTTCTACGAGCGCCTCCAGAACCTCATCGAGCGCTCGGTCGGCTTCATCGCGCTGCGCGGGGGCGCGGGCACCGTCACGGAGCTTTCGCTCGTCTGGAACAAGCTCCAGACGAGGGTCATCGAGCCGCGGCCGCTCGTGCTGCTCGGCCGCTGCTGGCCGAAGGTCATCCAGTCTTTCCGCGAGAACCTGGTCGTGAGCGAGCAGGACGTCTCGCTCCTAAACTTCGCCGACACCCCGGAGGAGGCCGTCCGGGTCATCGCCGAGAGCGCCGAAGGAGTCAGATAATGAACTGCCAGACATGCGGCGCCGGCCTCGTGCCCGGCGCGAAATTCTGCGGGGCGTGCGGCACGCCGGCCGCCGCGCCCGAGGCGGCACAGCCCGCGCAGCAGTACGCGCCCGCGGGCGGCGGCGGCCGCCGCGGCATCCGGATAGACGAGGACGCGCGCGGCCGGGGCCGCGGCTACTCCTTCGAGGTCGTGCATCAGCCGGCCTTCGCGCTCGCGGTCGTGCGTCTGGAGGCCGAGCAGTCCATCCAGGCCGAGGCGGGCGCGATGGTCTCGATGTCCGCTAACGTGGAGCTTCAGTCGCAGATGAAGGGCGGGCTGATGGGTGCCCTGAAGCGCGCGGCCGGCGGCGAGTCGGCCTTCGTCTCGACCTTCACGGCGCGGGGCGGCCCCGGCGAGGTCACGTTCGCGCCGGGCAGCCCCGGCGACATCGCCGCCATCGAGATGGACAGCCAGCAGTTCTTCGTCCAGTCGAGCTCATACCTCGCGGGCGACGCCGGCCTCGTCGTTGACACGCGCTGGGGCGGGGCCAAGTCCTTCTTCGGCGGCGAGGGGCTCTTCGTCCTGCAGGTGACGGGGACGGGGCTCCTGCTGCTCTCCTCTTTCGGCGCCATCCACCGCAAGCGGCTGGCCGCGGGCGAGCGCTACGTGGTGGACACGGGGCACCTCGTCGCGTGGGAGGGGACGACGCAGTACACGCTGCGCAAGGCCGCCTCGGGCTTTTTCCGGAGCATGGTCAGCGGCGAAGGCGTCGTCGCGGAGTTCTCGGGCCCGGGCGAGCTGCTCATACAGACCAGGAACCTCGCGGCCTTCGCAGGGCTCATGAAGCCCTTCTTCCCGTCGCAGGGCGGCGGCGGTGGCGGCGGCTTCAACCTTAACCTCGGCGGTTGACTTTAAAATATGAGTGGCTTGCTCGAAGAGCAGAGAACGTCTTTCAAGGCGCGGCGGCCGGGGGAGGGGAGGCGCGTCAGCATCATCGGCGCGCCGTGCGGCTTCGGCGCGAGCGTCGCGGGCGTAGACCTCGGGCCGGCGGCCATGCGCGTCGCGGGGCTCCGCAAGCGCATCGCGGGGCTCGGCTACGAGGTGCGCGACCTCGGCGACCTGCGGATGGAATGCCCGGCCGAGCCGCCCCCGCCCGGCGAGAAGCTTCGCTACCTGCGCGAGATAAGCTCGGCGTGCGAGCATCTGGCCGCGGACGTGCGGAAGTCCCTTGAGGGCGGCGAGTTGCCCGTCGTGCTCGGGGGCGACCATTCAATCGCCATCGGCACGGTCGCCGGCGTCGCCTCCCACTACCGCTCGCGCGGCCAGTCGGTCGGCCTCATCTGGTTCGACGCGCACGCGGACATGAACACGCCCGAGACGAGTCCGAGCGGCAACATCCACGGGATGCCGCTCGCCGTCCTGCTCGGGCGCGGCGCGCCGGAGTTGACCGGCATCGAGGGCTTCTCGCCCAAGCTCGACCCGCGCTTCTGCGCGCACATCGGCGCGCGCGACGTGGACCCCGGCGAGCGCGAGCTGATCAGCGAACTCGGCCTGCGCTTCTTCACCATGCGCGAGATAGACGAGCGCGGGATGTCCGCCTGCGTGGACGAGGCCATCAACATAGCCTCGCGGGCGCCCGCCGGCTATCATGTGACGCTGGACGTGGACGCGCTCGACCCGGGCGATGCCCCCGGCTCCGGCACGGTCGTCCGCGGCGGGCTGACCTACCGCGAGGCGCACCTCGCCATGGAGAAGATCGCGGAGGCGGGCGGCGCGCTCGCGCTCGAAGTGGTCGAGATAAACACGGCGCTCGACATCAACAACCGCACGGCCGAGTTGGGCGTCGAGCTGATCCTCTCGGCGCTCGGTAAGACGATACTTTAAGGCGGCGGGGTTGCGGTAATCTCTCAGGCGCGGGGCCCGAAGCTGCTGTCGCGGTTGGCTTTGGGCCCTAACTTTTTACGGACTGGGATTCGAATATGACCAGAAAGATTCGCATGGGGGTGATCTACGGCGGGCGCTCGGGCGAGCACGAGGTGTCTGTGCGCTCGGCGGGGGCGGTCATCGAGGCGGCCGACCCCGAAAAGTACGAGGTGATCCCCGTCGCGATTACTAAGGAGGGGCGCTGGCTCTCGCCGTCCGAATCGGCCGGGATGCTGCCCGAGCGCGCGCGGCTCAGGCTCAAAGAGTCCGCGGGCGCGGGCGGGGGCGGCACGGCCCTCGTCGTAGACCCCTCGCGGGGCGGCCTCCTCAAACACGAGGCGGGCGGCGCCGGCGGGTCGGAACAGCGGCTCGACGTCGTCTTCCCCGTCATGCACGGCACATACGGCGAGGACGGGACGGTGCAGGGGCTCCTTGAGATGGCCGGCGTCCCATACGTCGGCTGCGGCGTGCTCGCGTCGAGCTGCGGGATGGACAAGGTCGTGATGAAGACCCTCTTCAGGCAGGCGGGGCTTCCCGTCTGCAAGTACCTATGGTTCCTGCGGCGCGAGTGGGAGCGGTCGGCGGCGGCCGTGCGCGAGCGCGTCGAGGGTGAGGTCGGCTACCCGTGCTTCGTCAAGCCGGCCAACCTCGGCTCCTCCGTCGGAATCTCCCGCGCGACCGATGGGGAGACGCTCGTCCGCGCCGTCAACCTCGCGGCGCGGTACGACCGCAAGGTCATCGTCGAAGAGGGGCTGGACGCGCGCGAGATAGAGGTCGCCGTGCTGGGGAACGACGAGCCCGAGGCGAGCCTGCCGGGCGAGTACGTCGTCCACGACGAGCAGGCGAAGTTTCTGGACTACACGGAGAAGTATTCGAGCACGGGGCACGTCGAGTTCGTCGTCCCCGCGCCCCTCCCGTCGCGCCTGTCCGAACGCATACGCCGCATGGCCGCGCGCGCCTTCAAGGCCGTTGACGGCGCGGGGTTCGCGCGCGTCGATTTCTTCCTGCTCCGCGGCACGAACAAACTCCTCATCAACGAGCTGAACACGATCCCGGGGCTGACGGACGTTTCCGGCTTCCCGAAAATGTGGGACGCCACGGGCATGCCCTTCGGGGAAGTCGTAGACCGTCTCGTCGAACTCGCCTTCGAGCGCCACGCGGAGAAGTCCCGAAACCTCACGAGCCTCTAAAAAACCACGCGCGACCCACACCCGCACGCGCGGCGGCAACCCCCGATAAGTTAGAGTGATTCCTGAGCGGACGCCGCCTAACCCTTTGGAGCGCGGTAGCCGTCGCGCGTCCGCGCGTTCAGTTCGGGGCGGGCGAGCCTGAGCCTGATGGAGCGCCAGCGGCCGTCGCGCGCGGCGTTGTCCGGGCGGTAGCCGAGCGTGTACTGGTTGCTCAGCTCTTCGAGGATGCCCTTGAAGGCGTCGTCGAGCGCCTGTCCGCCCGGCTTGGAGACGAAGCGGCCGCCGCTCTTCTCGGCGTAGTGCTTCAAAGAGCCCGCGGCGCGCATGCGGCCGGCCGGGTCGGAAGCGGGGTCGGACATGTCCACCGTGTAGACGGTCGCGTTGGCCGCGAGCGCGGCGTTGAGCGCCTTGTCCTGCGAGGCGCCGCTCTTGTTGTCGGCGCCGTCCGAGAGGACGATGATGGCGCGCCGCTTCTCGGGCCTCTTCGCGAGGTCGTTGGCCGCGCGCACGACGGCGTCGTTGAGCGCCGTCATCCCCTTCGAACGGAGGTCGTAGGCCACGGGCGGGAGGTCGCGCCCGGGCTTGAAGTCCTGCAACTGCTCGACCTTCGAGTCGAAGTTATAGACGGCGGCCACGTCATCCTCGCGCAAGCCTTCGAGGAAGCGTATGGCGGCGGCGCGCGCGAGCGTCAGGCGTGTCTCCATGCTGCCGGAGGTGTCGAGGAGGATGGCGGCGGCGAAGGGCGTCTCCTCGACCGAGAAGAGCTGCACGCGCTGCTCGCGCCCGTCCTCCAGGACCTTGAAGTCCGCGCGGCCGAGCTTATGCACGTACTGCCCCTGCGCGTCTGTCACCGTCACGTTCAGGACGACGAGGTCGGAGTTAACGCGCACCACGTCGTCTTCGTCCTGCGCGCGCAGGGAGGCCGTGCGCGGGACGAGAAGCAGGGCGAAGACGGCGAAGAGCAGGAGCGGCCGGGCGGGCGAGACTGTGCGGCGCGGGCGCGCCTGCGCGTTGGCGGCGGGCTTTACACTCATGGCTTTTGGAGGCCGCGTATGTGCCGAATCAGTTCGAGCAACTCGTTCGAGCGCTCGATGACCGCGGCCGAGATGACGAGGCGGGAGGTCTTCAGGACGCTGTTTTTCAGCGTGCCCGAGAGTTCGGCGATGCGCGAGATGGCGCCCGCAATCATGCCGGGCGGCTCTTTCACCTTCTCGTCGTCGTCGGAGCCGCCGGCCCCGCCGCGAATCTTGCGCACGAGCTTCTCCATGCGTTCGAGCTTCTTCAGGTCGTCGCGGGTGAGGGAGTTGTTCTTCCGGTAGGAGGAGAGAATCGCTTCGCCGAGCTGTGCGGCCTCGTCCGCGCGCTCGACCATCTCCTTGTGCTGCTCCTCCTCGTGCCGAATCTCCGCGCGCCGCAGCATCTCCTCTTCGGGCGAGCCGAGGGGGCGCGGCTTCTGATCCTGCCGCCCCTGGGCGGTAGGGTCCTGCTTGTCCGTGCCGTTCTGCGCGGCCGCACCGGACGCGAGGAGGGCGACGAAGGCGGCCGCGAAGATGATTAGTCTGAGCTTGAGAACGACCATTTAGAGTTTCGACCCCGGGAGGCCGCGACGCGCAATAGAAATTCGACCGTGAAACTGACCGTTTGACGTGGTCAGGGAGAAGCCGGGTTGTCTTCGCCGGCTCTGACGGCGCGGCGTGCCTGAAGGTTTTACCTGAAGTTTGTCGGCGTGCCGACTCTTGAAGTTTGACCTGAACTTACGGCCGGCTTCAAGGAACCTTGTAGGGCGTGTCGGGCGTGTTGATGAAGTCGCCGCCGCTCGGCTTCTTCGGCCCCGGCGTCTTGACGATGACGACGTTATCCTTGACGCGCTCGGGGGGCCGCTTCGCGCCCGGCAGGGGCTTGAAGGCGACCTCGCCCGGCCTCGCGCCGCTGCGGAGTTTGACGACGCGCGAGCCGCTCCACTCTTCGGACAAGACCTTGAGCGAGAATTTACCCTGCTTGCCGGGCTCAAGGTCGGGGGGCGCGACGGTGGCCTCGCGCCTCTCGACGCTCCCGTCCGCCCTGCGTTTCAGCTCGATCTCGACCGAAAGCTTCTCAAGGCGTTCGGCCCCGACGTTCTCGACCGTCCCGCCGATGATGGCGTATGGCCTCGCGAGCATCGCCTCGTCCACAAGGATGTTGGCCTCGGGCGTGGGCGCGGGCGCCGGGGCCGTCTGGACGCCCCTGCCCGCGGCGGCGTCAACAGCGGGGGCGGTCGCGGACTTCTTCCCGCAGCCGGCGAGCGCGAGGGCGGCGAGAAGCGGGGCGACCGCCGCGGCAGTCCGCAAGGCCGGAAAATGGTTACGAAGACAGAACATCACTTGCCGCTTGCGGGAGAATCCTTACAGTAAAAGGTGAGCTTCGCGCCTTTTGGCGGCACAAAAGCAAAGGTTTAGATGCCGGGGTGAGGCGTGCGGCCCGGCTCGCTGCGGGGGCGCACGCGGCCGCCAATACTACTACTGCTCCCGTCCGGGCGGGGGGCCGCCCGTGACCTTCTCGATCAGCGCGAGTAGGAACTCCTGCTCGGCCGTCCCGTTGCTCCTCAGAGAGAGCCACTCGGCGCCGAGCACGTTGTCGCTCCGCCCCTCGACGCGCGCGTTGACCGAGACGTTCGAGTTCGAACTGTCGATGGGCTGTACCTCGACGACGATGGTGTAGCGGCCTCGGGTCCAATTCTCCCTGTCGCTGCGCGGGACTTCCGCCAGACGGTTCAACTCCGAGGTCGTGATGACGGAGCCCCGCGTGAAGGTGTAGGGCTGCGAGACGAGCAGACCCGTGTCGGGCTTCGAGACCGTCTCGTCGAGGATGAGCTTCCTCTCGCGCATCAACTCCTGCGCGGCCTTCGTCAGAACGTCGTTCGGGACCTGGAAGCGGTAAGGGTTCGGGATGGGGGGCGGCGTCACCGTCTTGCCCTTGCCGAAGTCCATCCC
The DNA here is from genome assembly GCA_036389815.1 of Pyrinomonadaceae bacterium. Lineage (GTDB taxonomy): Bacteria > Acidobacteriota > Blastocatellia > Pyrinomonadales > Pyrinomonadaceae > QHXN01. The sequence goes on along the minus strand of DASVWB010000290.1, from coordinate 3,414 downwards.
GCGGCCGACGCCCGTGTCCACCTTGCTCCCGTTGACGGCCGGCTGGCGGTTGTTGCTGGCGTCGCGGATGCGGTCGTTCTGCTGGTCGACGCCCTTCTCCTGCGCCGCGACGACCCCGCACGCGAGCGCGAGAAGTAAGATTCCGAGTAGCGGCCTCATCATTTTAATCCCTTCGCCTTTGAAAGGCTCCCTTGCGCGTGTGAACTGGGGAAACGCTGCGAGCATAAAGCAAGGCACAGTCGAATTCAAGAAGTAGAATCCTAAGCCCCGGAAGGTTTGATGCCGCGTCAGGGGGAGGGGGAGGGTTCCGCCGTGGTGAAAGTCCCGTCGGAAGTGGCCGGTGTCGCGGAAAGGTTCGCGTTCCGGCTGCGCTCCCACTCCCTCAGGGCCTGTACGCCGCGCTGGAAGTCGGCGTCGTTGCTGTAGAAATTGTGCGCGCCGTCGTTACGGGAAGGCTCGCGGACGTAGTAGAGGTAGTCGGTCTGTTCGGGCGCGAGCGCGGCTTCGAGCGAGCTGAGGCCGGGCGAGGCGATGGGGCCCGGGGGGAGCCCGCGAACCTTGCGCGTGTTGTATGGCGAGTCGCGCTCGATGTCGCTCAGATAGACCTTCCCGTTGTTCCTCCACTTGCCGGCGGCCTTCGAGGCGTAGATGACCGTGGAGTCTATGCCGAGCGGGATGTCCTTCGCCAGGCGGTTGTAGACGACGGAGGCGACGCGCGGCCGCTCTTCGGGAAGCTTCGCCTCCGTCTCGACGAGCGAGGCGACGGTGACGACCTCCCTCGGCGAGCGCCTCGAGGCCGCGGGGTGCTTCGCGGAGAGTTCCGACCAGACCTGCCTGAAGCGCTTCACCATTCCCTCGACCACCTGTCGCGCGCTCGCGTCTGGCGGGAAGCTGTACGTGTCCGGGAAGAGGTAGCCTTCAAGGTTCTTGGCCGTCGGGTCGAGGTCGCGAATCAGACTCGTGTCGTCCAGGAGCGCCAGCGCCTCGTCCGTGCTCCGGAGTTTGAGTTCCGGAATCCTCTGGAGCATGGCGGCGATGTCCCAGCGCGTCCAGCCCTCGATGACTGTCAGGCGACTCAGGCGCTGCTCGCCCTCTTCGAGTTTTTTGAGGACTTGAAGGGGAGAGACAGGTGAGGGGAAGCGATACTCGCCGGCCTTGAGTTTCGGGGCCGAGCCGTTCAAACGGACGTAGAGGCGCAGCAGCCAGCCGTGTCCGATAACGCCGAGGGATTCGAGGTTTCCGATGATCTGATCCGGGGTTGAGCCGCGCGGAATCTCCACGTACTGGCCGCTGAGGGAGTGTGTGCGCGGCGATTGCAGCACGTTCCTGGCCCAGACGGCGAAGCCGCCGGTGACGATAATGATGAGGACTAGGAGCGATAAGACAAGTCGTTTAAAAGTCATCAATTACCCGGCCCGTTCTACAGTTCTTCCTCAACCGTCTGGACGTGTTCTGCGGTCTTTCCGACGCGCGCGAGAAAGTCCGAAAGGATGATCGACGCCGCCTCGCTGTCAACCTGACCCGAAATATCGGCCGCCCCAAAGCCTTTCGCCCTCAAAGAAGCTTCGGCGGCTTTTGAAGTGAGACGCTCGTCCTGTAGGAAGAGCGGCAGCCCGAGTGTGAGTTCGAGGTTTCGCGCCACGCGACGGGCTTCGAGCGCGGCCTCGCCCTCCGTGCCGTCGAGGCGGAGCGGCAAACCCAGGACTATGCAACGCACGTCAAACTTCTCGCACAACTCTGCCAGCGAGGCGACGAGTCGCTTCCAGGGGGTGCGCGGCAGACGCTGGAGCGTGCGGACGCTCAGACGCGACTCGTCGGAGACGGCGAGGCCGACTCTCTTCGAGCCGATGTCTATGGCGAGGACGCGACCCTCCACGGCGGAAGCCTTCCGTAAGCTTTGTCGGCGTTTGCGGCGTCTCGGGAGACGGCGGCGAGTATAACGCAACCCCTGACGGTTGTGCCACTTAGACGGCTTGCGCGCCCCGTGCGGCTCCTGTATCATCCGACCCGTGCGCTCCGTCCGTCTGTCAGCCCGCGAGGGCTGCGGCGCTTTTCCTTGTTTTGAGCGGGATTTTGAGGTGCTCGATGTCTTTTCGCAGTAAGTTTCTTCTCGTCGTTTTCTCCGCCACGCTGGCGCTCTATGCCGCCGCCGGCGGCTGGTTGTCTTCGATCAACGCGCAGCAGCAGCAGAACGACCCGGGCGCGCAGCTACGCATCTTCGAGAGCGTGCTCCGGCACATACAGGACGACTACGTGGACGAGCCCGACCTGAACAAGGTGCGCGCGGGCGCGTTGCGCGGGCTCGCCTACGGCCTCGACCCCTACTCGACCTACCTGACGCCGGAGCAGGTGCGCGGCTACAAGGCGGGGAGCCAGCCCAACATGACGGGCATCGGCGCGGAGCTTTCGCAGTTCGCCTCCTACCTGTACGTGATCGCCCCAGTGAAGGGCGGGCCGGCGGAACAGGCAGGGCTCCAGGCGGGCGACATCATCGAGTACATAGACGGGAAGGCCACGCGCGACATCTCGCTCTACGACGCGCGGCAGCTCCTGAACGGGGCGCCCGGCAGCGAGGTCAAGCTGAGGGTCCTGCGCGCGGGCACGCGCCCCTTCGTCATGAGCGTGCGCCGCGGCGCGGTGTCGGTGCCGGGCGCGGAGGCGCGCACGGAGGCCGGCCGCGTCGGCGTCATCAAGGTCAACAGCCTGGCCGAAGGCGAAGCCGCCGACGTGAAGGCGCGCCTGCAGGAGCTGCTCAAGCAGGGCTCGCAGAAGATCGTGCTCGACCTGCGGAGCGTCGCCGGCGGCTCTCTGGACGAGGGCGTGAAGGTCGCGAACCTCTTCATCAAGGACGGCGTCCTGGCGCAGACGGTCGGCCGCGGGAATAAGGTTCTGAAGAGCTACACGGCGGACCCGAAGGCCGCGCTCTTCGAAGGGCCGGCCGTGTTGCTGATAGACCGCGGGACGGCCGCCGCCGCCGAGGTCGTCGCCTCCGCGTTCGCGGAGCACAAGCGCGGCGACGTGGTGGGCGTCAAGAGCTTCGGCGCGGGCGCGGAGCAGCAGCTCTTCACGCTGCGCGGCGGCGACGGGCTGCTCCTGACGACGGTCAAGTGGGCCTCCTCGGCGGGCAAGCCCTTCCTGGGCGAGGGCGTGAAGCCGTCGGTCGAGGTCAAGGCGCCGGAGCTGGCCGAGGCCATTGACCCCGAAGACCTGACGGGCAACGACGACGACCCCGTCGCGCAGCCCAACTCGCCGGCCGACCGCAGGGAGGTGGCACCCGAGGCCACCTCGCCGAAGCAGCAGCCCGAGGACGTGCAGCTCAAGAAGGCGCTCGAACTGCTGCGGGAGAAGGGGACACAGAGCCAGCCGCGCCCCACCGAATAGTGTATGCGGCGTCGTTTAAGCGGAAGGGGGGGG
>DASVWB010000289.1:0-2628 GCA_036389815.1 Pyrinomonadaceae bacterium | reverse complement strand
GTAGAGCTGCGGGTAGACATCGGGCTGGAGGATGTATTCGAGCACGGAGAGCTTCGACTCCTCCTTCGTCTTGAACGACTCGGGGTCGTCCAGGACCTCGCCGTCGCGGTTGCCGAGGATGTTGGTCGAGTACCAGCCGTGGAGGCCGAGCATGCGCGACTTGAGGCCCGGCGCGAGGATGGTCTTCATCAGCGTCTGGCCGGTCTTGAAGTCCTTGCCGCAGACGGGGACGCCGTTCTGGTTCGCAAGCTCCATGAGGGCGGGGATGTCGACCGTCAGGTTCGGCGCGCCGTTGGCGAAGGGCACGCCCGACTTGAGCGCGGCGTAGGCGTAGACCATCGACGGGGCGATGGCCTTGTGGTTGTCGCGCATCGCCTGCTCGAAGGACTTGAGCGTCTTGTGGACGGCGTGGGTCTTGAGGAAGATTTCGGTCGAGGCGGCCCAGACGATGACGAGGCGCGAGCACTTGTTCTTGCGCTTGAACTCGGCCATGTCCTCGATAAGCTGCTCGGCCAGCTCGAACTTGTTCGCGCCCTCCTTGACGTTCGTGCCGTTGAGGCGCTTGACGTAGTGCTGGTCGAAGACGGCCTTCATCGGCTTGAGCTTCTGGAGCTGCGGCTTGAGCTGCGCGAGCAGTTCCTTCTCCAGCACGCCGGCCGTGAGCGCCGCCTCGTAGGCCGAGTCGGGGAAGATGTCCCACGCGCCGAAGACGATGTCGTCCAGGCCGGCGAGCGGGACGAACTCCTTGATGAGCGGGTTGCGGTTCTCGGTGCGCTTGCCAAGCCGGATGGCGCCCATCTGCGTGAGGCTGCCGACGGGCTCGGCGAGGCCGCGCTTGATGGCCTCGACGCCCGCGATGAAGGTAGTGCTGACCGCGCCCAAGCCGACGAGCAGCACGCCGAGCTTGCCCTTGGCCGGCGCGATCTCCGCGCCGTTCTGCCCCGGAGCCGGGGCGCCGTTCTGTTCTGCTGACAAAGTGGAATCTCTCCTTCTCGAATCGTTTAGAGAAGGATAGCCGAGCCGGCCGCGCGCAGTCTTGCCGTATCTTGCGCAATACGGACGGGCGCTTGCTCAAATTCGGGCGAGTCCCCGCGGGCGGGAAGCTCAGCGGGCGTACAGGTCGATGACGCGCTCGATGGCGCGGCGGCAGACGGCGCAGAAGTGGTCGGTGCGGCTGAACATGATGCAGTCGACCTCGGGGCGGTAGAAGCCTCGGGCCTCGTAGTTGGCCCCCTCGAAGGCGCCGACGCGGCGCGCGTATTTTTCGCGCCCGAACATCTGCTGCTCGTGCCGCAGCTCTTCGCGGAAGAGCGCCTCCATCTCCTCTTCGGGCTTGCGCTCGCTCCTTATCTGCCGCCTGCGCTGCTGGATGTCGCGGGAGTAAGCCTCGAAATTCTCCTTCTCCCAGGGCGTCGGGACGGGCGTGTCCTTCGCGACCAAATCCCTCCACTTGAGGCGCGCGGGGTCGAGCAGCGCGGTCACGTTCGGCTCCCACGGCTCGACGCGCTCGGCGGCCGGGGCGTAGGCGACCGCGGAGGTGTAGTACTCGTCGGCGAGCCCCGCGAAGTGGTGGCCGAACTCGTGGACGAAGACGTAGTTGGCCCAGGCGTTGTCCACGGCGACCGTCGAGTAGAGGTTGTGGATGCCCCCGCCGCCGTAGGTGCGGTTGTTGACGAGTATCTCGACGAACTCGTAGGGGGCGAACGAGGCGGCGCGGCGGAGCGCGCGGTTGTCGAAGGTGAGGACGTAGCGCTCGGAGCCGAAGGCGTCGTAGGAGGCGCCGAGCGGCGAGTCGCGGTAAACGCCCGTCGAGGGGCGCGAGACGCCCGACTCGGCGGCCGGCGGGCAGAGCCCCCAGACGTTGAAGTCGTCGCGGTGCTCCCTGAAGGGCGAGGTGGCGAAGAGCACCTCGGTCATGCGGCGCGCGTCCCGCTCGAACTTCGCCGACTCGGCCGCCGTGTAGCCGTCGCCGATGATGAGGAAGTCCACCTTCGCCGCTGGGTCGCCGCTGCGCCGAATCTCGACGAGGGGCGCGGGCGGCTTCGGGGTCGAGCGGTCGATGAAGATGTCTTTGGGGTCGAGGCCGACGACCCACACCTCGCGGAAGGCGTTCTTCGCGTCGCGCTTCTTCAGGCTGACGCGCACGGGCGAGTCGGGGGCGGGGAAGCGGAGCGACTCGTGGAAGGTGCGGCGCAGGGTCTTCGCCTCGTCCGTCGTCTCCCACTCGCCGTAGATGGAGGAGAAGCCGCGGGAGAAGAGGACGCGGCCGGTCGCGCCGTCCCTGACCTCGAAGAGGTATTTGCCGAGGTTGGTGTCGTCCACGGCGCGGCGCGGGTTGCCGGGCCACGGCAGCGGCTCGACGACGACGCGGTCGAGGCTGAAGACTTCGCCCGACGCGTCGCCGGTGTGGTAGAAGTCGAGCCGCATCGTCCGCGGCGTCTGGGGCGCCGCCGCCGTGGGCAGGAGGGTCAGGACGAGGAGCGCCAGGGAAGCGAGATACATTTTAGCCATGCGCACATTCTACACGCGAGCGCGGGCGGTGAAGAAAAGCGGTAGACAGTAGACAGTAGACAGTAGTAAGGGGACAAGAGGCGGCGCGGCCCTCATCGCTTGACGATGAGGGCCGCG
>DASVWB010000288.1:0-9503 GCA_036389815.1 Pyrinomonadaceae bacterium | reverse complement strand
GCGCTACACTTTGACCGACTCGAAGATCGAGATCGACCAGGGCTTCATCTCGCGCACGACGCGCAACATCCCCCTGCGCAACATACAGGACGTGTCCGTCACCACGACCATCCCGCAACGTCTGCTCCGCTTCGGCAACGTCGTCATAGACAACGCCAGCGAGGTGGGCGGCACGACCGTCCTGCGCGACATCCCCGACCCGCGCCGCCACGCCGACCTCATCCTGCGCGAGATGCGCCGCTGGCGCTGAGACACCGGCCCGGCTTATCATCCTGACCGGCGGAACTAGCACAACGGCGCGCGCGTCTAACTCATCCAAACGCTTCGCCCTGGGCGCGACGCCGCGAAGCGTCGGGCGTCGCCATTTTCGCCGGGAAGGTTTTAACGTGCGAGCACCGAAGTTGAAGAAGTTATTGTCCGCCGTGATGCTCCTCGCGCTGGCCGCGGCCGGGGCCGCGGCCCGGCAGCCGGGGGCCGGCGCGTCGGATGTCGGGGCGGCGGCCGGAGATGTTCCCGTCCTCGTCATGCACCTGCCGGACTGGGAGAAGAAGGTCGGCGAGGGTGCCGCCTACGCCGCGAGCCTGCCCGAGCTGCTCAAGGCCGCCGGGGAGCGGCCGGCGCTCGACGCCTTCGACTTCGACGAGGGGACGGAGGCCGCCACCGCGCAGTACGAAGGCGGCCGCCTCGTCATCGTCGAATTCCCCACGCCCCAGCACTCCGTGGACGCCGACGCGCGCATCAACGAGCGGATCGCGCAGTTGCGCGCGGCCGGCCGGCCCGTGCCCTCGGCCTACAAGCGCGTCGGCAACTACTCGGTCTTCGTCTTCGACGCGCCGGACGCGGCCTCCGCGGAGAAACTCCTGTCGGGCGTGAAGTACGAGAAGGACGTGCGCTGGCTCGGCCGCAACCCGCACGCGGAAGAGATAGCCACGCGCGCCTACACCTCGACGATGGGCGGCGTCATCCTCACGACGCTCATCACGACGGGGCTCGCCATCCTGCTCTGCCTCGGCGTCGGCGGCCTCGTCGGCGGCTTCGTCTTCCTCCGCCGGCGCGCGCGCCACGATGCCGAGGAGATATACTCGGACGCCGGCGGCATGGTGCGTCTCAACATCGAAGAGCTGAACGCCCCGCCCCCGTCGGCGAGGCTCCTGGGACAAGGCCGGGAGTGAGTCTCGTCAGGTTAAAAGCAAAAAAGCGCCGTGAGCCAAATCTCACGGCGCTTTTTTGTGAACAGAGTTACGGTCACAAATATGCGGGTTACTGATCTTACTGCGGGGCTCCCCCAAACCCCTACAGAAACGGAATCAGTAACCCGCTAATTGATGGCCTTCGACGGCTATGCTGACAACCACTCTGTTCCCCCAAAGAGTTGTCGCCCGCAAGCAGTGAGAGAAAACCTCCCCCAAAGTTTTCACTCACTAGCCGTCTCCGAGCCTGACCCGATAACTCTATTTACCCCTTACATTTATTCTGTTCCCTGTCTCAGCAACGTGTATGCCAGCGGTGAAGCCTCAATGCGTAGAAATTTGCTTGCCGGCGAATTTCGCCCGTAAAATGCGAGAAATAAAAGTTTTCCACAGCCGCCATCCTCATCTGTTCTGGGGGCAACGGACGTCCGACCCGTACAAAATCAATACTTTGTAGAGAAGCTGTGGACGGTTACATTGCACGGGGGGAGTTAGCTTGAGCTTACAAACGTACGTTTATAGACGCTCAAGCTCGAAAAATGCGCGAATTTGGCCAACTATTTCACCCCGATGGTTGAGGACGGGGAAACTTGCGTAAGGAGAGAGCCTTTCCTGCGCGTCTTCATCCAATACACTGAGCTGTCTGAGCGCTTCGATGGCGATAGTCGAGCGGGCGCGCCTGTCCTCGCCATCCTCGATTTTAAAGGCGAGCCCGAGCCCCTTCGGCCAGCGCTCGCACGGCCGCACCCCGGCGGTGTAGACGCCCTCGGCGCCGATCTTGGAGACGACAAGCCCGCGGCAGGCGCGCATCACCTCCGTGTCGAAGCGCTCGACCGTCCCGCCGACCATCTCCGGGTGCACGGTCATTGCGTCCACGAGCCGCACGCACGCGGCGCGCGTCTCAGCGCCGAAATCCTCGGGCGGCGCGACCAGGCGCGCATACATCAAGGCCATCACGCGGACGGGGAGGCCGAAGACTGGGACGCCGCAGCCGTCCGTGCCGAGGGCGATGCCGCCTTCGGCGAGGCCGGAGAACTGCGAGACGGCGCGGAGGATTTCACGCTGGACGGGGCCGGCCGGGTCGTCGTAAGCCTCGGGCGGCGAGCCGAGGTGGCGCGAGAGCGCGAGCATCCCCGTGTGTTTGCCGGAGCAGTTGTTGCGCAGCACGCCGGGGCTCTCGCCCCGCGCGCGCAGGCGTTCGGCCGTCGCGCGGTCGTAAGGGTCGTGGACGCCGCACTTCAGCAGTCGCTCTTCGAGGCCGAGCTTTTCGAGCAGATGCGCCACCGTTTCGGCGTGCAGGTCTTCGCCGCTGTGCGAGCCGCAGGCGATGGCAAGCTCCGGCTCGGTCAGCCCGAAGCGGTCGGCCGCGCCGCTCGTGACGAGTGGGACGGCCTGGAACGGCTTTGCGGAAGAGCGCAGGTAGGTGACAGTGTCGGGCTCGCCGAGCGAGGCGACGAGGCGGCCTTCGCCGTCGACGGCGGCGACGTGGCCGCGGTGGCGCGACTCGACGACGGGGCCGCGCCAGACCTCCACGAGCGGCGCGGCCCGCGGTACTCTCTGACTCTGATTCCGTGGCTCCAAGTGCGTCGAATCTTAAACGCGGCCGCGCCGGGGGCGCAACCCTCGGCCGCGCAGATTTAATCGGGGCGGGTTGCGCTACAAAAAAAGCCGTGGCCGCCGTCAACGTCCGACGGCGGCCACGCTCGCTTTCGACACTCTTCAAATCGAAAGTCTTATCCGCTTGTTCTTACCTGCTTGGCGTCGGCTGCGTTGCCGTCCGCGGGCGCGTGCGCGTCAGGACGGTCAGCCTCACCGGGCGCCTGCCGAAGCGCATGGCCTCGGAGGTGTTCGGCACCCAGATGTCTATCTTGCGGCCGCGCACCGCCCCGCCCGTGTCGGTGACGAGGTACTCGCCGCTGTACGAGCCGGCTTCGAGCCGCACGCGCGTGCCGATGGGGAGCACCCTCCGGTCCGCGGCGATGATGCCGCGTCGGACGGCGCCGCCGTTCGCGGTGCGACCGCGGAGGCTGTAGGCCGTCGCCGTGAAGCTCACGGCCGGGGCGTCCGCCCCCGAGCCGGCTCCCGTCTCCCTGTTGTCAATCGCGGCCTTCGATTCCGTCGGCGCGGCCGCGCCCGCCTTGTTCGTTTCCGCGTCGTCCGCCGTTGGGTCGGCGTCCGCCGCCTGTGTCGTCTCGGCGCCTTGAGTCTTCGTCTCCGAAGGTGCGGCGCTCTGCTGTCGAACCTCCTGGGGAATCTGCCCGAGGGGTTCTGCGACTGAAGTCTGGGCTAAAAAGAGCAAAGAAGCTGAGAGGAGAACGGCCGCGGCCGCGCCCCCCCCAATCAGGGGTCTACTCATTCTCGGTCCTCCTACCGATTCAAGTCTCTCAGCGACGCGCGAGTAGGTAAGTAACCTCCCGTCCTCGACCCCCGGCTCTAGGAGTTTGAAGAGTCAGCCGGAGTGGGGAACCCATGTCCTTGATGCGGAGCGCTGAAAGAACACCGTACAAAAGAATGACAAGCGAACACAAAGTCCGCTTGTCATGCAAGAGAAGATAACACAGGACTTAGCTTAAAACCACTGGCAATGTGCCCTAAAACCCCGTACCGAAAGGGGACTCGCGGGCGCGTTTTTTATGCGTACGCAGGCGGACGAACTCTAACTATTTCAGCCCTTAGCCGCTCACTTCTCCGGCCGCCTTTACCCGCCCAACCACTCGCCCTGATAAACGACGTTGGCCACGCCTGTGAGTAAAACTTCTCCGTCATCGCGCCAGAGGACTTCGAGCAGGCCGCCGGGCATCGAGACGCGGACGTGCCTGTCCGTGTGGCCGCAGACCATCGAGGCGACGGCCGCCGCGCACGCGCCCGTGCCCGAGGAGAGCGTCTCGCCGGCGCCGCGCTCCCACACGCGCGCCTCTATGTTGGCGCGGTCGAGGACGCGTATGAACTCGACGTTGGTGCGCTCGGGGAAGGCGCCGTGCGACTCGATTGCGCGGCCGAGCCGCCGCCAGTCGGCCCGCTCCAGGTCGTCTAGGAAGGCGCAGCAGTTCGGGTTGCACATCTGGAGCGCGGTGACGCTCAAGGTCTCGCCGCCGGGGAGCGCGAGCGGGTATTCGCGCACCTCCGCGAGCGGTTCGGGCGTCAGCATCGGGATGGAGGCGCTGTCGAAGCGGGGGCGGCCTATCTCGGCCTCGAAGCGGAACGCGCCCGCGCCCGCGCGTTCGCGCAGCCGGTAGCGCTTGACGCCCGCGCGTGTGGCGAAGCGCAGTTCTTCCGCCGACCAGAGCCCTTCGTAATGCAGGTAGGCGGCGGCGCAGCGCGAGCCGTTGCCGGACATCGCCGCCTCGCCGCCGTCCGGGTTGAAGATTCGCAGGCGGAAGTCGGCTTCCTCACCTCCCCCGAGGCGCTCGACCACCGCGACGCCGTCCGAGCCGGCCCCGTAGTGGCGGTCGCAGACGCGGCGCACGAACTCGTGGAAGGGCTCGCCCGCCCCGAAGCGCTCGAAGCCCCCGCGCCAGCCCACGCCTTCGAGTGACTCGGCTTCGAAGACGAGGTAGTCGTTGCCGTAGCCGTGAAATTTAATGAAGCGCATGGAGTCCAACTTCCCTCCCCCTGTTACGACCTCCCCGCGAAGGAGGCGAGGAGGACGGCGACGGCGTCCGTGAAGTCGGTGCGCGGGTTGGCGTCGCGCGGGGGGTTGTTAATCATCAGCGAGAAGACGAGGCGCTCGCCCGCGGCGCTGAAGACGTAGCCTGAGAGCGAGGTGGCGGTGCCGAGCGTGCCGGTCTTGGCGCGGACGTTCCCCTGCGCGGGCGTGCCGCGCATGCGCGTGCGCAGCGTGCCGTCCACGCCGGCGACGGGGAGCGCCGCGCGGAACTCCGCGCCGAAGCGGTGGCGGTTCATGTAGGTCAGGAGCTGCACCGTCGTGTCCGGCGTGACGAGGTCGGCGCGCGAGAGCCCCGAGCCGTCGAGCATGACGAGCCCCGAAGGGTCTATGCCGGCCTGCGTCAGGAAGTTCTTGACGGCCAGCTCGCCCGCGCCCTCGCTCGAAAGCCTCGGGTCGGCCGAGGCGTTCAACTTGCCGAGCGTGCGCAGAAGCAACTCGGCGTAGAGGTTCTGGCTCGGCTTCAAGACCTGCGCGGCGACGACCGAGAGCGGCGGCGACTTGCGCGCGGCCACCTCGACGAGCGAGGAGACCTGGAGCGGCTCGCCGTCGGCGCGCGCCTGCGCGTCCACGGTGCGCGTGCGCCCCGAGAAGACGACGCCGCGGCGTTCGAGCGAGGAGCGCAGCATCGTCACGAAGACGAGCGCGGGGCGAGAGACGGCGAGGCTCGCCGTGTAGCCGCGGTCGTCCACGGGGAGGCGGCCGCGAACCTCGATGACGTTCTGGCCGAGCGGGCGGCTGACGCTCAGCTCGCGCGTCGTGCCGCGCTCGGACGTGGTCGTGCGGTCAACGACGGTGACGACGGAGGTCGAAGGCCCGACCGTGATGCGCGCGGGCGAGCCGACGGTCGCGCCGGGCTTGACCGAGAGGTCCACCGAGTTGTCGTTGACGGTGAGGGCGGAGACCTCCGCGCCGTAGTACCACTGCAAGTCGTCCCACTCCCAGCCGGGCGGGACGGGCGAGCCGCGGAAGTAGCTCTCGTCGCCGACGAGGTCGCCCTCGACGCGGCGGACGCCGGCGGCGTAGACCTGCGCGGCCAGCTCGTCGATGCCGCGCGAGTAGCCCGTGTCGCCCTCGGGGTTGAAGCGCGTGGCGAAGGAGGGGTCGCCGCGGCCGTAGACGACGAGGTCGCCGCGCACCGTGCCGGCGGCGTCGGGGCGCGCGGGCGCGTAGACCGAGGTGACGAAGCGGTAGTCCGGCGTCAGGCGGTCGAGCGCGGCCGCCACCGTGAAGAGCTTCATGTTCGAGGCGGGCTGCATCCACTTGCGCGCGTCCTGCTCGAAGATGACGCGCCCGGTGTCGAGCGACGCGACCTTGATGGCGAGCCGCGACGAGGCGAACTCGGGGCGCGCCATGATGTCGCGTATGCGCGCGCGCAGTTCTTCGACCGTCTGCGGGGCGGCAGAGGCGACGGGCTGCGGCGTCGGCGTCGCCGCGGGGGTCGGCGTCGGAGTTTGCGTCGCCGAGGGCGTGCGCGCCGGTGTCGGCGTCGGGGTCGGCCGCGGCGCGGAGGTCTGCGGCGCGGTGCGGCGCTCGCGCGTCTGGCTCTGCGCGGCGCGCGCGGCGGGCGCGTGCGGCGCGAGCAGCGCGAAGAGTACGAGCAGCGAGGCGAAGGTCGTCGCGGGATTCGTCCCGTGTGTTCTTCTGTTGGTCATAAGCGGATGACTAGTCTGCCGACGTGCTGGAGAGCCAGCCGCAGTGTGAACCAGGGGGCGGCGTTCGGGCAACCGCGGCGGCGCGCGCGACGAAAAAAGGGCGCCGCACTTTTGAACGTGCGGCGCCCCTGTCTTGCGGCCTCCGTCGCGGCCCGGCTTAGAAGTCGAAGCGGCCGGCGAACTGGATGACGCGCGGGCGGAAGGTGTCGATGGACTGCCCGAAGTTCGAGCTGTTGACGGTGTTGACGGGCTTGCCGAAGTTCACCCGGTTGAAGAGGTTGAAGAAGTCCGCGCGCAGCGTGAAACGGTAGCGCCCGTCGGAGCCGAGCGGGAACCTCTTAATCATCGAGAAGTCTACGCTGTTGAAGTCGGGGCCGCGGAAGGCGTTGCGCGCCGTGTTGCCCTGGCGCCCCTGCGCCGACGCGACGCAGTCGTCCGGGTCGGACGGGTTCACGCCGCCGACGGGGCACGGGTTGCGGAACAGGTCGCGGCCGGGGCCGGTCTGCGTGCGCGGGTCGAGACCCGCGACCGGCGACAGGCGCGTGAACAGTCCCTCGGGCGCGTTCGGGTCCGCGAAGTCGGCGCGCTGGCCGAGCCCCGTGCCGGCGCTGTCGGTGCCGGCGAAGGCCGTGTAGGGGCTGCCCGACTGCCACTGCCAGATGCCGGACATCGTCCAGTTGCCGAGCGCCGCGTTGAGCAGCCGGTTCTCGAACTTCAGGGGCACGTCCCAGACCATGTTGCCGACGAAGCGGTGCCGCACGTCGAAGCCCGAGTCGCCGCGCTCGCCCGAGAACCCGCCGGCGAAGCCCGACGAGTCGCGCGGGAAGGTGCGCTCGCCCGTCTGCGCGACGAGCGGGTCGGCGGCGTTGTCAATCGAGTGCGCCCAAGTGTACGCGCCCTGAATCTGCCCGCGCCCGAACCGCTCGCCGTCGAGGTTCTTCGTCACGCGGAACTGACCCGAGTGGTAGGTCGAGTGACCCAGCGAGACGTTGAGCCCCGACTGGAAGAAGGCCGTGTTGGGCGTGCCGTTCAGGAAGTTCTGCGTGCCGCTGAACGGGTTGATGGCGTTGTCGCGGCCGAAGATGACGTTGGCGCGCTCGACGCTCGTCATGTTGCCGTCCACGACGCGCAAGAGGTTCGTCCCCTTCGAGCCGACGTAGTCGGCCTCTATCAGCAGGTCGCCGCGGAACTGGCGCTGCATGCCGAAGTTCCAGCTCTGCGTGTAGGGCATTGCGAACTTCTTCTGGAGCTGGTTGTTGCCCGGCAGCGCGAAGATGACGGGGAAGATGAACTCGTCATCCTTGACGACGGGCGTCGCCGTCTGCGTCGGAACGCCCGGCACGTTCTCGACGAAGTCGCCGACGAACTGGAAGAAGTCGCGCTGGAAGGGCGGGTTGGCGCTGGAGTTGCCGAAGAGGTTCGTGAACACGCGGTCGTAGAAGACGCCGTAGCCGCCGCGGATGGAGGTGCGGCCGGGGCCGCCCGTCAGCTTCGAGACGAAGCCCTCCTTGAAGTCGGGGCTGTAGGCGAAGCCGACGCGCGGCGCGAAGTTGTTCCAGTCGTTCTGGTAGAGCTTCGAGCTGCCGCCCGAGTTCTTGCCGACCAGCTCGAAGACGAACCCGCCCGCGGGCGTCGGGCTGCTCGGGTCTTGGTTGACGAGCGTGGACATCTGGCCGTTGACCTCGAAGGGCACGCCCTTGAACTCGTAGCGCAGGCCGTAGTTGAGCGAGAGGTTCGGCCGCACCCTCCACGTGTCCTGGAAGAAGAGGTCCCACTCGCGCACGCGGTAGCCGCGGTAGTCCGTGTCCACGCGCGTGCCGGCCTTGTTGAAGTACTGCGACTGCGACTGCTGCGAGACGAGGCCGAGCAGGAAGCTCGCGAAGTTCTGCACGTTGCCGAGGCTCCCGCCTAAGCCTTCGATTAAGTTCCCCTCGTCGTCCACGAGCAGCGGGAACTCGAAGTCGGTCGCGGCGTTGAAGTTCAGAGTCTCCTGCCGCGTGAAGTTGTTAAAGCCGTTCGAGTAGACGAAGCGGCTCTCGCCGCCGAACTTCCACGTGTGGCCGCCGCGGATCATCGTCAGCGAGTCGCCGAAGTGGGTCGTGCCCGTCCAGCGGCGCTGCGTGCCGAAGAAGGCGCCGAGGTTGGAGAAGGAGCCGGGGCCGGAGATGCCCGCGATGGTGAAGTTGACGAGGCCGCCGTTCGTGCCGCCGAGCTGCGTCTCGCGCGGGACGCCCGAGTTCGCGAGCGCCGCCAGCACCGACTCGGCGCGTGCCGACGACACTCCCTCGTCGCCCTCGCCGACGAAGGCCGACACCGCGCGGTTGCCGCCGAAGCGGAACTCGTTAATCAGGCTCGGCGAGAAGGTCGAGACGAGATTGAGCGAGAGGCGGTAGCTGCGCTGCGGGCTCTGGATGGCGTCGTTGGCGCCGGGGAACGACTCGCAGCAGAACTCGAACGTGCCGTCGTTGAAGGCGAAGCTGCCCGAGAGGTTGTGTTTGTCGCTCAGCCGGTGGTCGACGCGCGCCGAGAGCTGCTTCGAGAGGTCGTTCGTCTGCGTCGAGAAGCGGTAGAACTCGAAGACGCCGGGCAGCGGCCCGTCGCCCGCGGTGTTCGGCAGCGGGTAGAGCTGCGAGAGGAGCTGCGCGAAGTTCTGGTTAACGTCGGCGCCGAGCGCGTTGTTGCCGCCGCGGATGTCCACGGTGCCGAGGCCCAGCGCCGAGAGGTCGAAGAGCCCCTGGCGCGCCGAGGCGGTCGGCACGATCTGCGTCACCTGAATCCCCTGGTCGAAGTCGTCGCGCTCGAAGTTGACGAGGCCGCCGTTCACCCCGCCGAGCTGCGCCTCGCGCGCGACGCCCGACTGCGCGAGCGAGGCCAGCACCGCCTCGGCGCGCGAGGACGAGACGCCCTCGTCGCCTTCGCCCGCGAAGGCCGAGACCGCGCGGTTGCCGCCGAAGCGGAACTCGTTGATCAGGCTCGGCGAGAAGGTCGAGACGA
>DASVWB010000287.1:0-2894 GCA_036389815.1 Pyrinomonadaceae bacterium | reverse complement strand
AGTCGCGGGGTAGATGCGCCCCTTGCTGGCGAGGACTTCGGAGGAGAGCCGCACGGCCTCGACGAAGTCGCCCGTCACCTCCGTCAGCGCCGCCAGAAAGAGGTTGCCGAAGCTGTGGCCGCCCAGTCCCCCCTCGCCGCGGAAGCGGTACTGGAAGAGGCGCGAGAGCAGCGTCGAGTCCTCGGAGAGCGCGACCATGCAGTTGCGTATGTCGCCGGGCGGGAGCATCTGCAACTCGTCGCGCAGCCGGCCCGAGCTTCCGCCGTCGTCCGAGACGGTGACGATGGCCGAGAGCGCCTCCAGCCAGAGGTCGCCCCGGCCGTGGTCGCCCACCAACTCCTTCAGCCCCGAGAGGACTGTAGACAGACCCGTGCCGCCGCCGATGGCGACGAGCTTCAGGCCGCGTTCCGGGCTCGAATGCAAATCCTTAAGGGCTCCTGGGGGTTTTGAAACTGGGGCCGGCACCGAGGCCGGCGCAAAAATCATACTCGAAAGGCCAGGGCTTTCAAAGGAGTTAGAGGCGAAAAGGGGGCCGGCGCCGGCGGGGAGGGCTGGCGGCGCGCGACTTCAGGGGCGCGTGTTGGGGAAGATTATCCGCTCGAACTCGGGCTCGTTGCGCAGGACGGCGAGGTCGGCGTCGGCCTGCGCGCGCACGCGGAGCACGGGCTTCAGCTCGACGGCGCGCTCAAGGGCCTGGAGCGCCGCCTCGACGGCGCCGAGCCGCGCGCGCGAGGCCGCCAGCGCGTAGTGCGTGTCGGCCGCCCCCGGGTCGCGCTTGAGCGCGCGCTCGAAAAGCTCCTGCGCCGAGACGAAGTCGCCGCGGTTCAGCTCGATGACGCCGCGGTCGTAAAGCTCCTCGGCGTTGCGCGGCAGCGCCGCCTCCGAGCGCAGGCGCGCTTCGGCGATGTTGAGGTAGGTGCGCGCGCGCGCCGCCACCTCGGAGACGCCCGCGTGCTGCTCGATGAGCGAGCGGAAGTGCTCGCGCGCGGAGGCGAAGTTGCCGCGCGTGAAATAGCCGTGGGCGCGCTCGAACGCCTTGAGCGCCGCGGCCTCGTCGCGCGAGGGCTGGCGCGGCGGCTGGGGCGCGGGCCTCTGCGGGGCCGCCTTCTGCGCCGCGGGCGCGGCCTTGGTCGCGGACGCTTTGGGCGCGGACTGTTTGGCCGGCTGCGGCCTGGCCTGCGCCGCGCCCTTTTTCGCAGGGGCCGGGGCGGCTTTGGACGGCGCGGCGGCCTTCTTCGCGGCAGGGGCGGGCTTCGCCGCGGGGCGCTTCGACGCTTTCGCCGTGGGAGTCTGTTTGGCGGAGGTGCGCGCGGACTTGGTTGACTTGGAGGGGGCGGACGGCTTCGCGGGCGCGGCCTTTCGCACAGGGGCCTTCTCGGCCGCCTCACGTTTGGGTCTGGGCTTCGCGGCCTTTGCAGTCAATTTGCCGCCCTTGGCCGAAGACTTTGGCGCGCTATGCGGTGCAGGGCGGGAGGAGCTTCTTTTTGCACCCTTGATGACTGGATCGCTCATGCGAAGCACTCGCTTTTCACAGAACGCTTCCCCGAGAGAAGGGAAGCCGCCGACCTCCGGCAGCTTAACACACGGAATGGTCTAAATCAACGGGGAAGTAGGATTTGCGGGCGATTCGCGGGCGTGTAGCTGAGTTTAACAACTGCCGTCATAGAAAAACTATTGAAGTCATCTTTGGCCATATGCTAGAGTTCTGTTGGTGCTTGCGAGACCCGGCGGGCAGGGTCTTGCGGAGCGACCAGGCGGCCGGCCGCAAGCTCGGGGAAACTCTCCTGAAATCTTCATCTTAAAGATTCGCCGCCGCGAAACTCACGCCCCGTGCCCACCCACCGTCCCGATCCTGCGAGAGAAAGAGCCAGTGTACGAATGACAGACACCCCTATCATCATGCACGAGCAGCAGTTCCAACAGCTCAGGCAAATCCTGGGCAAGCTGCGGCTCGAATCTTTTTCGCGCGTGGTCTTTCTCGTCGACAAGAACGGCCAGCAGATCGCCGCGCTCGGCGACGTGGGCGACCTCGACACGACGAGTTTGGCGTCGCTCGCCGCGGGGAACGTCGCGGCCACGGGCGGGATGGCGCGGCTCATCGGCGAGAAGGAGTTCCCGACGCTCTCGCACGAGGGCGAGCGCGAGAGCATACACATCTGCATCATCGGCCGCGTCCTGCTCGTCGTCGTCTTCGACGACCGCTCCAGCCTCGGCCTCGTCAAGCTGCGCGTCAAGCAGGCGTCGCGCGACCTCTCGGCCATCTTCGAGGAGCTGGAGCGCCTCGCCTCCGAGCGGCGCGACGCCGAGGAGGCGCTCTTCGCCGAGATCACGGACGACGACATCGACAGCCTCTTCAGTTGAAAAGTCTGGAGTCTGGAGTCTGGAGTCAGGAGTCAAAACCGGGCACTCGTTCCAGACTCCAGACTCCAGACCCCAGACTCCAGACTGACCGCCACCGGAGTGCCATGACTTTCATCAACTACGCTTCGAGAGAGATCAACTGCAAGATCGTCTACTACGGCCCGGGGCTGTGCGGGAAGACGACCAACCTGCAATACATCTACGACACGACCGCGCCGACGGCCAAGGGCAAGCTCATCTCCCTAGCGACCGAGACCGACCGGACGCTCTTCTTCGACTTCATGCCGCTGGAGTTGGGCACGGTGCGCGGCTTCAAGACGCGCTTCCACCTCTACACGGTGCCGGGGCAGGTCTTCTACGACGCCTCGCGCAAGCTCATCCTGAAGGGCGTCGACGGCGTCGTCTTCGTCGCCGACAGCCAGGACGAGCGCATGGACGCCAACATCGAGTCGCTCTACAACCTGGAGGAGAACCTCCAGTCCAACGGCTACGACCTGTCGAAGATCCCTTACGTCCTGCAACTGAACAAGCGC
>DASVWB010000286.1:0-4433 GCA_036389815.1 Pyrinomonadaceae bacterium | reverse complement strand
AAGCCGAACCGCGAGAAGGTCGGCTCCATCTCCCGCGACAAGATCGAGGAGATCGCCCGCCTCAAGCTGCAAGACCTCAACACGACGAACCTCGAATCGGCCATCAAGACCATCGAGGGCACGGCGCGCAACATGGGTCTCAACATCGAGTAATTTTTGATTTGCGATTTTTGATTTTTGATTCGAAGCCGGCGGCCACGCTCGCTTCAAATCGCAAATCAAAAATCTAAAATCAAAAATTCTCCTGAGAGGGAGAAGCCTTCGGCGGGCTTCGTTCGCACCTCGGAGGAACAGGAATGGCTCAGCACGGGAAGAAGTACCGCGCCGCCCTCGAAAAGATCGAGGAGGGGCGCAAGTACAGCCTCGACGAGGGGCTGGCGAAGGTCAAGGAGGTTTCCGCCGTCACGGCGCGCAAGTTCGACGAGACGGTCGAACTCACGATGTGGCTCGGCGTCGACCCGCGCAAGGCCGACCAGTTGGTGCGCGGCACCGTGGTGCTGCCGCACGGCGTCGGCAAGACGGTGCGCGTGCTCGTCATCGCGCAGGGCGAGAAGGTGCGCGAGGCCGAGGAGGCCGGGGCGGACATGACGGGCGGCGAGGACGCGGTCAACCGCATCAAGGGCGGCTGGCTCGACTTCGACGCCGTCATCGCCACGCCCGACATGATGCGCCTCGTCGGACAACTCGGTAAGGTGCTCGGCCCCCGCGGCCTGATGCCCAACCCGAAGACCGGCACCGTCACCTTCGACGTGGCGACGGCCGTGCGCGAGACGAAGGCCGGCAAGGTCGAGTACCGCGTGGACAAGACCGGCGTCATCCACGTCGGCATCGGCAAGGTCTCGTTCGCCGACGACCGGCTGCGCGAGAACGCGCAGGTCTTGCTCGACGCGGTGGTGAAGGCCAAGCCCTCGACCGCGAAGGGCAAGTACGTGAAGAAGGTGAACCTCGCCTCGACCATGGGTCCGGGCGTTCTGCTGGACGAGACGGTCTACGCCCGGTGAGGGGGAGGCGAAAGTAAAGTCATGAAGACAAGAGAGCAGAAGCAGCGGGACCTCGACGCCCTCGCCGAGCAGTTCCAGGCGGCCTCGGTCGGGATGCTCATCGGCTTCAACAAGCTGACGGTCTCGAAGGATCAGGAGCTGCGCCGCAGCCTGAGCGAGGCGGGCGCGCGCTACACGGTCGTCAAGAACACGCTGGCGCGCAAGGCCGCCGAGGGCACGCCCTTCGCCGGCGCCGCCGAGCACTTCAAGGGCGTGACGGCCCTCGCCCTCGCCGGGGGCGACCCCGTCCAGCTGTCGAAGGCCATCACGAAGTTCGCCCGCGAGAACCCGGACGTCTTCACCTTCAAGGCGGGCGTCGTCGAGGGGCGCGTCGTGGCGCTCCCCGACGTGGAGGCCATCGCCACGCTGCCGTCGAAGGAGGAGCTGATCTCGAAGATCCTGTTCCTCATCAACGCGCAGGCGCAGCGCATCGTCACGGTCATCTCGGCCGTCCCGCGCAACCTCGCCATCGTCGTCAAGCAGATCGGCGAGCAGAAGGGCGACGGCGGCGAGGTCGCCTCTTGAGAATTTGAAATTCGAGGTTTCGAGTCTGAAACCTCTTTGGGGTCAGCCGGACGCGGAAAACGAGCGGGGCGATGTGTCAGGTCGCCTTTGACGGCTCGGACGCGCGGGGCGGTCTGGATGCAACAGGCCGGAACGCGTGTCCCGTGGGTTCTCCTGCTGCGAACAGTAAACCGAACAGCAACACTAGAACCCTTTGAGGAGGAGTTGAAGTCATCATGGCAGCTACACGTGAAGATGTGATCGAGTTTCTGAAGGGCATGACCCTTCTCGAAGCCTCGCAGCTCGTCAAGGAGCTGGAGGAGACCTTCGGCGTCTCGGCGGCGGCGGCGGCGGTCGCGGCCCCGGCGGCCGGCGGCGGCGCGGCGGCGGCGGCAGCGCCCGCGGCCGAGGAGAAGACCGAGTTCGACGTGATCCTCCAGGCGGCCGGCGCCAACAAGATCAACGTCATCAAGGTCGTCCGCGAGATCACCTCGCTCGGCCTGAAGGAGGCCAAGGACCTCGTCGAGGCCGCCCCGAAGGCCGTCAAGGAGGGCGTCTCGAAGGAGGAGGCCGAGGGCATCAAGGCCAAGCTCGACGCCGCCGGCGCGACCGTCGAGGTGAAGTAGTACCCGCGAGCCGCAAGCCGTAAGCCGTGACGGGGTAAAAACCTCAGTTCTTAATCTCGTCGCGGTTTACGGCGCGCGGTTCGCGTCCTCCGTGTTTGACATCGGCCGCCGCGGCGGCTAAGGTGTGGGAGTAGTGAGGGGCTGTCGGTACTCCCGAAAACTTTGACGAAGCGTGACCGCTTTCGAAAGAGAAGCGGCCGGTGACTCGTGCGCTCCGGCCGCGCTTTGGCGTCTCTAAAAACATTTTTGATTTTAGATTTTTGATTTGCGATTGGGCGTAACCCGAACCGTGCCGACCTCTCCGCCCAATCGAAGATCAAAAATCTAAAATCGCAAATTCGTATAAGGAACTCCTGATGTCTGCAAATCCGGTTCAGAACCCGCTCCAGAAGAGCGCCGTCGGCTCGGGCCGCCGCGTGAGCCAGCCGCCCCAGCGCCACGACTTCTCGAAGATCAAGACGGCGGTGCGCATCCCGAACCTGATCGAGATTCAGCGCGACTCCTACAACCGCTTCCTCCAGATGGACCTGCTGCCGGAGGAGCGCGAGCCGGCGGGCCTGCAGGCCGTCTTCCGCTCGGTCTTCCCCATCTCGGACTTCCGCCAGACGGCCGAGCTCGACTTCGTCGAGTACCACATCGGCAACTGGCAGTGTAAGTGCGGCCGGCTCGAAGGGCTGCGCTACCTGCGCGCCAACTGCAAGTCCTGCGGCTCGCTCGTCAAGGTCGACCCGCTCACGCCCGGCGAGACGCTCTGCCACAGCTGCGGCACGTTCAACGCCGTCCGGCCGACGCTGTGCGACAACTGCGGCGAGCCCGTCGGCCTCAAGCACAAGCACGACCAGCAGGAGTGCCAGGAGCGCGGCATGACCTACAGCGTGCCGCTCAAGGTCAAGATTCGCCTCGCCGTCCACGACAAGGACCCGGAGACGGGCGTGACGCGCGAGATACCGCGCGACATCAAGGAGGAGGAGGTCTTCTTCGGCGAGATACCCTTGATGACGGACAACGGCACCTTCATCATCAACGGCACGGAGCGCGTCATCGTCTCGCAGCTCCACCGCTCGCCCGGCGTCTTCTTCGAGAAGTCGCCCGTCTACCTCGCCAAGGTCATCCCGTACCGCGGCTCGTGGGTCGAGTTCGAGTACGACCAGAAGAACCTGCTCTACGTCCGCATCGACCGGAAGCGCAAGTTCCTGGCCTCCATCTTCCTGCGGGCGCTGGGCATCTGGCTCAACCCGCAGTTCGACCCGAAGGGCTTCGCCACCGACTCGCAGCTCGAAGAGGCGGTCAAGAACGCCGGCTTCGCCGACGAGGACATCCTGGGCGCCTTCTACATCGGCGACGAGGTGCGCGCCGAGGAGGGGCGCCTCTACGTGCAGGTGCGCGAGGAGGGGCCGACAAACCTCGTCGGCATGAAGAGCGAGCACGACATCAAGCCGAAGGGCGCGGCCGAGCCGGTCGTCAAGGCCGGCAAGAAGGTCACGGCCTCGGCGCTCAGGGACATCCGCAAGGCGCACGTCCGCGAGGTCGAGGTGGACTCGCAGCAGTTCGACGGCGCCTACGCCCTCTCCGACGTGGTCAACACCGAGACGGGCGAGGTCATCGTCGAGGCGAACAACGAGGTCACGCCCGCCAAGCTCCAGGAGATCGTCGAGGCCGGCGTCACCGGCTTCACCGTCTTCTTCCCCGAGCGCGACGACCTCGGCGGCGTGCTCTCGCAGACCCTCAAGAAGGACGTCATCACGAAGCCGGTGGACGCGCTGCTCGAAATCTACCGCAAGATGCGCCCCGGCGACCCGCCGACGGTGCAGACGGCCTACCGCCTCTTCGAGGGCATGTTCTTCGACGAGCGGAAGTTCGACCTCTCGCGCGTCGGCCGCCTGAAGTTCAACATCAAGATGGGGCGCCCCGAGCGCGAGCGCATCGAGGACCCGCTGCTCTCCTCCCGGGACTTCGTGCAGGTCATCTCGTACCTGCTGAAGATGCGGCGCAACCCCGTCGAGTACCTGGCCGACGACATCGACCACCTCGGCAACCGCCGCGTCCGCGCGGTGGGCGAGCTGCTCGAAAACCAGTTCCGCATCGGACTCGTCCGCATGGAGCGCGCCATCAAGGAGAAGATGTCGATCCAGCAGGAGATGCAGACGACGATGCCGCGCGACCTCATCAACGCGAAGCCGGTGACGGCCGCGGTGCGCGAGTTCTTCGGCTCCTCGCAGCTCTCGCAGTTCATGGATCAGACCAACCCGCTCTCCGAGATCAC
>DASVWB010000285.1:0-6933 GCA_036389815.1 Pyrinomonadaceae bacterium | reverse complement strand
CAGCGCGACCTCCAGCTCCTTCGTGAACGCTCCCTGCCCGCCGATGGTCGAGAGCGGCACGTCGGTGCGGACGTCGCCCATGGTCTTGACGACCTCGATGCGCACCGCGGCGCCGCCGCCCAGCACTTCTAGCCGCGACTTCACCCACTCCGACTGCCACAGCGCGAGCTTCGACCCGCGTGAACCAATGATGATTTCCCGCATACAAAAACGGTGAGCAGTAAATGGTAGACGGTAAATAGAGGGGACGGTCTTCAACCATTCGCCGTCCGCCACTCACTATTCACCACTGTTCTCCTCCAGGCCGAAGACCTCGCGCCACGCCTGCACGTCGCCCTGCTCGCCGGCTTCGTAGGAGCGGCGGACGCGGTGGATGACGGGGTGGGAAATCTTGTTGACGGCCGACATGAGCATCGCCTCGATGGCCCGCTCCTGCTCGGGCGAAAGCTCCCCGAGGCGCGCGCGCTGGCGCGCGAACTCCTCGCGCGCGATGCGGCGCATCTTCTCCTTGAGCGCGCCGACCGTCGGGCCGATGTCGAGGTCGCGCAGCGCCTGCTGGAACTGCGTCACCTCGGCCTCGACTATCTGCTCGGCGCGCTCGGCCTCGCGCTCGCGCTCGCGCAGGTTCGAGGCGACGACCGCCGCGAGGTCGTCCACGTCGAAGACGAAGAGGTTGTCTATCTTCGCCACGGCCGGGTCCACGTTGCGGGGGACGCTGATGTCTATGAAGAAGGCCGGGCGGTTCCTCCGCGCCCCGCGCGCTCTCTCCGCCATCTCGGGCGTGATGACGTACTCGCGCGCGCCCGTCGAGCAGATGACGATGTCGGCCTGCGCGAGGTGCTCTTCGAGGGCGGGGAACTCGACGGCCTCGCCGCCGAACCTGACGGCGAGGCGCTGCGCCGTCTCGTATGTGCGGTTGGCGACGAGCACGCGCGCCGCGCCCGCGCCCGCGAGGTGCTGCGCGGCCAGCTCCGCCATCTCGCCCGCGCCGACGAGCAGCACGGTCGCGCCCTTCAGGCTGCCGAAAATCTTCCGCCCCAGCTCGACCGCCGTGTAGCTGATGGAGACGGCCGAGGCGGCGATGCCCGTCTCGCTGCGCACGCGCTTGGCGACGCGCAGCGCGTGGTGGACGAGCTTGTGCAGGACGCGCCCCGCCGTGCCGGCCTCGACGGCGAGCGAGTAGGCGTGGCGCACCTGCCCCAGGACCTGCGGCTCGCCGACGACCATCGAGTCGAGCGAGGAGGCGACGCGGAAGACGTGGCGGACGGCGGCCTCGTCGGCGTGCGTGTAGATGTGGCCGCTGAAGAGCTCGACGGGGACGCTGCGGACGCGCGAGAGGAACTCGCTCAGCCGGCCGACGGCGTCCGCGCCCTTCCGCCCGGGCGAGGCGGCGAGAATCTCCACGCGGTTGCAGGTCGAGACGATTAGCCCCTCTCGCACCAGCTCGCCGTCCACGAGCGCGCGCAGGCCCGCGGCGCACGCCTCGTCGCTGAAGGCGAGCCGCTCGCGCACCTCGACGGGCGCGGTCTTGTGGTTGAGTCCGACGAGGACGATTGACATCCGGACTACCTGAAGACGTGGAAGCCGCCGAGGGCGACGGCGCCGACGAAGGTGCAGAGGACGAGCGTGAAGCCGCCGACGCCGAGCCACGCGGCGCGGCGGCCGCGCCACTGGACGCGGTAGTGCAGGAGCGCGAGGTAGACGACCCACGTCAGCAGCGCGAAGAACTCGGTCGGGTCGTTGTGGAACATGCGCACGCTGCGCGCGCGCGACCAGATGACGCCCGTCACGATGCCGAGCGTCAGCAGCGTGAAGCCGACGCCCGCGGCCGTCGAGCCCACGTCGTCCACGGTCGTCAGGCTGGGCAGCCGGTGGAAGAACGCGCCGAAGCGCTTCAGCCGCAGCTCGCGCTCCTGCCAGAGGTACATCACGCTCGCCGCGAACGCCACGAAGAACGAGGCGTAGCCGAAGAGCAGCAGCGTGACGTGGACGGGGAAGAGCCACGAGCCGCTGCCGCCCACCACGCTCGAAGGGTCTTTGCCCGGCGCGGGCGAGACGAGCTGCGACGCGACGACGACCAGCGCGACGACGGGCAGCAGGAACGCGCCGAGCGCGCGCAGCGGGTAGCGGAACGTGACCAGCCCGAAGGCGACCACCAGCGTCCAGGCCAGGAACGAGAGCGCCTCGGTCGTGCTGAAGAGCGGGTAGCGGCCGTCCTGCACCCAGTCGAGGACGAGGGAGCCGGTGTGGGCGGCGAAGCCGAAGGCGGCGGCGTAAGTGCTGACGCGCTCGGCCGCGCGGCGCTTGTTGACGAAGGCCAGGAGGGCGTTGATGGCGGCGACGACGTAACCGGCCAGCGCCGCGTAGAGAAAAGGTTTCATCGCTTTACGGGTCGGCGGACGGTGTGCACACGCCATTGTAGTTGAACGCCCTTCGGGGCGGCAAGCAAGCCGCCCGCGGCGCGGCTTGGAACGCCGCCGCGGGGCGTGAGAAACTAGCCGCGCGAGCGTAAACAGAAAAACCGCAGGCCGACAGGAGGGGCCTCAGCAGTATGCCGACCCGCGAGGAAGCTTGGGAGCTGCTCTGCGAGTACACGAAGGGGCGGAGCCTGCGCCAGCACGCGCTGGCCGTCGAGGCGGCGATGCGCGCGGCCGCCCCGCGCTACGGCGGCGCGGAGGCAGACGCGGACGAGTGGGGCATCACAGGCATGCTGCACGACTTCGACTACGAGATGTTCCCGACCGCAGAGGAGCACCCCTACAAGGGCGCGAACATCCTCTGCGGCCGCGGCTACCCAGACCGCGTCATCCGCGCCATCCTCGGCCACGCGACCTACACCGGGGTGCCGCGCGACACGCCGATGGCGCGCGCCCTCTTCGCCACCGACGAGTTGTGCGGCTTCCTCGTCGCCTGCGCGCTCGTCCGCCCCTCGAAGAGCCTCGACGACCTCGAAGTCTCCTCGGTCAGGAAGAAGCTCAAAGACAAGGCGTTCGCACGCACCGTCAACCGCGACGACATCCGACAGGGCGTCGAGGAGCTGGGCGTAGACCTCGACGAGCACGTCCGCTTCGTCATCGAAGCCCTCAAGCCCGTGCAGGAGCGGATAGGACTCAAAGGAGTGACGAGTGACGAGTGATGAGTGAAAGGCATCCTGCTCTTCATTCATCACTCGTCACCCACCACTCTTTGACCGTCGAGGGCGGGCGTGTTACTTATGCTGGCGGTCGGGTTTTTTCAGGTGGTTTTAGCCGGGGGCAGCGGGAAGAGTTCGGGCTCGGGGCGCCCCGCTAAGGCGGGCCCGAGCGTGAGCGCCGCCAGCGTGAGCAGCGAGGCGAGGAGCGCCGTGGCCGCGGCCTGGAGCGCGCGCCTGCGCGCCGTGTGGCGGTAGACGAAAACGGCCGCGAAAGCGGTCGCCCCCACGGGCACGAGCAGCGAGAGCGCGGCGGCCCAGCCCCGCGAGCCCTCGCCCAGTCGGGGCAGCACGAGGCGCGCGGCGGCGTAGCAAGCGCCCGCGCCCGCGGCGGCGGCCAGCAGCGAGGCGGCGATGAGCAGCTTCCAGCGCAAACTTCGTTCGGTCCCCGGGAGTCTTTCGGCGGCGCGAGGGTAAAAACGCGGGGAAGCATAACACAGCGCGCGGGCGGCGGCCTTAAATTTGTAAGTCCTTTAACCACGAACCGGGACGGGCACACGAAGAGATGGTTGCCAGGAGCACACTCCTTTTTCTTTCGCGGCGCGAGGGGCTGAAGGACTTCGCCACGCGCTTCAAACCCTTCCAGCGGATGACCGCGCGCTTCGTCGCCGGCGAGGACATCGAGACGACCGTCCGCGCCATACGCGACCTGAACGCCGTCGGCTGCACCGCCACCTTCGACCACCTCAACGAGGGCGTCACCAGCCCCGCCGAGACCGAGGGCGAGGTGAGCGAGTACAAGCGCATCCTCGCCACCATCGACGAGGCCGGCATCCGGTCGAACGTCTCGATCAAGCTCACGCAGTTCGGCCTCGCCTTCGACCCTGAGCTGGCCTACCGCAACGCGCGCGCCGTCGTCGAGGAGGCCGCCCGCCGCGACAACTTCGTCCGCGTGGACATGGAGGACTCGCACGTCACGCAGGTCACGCTCGACATCTTCCGGCGCCTGCGCTCCGAGTTCGGCCTCAACACCGTCGGCATCGTCCTCCAGTCCTACCTGCGCCGCACAGAAGCAGACCTCC
This sequence comes from Pyrinomonadaceae bacterium, assembly GCA_036389815.1. Taxonomy (GTDB): domain Bacteria; phylum Acidobacteriota; class Blastocatellia; order Pyrinomonadales; family Pyrinomonadaceae; genus QHXN01. Next base: position 2,721 of record DASVWB010000285.1, on the reverse strand, counting down.
GCGACGTGCTCGCCATCCCGGCGCGCGTGCGGCTCTGCAAGGGCGCGTACAACGAGCCGCCCGAGGTGGCCTTCCCCGACAAGCGCGACGTGGACGAGAACTACGTGCGGTGCATGAAGGTGCTGCTCGGGAGCGGCGTCTACCACGGCATCGCCACGCACGACGAGAACATGATCCGCGCCACGAAGGAGTTCGCCGCGGCCTCCGGCATCGGGAAGGAGAAGTTCGAGTTCCAGATGCTCTACGGCGTCAGGCGCGACTTGCAAGAAGGGCTCGCGCGCGAGGGGTACAACGTGCGCGTCTACGTGCCCTACGGGAAGACGTGGTACCCGTACTTCATGCGCCGGCTCGCCGAGCGCCCCGCCAACGTCTGGTTCGTGCTCAAGAACTTTTTGAAGGGCTGAAGTCCCGAGAAGATGAGCGACTGGGTCTGGATTCTGTGGGCGGTCCTCGGCGTGCTCCTCGTCATCGCGGAGGTCTTCACGCCGGGCTTCGTGCTGCTCTGGTTCGGCGTGGGCGCGCTGGCCGCGGCGCTCGCCAGCTTCCTCGGCGCGGGGCTCGCCGCGCAGTTCGTCATCTTCATCGCGCTCTCCTCGGCGCTGACGGCGCTCTCGCGCACCATCTTCGTCAACTACTTCTCGACGGGCGGCGAGCCCGACGGCCTGAAGGTCGGCGCGGCCGGGCTGCCCGGGCAGGTCGGGACGGTCGTCGGCGCGAGCCAGGGCGCGCTCAACGAGGGCGCGGTCAAGGTCTTCGGCTCGGTCTGGACGGCCTACCCGGCCGAGGGCGAGGCGCCGCTCGTCGCGGGCGACCGTGTCGTCGTCGAGCGCCTACAGGGGGCCTCCATCTACGTCCGCCGCGCCGGCGCGCTCCCCGAGTGGCGCACCGGGGAACTCACCGACGGCGAGGCGGGGAAGTGAGAGTTTGACCGGCCCCGGTCAGACTTAATCAGCAAGAGCTAAACACAGAGACACGGAGACGCGGCTTTAAGAATCTCAAATTTGAGATTTGAGATTTGAGATTCTTAAAGCGGTGTGGCCGTGTCTCTGTGTTTGACTTCTGCCGGGCGGCGGCGCGGGGTGGTTTTAAGCGCCCCGGCCTTCGAGCGGGGCGGGCAGGGCGAAGCCCGCGTCGGACTTACCCCGGGCGCGGCGCGGGAGCCCGCGGCCGAGGAGTTCGGAGGCCGTGAGCGCGGCCGCGGAGCCGAGCAGGCACAGGCACGCGAGCAGCGCGTGCGGGTTCTCGAAAAAGTACACGAGCGGGCCGAGCGGCACGAAGTGCGACGGGAGGGCGCGCAGCGCGCCCAGCCGCCTCCAGCCGAAGGTCCAGTGTCTCGTGAACTCCGCGTGCCGCGCGAGGTCGGCGAGCGGCTCCACGTCGTCGAAGAAGTAGAGGTATGTCGGGTCTGCGATGAGGCGGCGCCCGTCGGGGGCCGTGACGACGACGACGACGTGCGCGTAGACGCGGCCTTCGAGGTAGAGCCTCTGCGCGGGGATGCCCTCGGCGCGCGCCATGTTGATGAAGGCGCGCGCGGCCTCGCCGCAGCGCCCACGCCCCGAGCGCAGCGTGTCGGCCGCGGTGTCGCGCAGGAACGGCCGCCCCGCCGCGGGGAAGTCTATGTTCCGGACGCCCGCGCGGACGGCGTCGCGCAGCGCCACGACGCGCGAGTCGAAGTCGCGCGCCCCGGCCGCGGTCGTCGCCCGGCGCGCGGCGCCGCGGACGTACTCGTCCTCGCCCCGCTGCCGGAGCGCCGCGCCCGCGCCCGCCGCGAAGAGCGCGAGCGCGAGCGCCGCGAGTATCGTGGGAAGCGCGCGCGGCGTCATGAGACTGCGGGCCGAGGGTCAGAGCCTCTCGGTCGTGTCCTCTTCGTGGCCGATGGTGTCGTCGCCCTCGGGCGCGGGGAGTTCGACGGTGATGCGGTCGGTGTCGGGCGCGGGCAGGTCGTCGCCCGTGAGGCGCGCGAGCACGACCGTGATGTTGTCCTCGCCGCCGCGCTCGTTGGCCTCGTCAACCAGCGCCTCGCAGGCGCGCGCGAGGTCGCCGTCCGCCTCGTTGACGATGCGCAGCATGTCCTCGCCGCGCAGCTTCCCCGAGAGGCCGTCGCTGCACAGCAGCAGGAGGTCGCCGCGGAAGACGCGCACGCGCCCCGTCACGGGCTGAAGCTCGGCCTGCGCGCCGAGCGCCTGGAGGATGACGTTGCGGAACATGTGCGTCTCGGCCTCCTGCTCGCTGATCTGGCCGACGTCGACGAGCTGCTGGACGAGCGACTGGTCCTTGGTGGCGAGCTTGATGCGGCCGCCGCGGATGACGTAGCCGCGGCTGTCGCCGACCTGGAGGAGGCTCACGCCGTCGGCCGAGACGGCCGCGGCGGTCAGCGTCGCGCCCATGCCGGAGCAGCGCGGGTCCTCCTGGCTGCGCTTGTGGATGGCGAAGTTGGCGTAGTCGGTGGCGTTCTTCAGGCACTCGACGAGCGGCGCCTCGGGGTCGCAGACGCCCTCGCCGTCGGCCTCCTCCGCCCCCGTCAGCATGTCGCGGACGGTCTCGACGGCCATGCGGCTCGCCACGTCGCCGGCGAGCGCGCCGCCCATCCCGTCCGAGACGACGAGGACGACGCCCTTCGCGCCGACCTCGAAGCGGCGCAGCCCCTCGGGCGGGTCGTCGCCCTCCGTGCCCGTCCAGGCCCTCTGGCCGCTGAGGTCGAGCACGAGGAAGTTGTCCTCG
>DASVWB010000284.1:0-17460 GCA_036389815.1 Pyrinomonadaceae bacterium | reverse complement strand
TGACGTGGACGCTTACTGGCCTCGGTGCAAAGCCGCGAGGTAAAGGCCGGAAAGGAATTAAAATGTCCCGCCGTGTTGAAAAGCGGGCGAAGCCTATTCCAACGCCGGTTGATTGTCAAGGATTTTATCGATCACACGATTATCTAAGCCGTCGCGCTGCCGACGTACCCGAATCCCGCGTGCACATCAGGGCGCCGCCGGCTGGTCGTATGTTAGGAAGAACTCGGCGGCCACCGTCTGCGCGCCGCCCTCCGGGTCGCGGTTATCGAAGACCAGGCAGTAGTCGCCCGGCTGTAGCCTCTCGCCCACCCTCGCGTTCCACTGCGCCTGCCTGTAGACCGCGCTCGTCACGTCGGGCTCGCCGCCCGCAGCGAAGCGCTCGTACTGCTCCCGGCTCATCACGTAGAAGTCGACGGTGCCGCCCCACGTGACGCGGAAGCCGCCCGCGACGCGCGCCGCACCGGGGCCACGCGGGACGCCGAACTGTACGGCGCGGTGCGAGCCCGCTTCCAGCGTGAAGGTCTCATCCATTAAGTGCAGCGTGACGGGCGTCGCGCCGGGCGTCGGTAGTGGCGTGGAAGCCGGCGCCGTCTCCGCGACCGGCGTCGCGGACTTCCGAGCAGTCCGCGACGCCCGGAGCCGCATCAGGCCGATGACCGCGAGGGCGGAGGCAATGCAGATGACAAGGGCGACGGCCACCGGCTGTCGTAAGGCTGACGGCTTCCGCCGCAGCGTGTGCTTCGTCGCCACGGCGAGCGGTTCGACCTGCGCGGGCGGGCGGTGCAGGTCGTCGAAGAGCGGTGGGGGCGGCGCGACAATCGTCACCTCGTCGTCGGCGGGGGCGCCGCCCCGGGTGGGCGCATGCTGTTGCAGCGCACGCCAGACTTCTTTGATGGTGCCGGGGCTTCCGGTCAGCGCGAGGACGTGGCCGGGGAAGCGTACGTCCAGCCTGCCGCGTCTGGAGAGGAATCCGCCCTCTGAATATTCGACGGACTCCACGCCGGCCAGCGGCTCGGCGACCGCGCGCTCGCCACGCTTGAGCCGCCCCGTGACGGAGTAGAGCAGCAGCCGCTCGCCCGTGACGTAGAGGGCGAAGGGCGTCCTGCCGTAGTAGACCTCCTCCGGGGCCTCGTAGAGCACGGACTCGCCGGGCAGAAGGAATTGAGAGACTGTCAAAACAGTTTCCGTTAAGCGTGCGAAGGTATATGACAGGGAGAGGCACCATGTCATCGACGCCGCCTGTGAACCCGCGGACGACTTTGCGCGACGGACGTTTCGTGCGCGGCACCGCCGAACACCAAGATGGTAGGCCGTGAGGGCGGCCTTTGGTTGCGATTTGGTTTCGATTGGCCGAAGTCTGGGTTGCCGTAATCCGCGCCCGGCGTCCGCCGCTTACGCCGTTGAACTAAACGGAATGGGCGTAAATATCACCCGCCGCCGTCGAGCCTAAGCGGTTGCGTCGGGTCGTCCGACAAGGGATACACGGAACCGGCACGAAGGACAAAAGGAAGGGGGCGCCGGGTGGCGCCCCCCTCACACAGACATCTGCTCGGGCCGTCCTCAGTAGCGGCGCGGGTAGCGCCGGCTCTTCTTCGTGTAGATGTAGGAGCCGCCGGCGCCGGCCAGCGCACCCACCGCGGCGGCGCGCTTGCCGCCGAAGGCCGCGCCGAGCCCCGCGCCCAGCGCCGTGCCGCCGAGGACGGTGCCGATGCGGCGGTTGCGCGAAGAGAAGTTGCGCTGCGCCGCGCGGCGATTGAAGGCGTAGAGCGCGCCCGAGCCTGCGCCGATGGCCGCGCCCTTCTTGCCCGCGATGAGCGCGCCCGCGGCCGCGCCGGCTCCGACGATGGCGGCCGTCCTCGCCTTGCGGCCGAAGCGCGAGCCGGTCTGCGCCGAGGCGGCAGGCGCGGCCGAAGCCGCCAGGATTACGAGACAGAGAAACGAAAGTAAATACCTCTTCATCACCAAACCCCTTTGTTAGTTAGGAAGGATAATTGAGAGTAACGCGGCGCTCTCCCCTTCGCCGCGTGACTCTCAATGGGCGCCGGTCATACGTGATGACGCGACGCCCTCAACGACTACAAGAGGTGTGCCGCGGGCGGCGAATCGGCCGGGGCTCTCCTGTAACACTGGAAGATGGTCGAGGGGGTTGAGGCCGCCCGTCGCCGTCACCATTCCTGATGGTGCACCGCCGCACGAATACGTGTGCCGACCCGACGCGGGCGGGCGGCCCTCACAGTAATAGCAGGGCGGACAGGCCATTACGCAGGGAACAGCATACGTTTAACGCCAGGGCCGCATCCAAATGGCTCACAGGCTTGACGAGTCGGGCGCGACCCGTGCGCCCACCCGCCGAGCCCTTTCCGCATCAAGGGGACACCTCGCGTGAAAGATAGAATCAGGACGGGGAGAGTTGCGCTGACCGCTTTTTCGGTCGGCGCCGTCGCGGCGGTCGTCATGCTGCTGGGCGGGCCGAAGGTGCCGCGCAGGGTCTGGCCGCCCGCGGGCTTAGACCCGGTGCCCGCCTCCTCGGCCGCCGCCGAGGGCACCGCATGGCCCCTTGCGGCCCAGCGTGTGACGGAGGAGCGCGGCGGGCCCACGGGCAGGCAGGCGAAGGTCGAGGTGCCGCCGCAGCTCAAGCATTACAGCGACACGAGGCGCTTCCTCGCCATACAGGTGGCCGAGTGGAAGGAGCACTCGGTCGAGACGCCGCACGACTACGCCGGCCTCGCCGGGATGATCCGCGGCGGCGGGCTGGTCGAGGTGCCCGCCGCGACCGACAGCTACGTCCTCTACGGCGTCGGCGCGCTGGCCGACGCGGGGCCCTTCACGCACTACGACAAGTCGGCCGGCAGGAGCGTCGCCGTCTACGACGAGGCGGAACTCGGCGGCGAGCGCGCGCGGCTCGAAGAGTCTGTGGCCCGCGCGCGCGAGGAGGTGGCCGCGATGGAGGCGGAGGCCGGCTCCCTCGGCAAGGCGGAGCGCTCGCGCCGCGCCTCGCTGCGCGCCCAGGTCGCGAAGAAGGAGAAGGCGCTCAAGTCTCAGCTCGACGGCGCGAACTTACTCGACGCCTTCTACGGTGACGCCGGCAGTCGGCGTGCGCTGTTCGCCGAGCGCGACGCGCTCTCCTCGCTCGCCGTAAATTTCCACGGGCGCGAGTACGACCTCGGCGACGGGCGCTCGCGCAGGGAGATGAAGGTGCGCATGCTCTCGCACCTGCGCCCCGAAGCGCTCGCGGTGATGAAGGAACTGGCCGCCTCCTACAGCGCGAGGTTCGGACGCCCGCTGCCCATCACCTCGCTCGTGCGCCCCGACGAGTACCAGCATCGCCTGAGTAAATCGAACTCCAACGCGACGCTCATCGACGTGCCGCCGCACTCGACGGGGCTCGCCTTCGACATCCTCTACCGCTACATGACGGCCGAGGAGCAGGAGTTCGTCATGGCCGACATCGCGCGGCTGCGCGACGAGGGGCGCGTCGAATCGCTCAGGGAGAACCGCGACCACTTCCACGTCTTCGCCTTCGTGGACGGCCGCCGCCCCGGCGAAGAGCTGATCGCGGCCTCTCTCGGGGACTCGTCGAAGGCCGAGCCGCGTAAGGGGTCGGAGCCCGCGGGGCGTCCCGAGAAAAAGGAGTCCAGGGCCGAGAGCAAGAAGGTCACGAAGAAGGAACCGGCGAAGAAGGCGGGCCGGAAGGCCGAGGGGCCGGCGGCGCGCAAGGCGGCGACGAAGCAGGCCGGCGGCAAGCAGGCGGCGCGGAGGCGGAAGTAGGGGAAGCCGTCTCTGCGTGCTCGTCGCGTAGTGGGACGTGCCGCCACTCTTCGGCAGGAACTACCTCGTCGGGCTCGTCCCCGTCGGCTACGGCCACTTCCTCTGAGCCGCCGGCGAACTCGGTCGCCCCGGGCTTGTGCAGGGTCGGCCGCAAGGCATGCCGCATTATTCGTCCCGCGCCACGGTACAACAGCCCTCCCGCCGGCCACATCTAAACGAGCCAAAACACACTCCCGTGAATCAGCCGGCGGCGTTAGACGAAGTGAGTCTGGCGCCTTTTCAAATAAGACAGGCGGGTCGAGATGAGAGCGAAGGTATTGTTGGCGTTCGCGGCGGTGCTGGTCGTCACTTCCGCCGCGGCGGCCTGGTCGAACTTCCGACGACCATCGGTGCATGCGGCGCACGAAGGGAACGCGGTGGGCGCGTCGCGCCTCGCGGCCGGCGTGGCCCCTGTCGTAGCGGACGCGGGGCCGCACATGAAGATGACCGCCGCCCGGCCCGCCCGGCCTGGGGACGAGGCTCGCGCGGCCGAGGTCGCCGCGCGCGCGCGGCAGGCGGTCGAGAGGTACAGGGACTACAGGGCGGCGCTGCGGGACGGCTACGAAATCCTGCTGCCCCGTGTGCCGCAGAAGATGTACCACTTCAACAACGCGGCCTATTACGCCGAGGCGGAGGGCGGGTTCAACGTCGAGCACCCGACCTCGCTGCTCTACGAAAAGGCCGGCGAGGGGTACCGCCTCATCGGCGTGATGTACACCGCGCCCGCCGGGCTGACCGAGGACGAACTCGACGCGCGCATCCCGCTGAGCGTGGCCGCGTGGCACCAGCACGTGAACGTCTGCCTGCCCGCGGGCGACCCCCTGCGGAACCTCTTCGGCGTCGGGCCGAGGTTCGGGCTCGGCGGCGCCATCTCGACCGAAAGCGAGTGCCGCGAGGCCGGCGGGCGCTTCTACCCGCGACTCTTCGGGTGGATGATTCACCTCTACCCGTACGAGCGCACGGCGCGGGAGATGTGGTCGGCGGAGAGGCAGATGTCGGGCGGCGCGGGGCACGCACACTGAGTATGGTTAGCTCGCCGGGTAACCCCGTTCTGCTATGCGAGCCGGTATTACTCTTTCTTCCTCGCGGCGTGCGCGGCGCGTATGACGGGGTCAATCGTCGGCGCGAAGGGCGGGGCGTATGCGAGGTCAAGCCGCTCGACCTCTTCGACGCGGAGCCCTGCGTGGAGCGCGGCGGCGTAGACGTTGACGCGGTGCGCGACGCCCTCGCGCCCGACCATCTGCGCGCCGAGCAGGCGGCCGCGCGCGTCCGTCACGAGGCGCGTGTGAATCCGCGAAGAGCCGGGGTAGTAGCCCGCGCGCGAGTGCGAATCGTTCTCCGTCTCCGTGGCGTCGAAGCCCGCCTCGACAGCCTCTTTTAAAGACAGCCCCGTGCGCGCGACCTCCAGCCCGAAGACCTTCACGGCGTTCGTCCCGACGACGCCCGCGTAGCGCGCGCCTGCGCCCGCGTCGCCCACGGCGTTGGCGCCCGCGACCCAGCCCTGCCTGACCGCGGGCTGCCCCAGCGGGTGCCACACGCGTCGGCCCGAGACCCTGTGCAGAACCTCGCAGCAGTCGCCCGCGGCGTAGACGCCCGGCGCGCTCGTCCTCTGCCGCTCGTCGGTCAAGAGGGCGCCGCTCTCGCCGACCTCGATGCCGGCGGCGGCCGCCAGCGCCACCTCGGGCCGCACGCCGACGCCGACCGAGACGACCTCGGCCTCGACGGCGCGCCCCGCGTCGGTCAGCACGCGCGTGACGCGCGCGCCCGCGCCCTCGAAGCCCGTCACGCGCTCGCCGAACAGGACCTCGACGCCCCGCGCGCGAAGCTCTTCCGCCACGAGGTCGCGCATCCGCCCGCCGAGCGCGCCCATCACCGCGTCGGACGCTTCGACGAGCGTCGTGCGCAGGCCGCGCGAGGCGAACGCCTCCGCCAACTCCAACCCGATGTAGCCGGCGCCGACGACCGCGGCCGTGCGCGGCCGGGCCGCTTCGAGATGACGCAGGAGCCGCCGGCCGTCCCGCATGTGCCTGAGCACGAAGACGCCTTCGAGGTCGCGGCCGGGCAGCGGCGGGCAGACGGCGGCCGCGCCCGTGGCGAGGACGAGCGAGTCGTAACCGACCTCGCGCTCCGCGCCGCCCTCGCGCACGCGCAGCACCGCCTTCGACGGGAGGAGTTCGACGGCCTCACAGTTCGTGCGGACTTCGATGTCGTGACGCTCGCGGAAGTATTCGGGCGTGTGGAGGACGAGAGAGTCGGCGGAGGGGATGAGGCCCGCGACGACGTAAGGCAGCCCGCACGCGCCGTAGGAGATGTCGCCCGTCCGCTCGTAGACGGTGACGGGCAGTCCGGGCGCGTTGCGCCGCGCCTCCATCGCCGCCGCGAGCCCGGCGGCGACGCCGCCGACGATGACCAGTCCCTCTTTGCCCAAACGCGCCGCCGCCGCCGTGTGGTGTGAAAGCACCCGAAGCTTAATTGAGACGGGCGGCGAAGGCAAAAGCGCGGCGTCAACCACGGACGCGCCGCTTCAGGGGTTTGAGATTTCAAATTTCAAATCTCAAATCGCCTTCAGCCGCGTCCCCGCTCGCCGGTTCCGTGCGTCGCGCCTCCGGCGGAGGGTTTCAAAGGGGCGGGCGTTCGTAGACGGAGACGTGCTTCTCGCTCCGGGCGTCGAACTCGCCGCGCCGCCAGTCGCCCCAGCGCGAGCGGAGGCGGAGGCCGGCGAGCCGCGCCATCAAGTCAAGCTCCGAAGGCCAGCAGTAGCGCACCTCGACGGGGAAGACCTGCGAGCCGCCCTCGCGGAAGACGACGTGCCGGCTCCGGAGCTTCTGCCCGACGGGGTCGTGCTGGAAGACGCGGATGCCGACGCGGTCGTCCGTCATGTGCAGCAGGCGCACGCCTTGGCCGGCGCTGAGCTGCGCGAGGTCGGGGACGAACGCCTCGACGACGAACGAGCCGCCGGGCGCGAGCCGCGCGGCGACGCTTTGGAAGCAGCGCACCTGCTCCTCCTGCGTCTGGAGCGCGAAGAGCGTGTTGTAGACGACGTAGACGAGCCGGAACTCTCCCTCCGCGGGCACGTCCGCGAAGTCGCCGAGCGTGACGGGTATCGCGTCGCCGCCCGGCTTGGCGCGCAGGCGCGCGACCATCTCGGCCGAAGCGTCAACGCCGTGAACCTCGACGCCGCGCGCCGCGAGCGGCAGCGCCACGAGCCCGGTGCCGATGCCGAGTTCGAGCGCGCGGCCGCCGCCGGCGAGTTCGGCCAGCACGTCCACCGCCCGCTCGTCGGAGTAGCCGAACCACTGGTCGTACACGTCGGCGCAGCGCGCGCCGTAAGTCTCGTCCCTCTCTTCCATAGGCACCGTGTCAGCGCGGAAGTCCCGTCGCGCCGAGCGACTTCAGGAGCGCGGCGGCCGCCGACTCGCCGCCGCGGACGCAGTCGGGCAGCCCCGCGCCCTCGAAGGCGTTGCCGCAGAGGGCGAGCGCGGGGAGTTTCGCCGCGAGCGAGCGTATGCGCGCGACGCGTTCGGCGTGGCCGAGGTGGTACTGCGCCATCGAGCGCGGCCATCGCTCGACGTGCGCGAAGAGCGGCGGCGCCGTGACGCCTAATAGGTCGCGCAGGTCGCGGCGGACGGCCCCGACCATCTCCCCGTCTTCGAGGGCGAACATGTCGGGCTGGAGCGCGCCGCCGACGAAGGCGCGCAGCAGCGCGCGCCCCGCGGGCGCGCGCCCCGGGAACTTGACGCTGCTGAAGGTGCAGGCGAGCGTCGCGCGCCGCTCGACGAAGGGGACGACGAAGCCGAAGCCGTCGAGCGGGTGCGGGACGGCTTGGCGCTCGTAGGCGAGGTTGACCGTCGCGGTCGAGGCGTAAGGTATCTGCTCAAGCTCTTCGGCCAGCGAGTCGTCCACGTCGCGCAGCAGGCGCGCCGCGGCGTAGGCGGGGAGCGCGAGGCAGACCGCGTCCGCCTCGAAGGACTCGCCCGCCTCCGTCTTCAACTCCCAGCGGCGCGCGGCCTGCCGCGGCGCGAGCGAGACGACCTTCGTTTTAAGGCGCGCCGTGCCCGCGGGCAGCCGCGCGGCGAGCGCGTCGGTGAGCACCTGCACGCCATCGTCGAAGGAGAGGAAGAGGCTGTAGCGCGCGCCGCTCGCGCCGCGGCCGTGGCGCGCCTCCTCCTCGGCGCGGCGCCCCGCGCGCCACATGGCGAGGATGAGGCTGCGGTGTCGCCGCTCCATTTCGAGGAAGCGCGGCATCGTCGCGCGCAGTGAGAGCGACTCGGGGTCGGCCGTGTAGATGCCGCCGACCATCGGCTGCGCCATCCGCTCCAGCGCCTCGCGGCCGAAGCGGCGGCGGACGAAGGCGGCGAGGCTCTCGTCGTCGCGGCCGTTCGAGCCGCGGCGGCGCGGGAGCACGAGGTCTAAGGCCATGCGCGCCTTGCCGCGCCAGGTGAAGATGTCTGTGGCGAGGAAGGGGAGCAGGCGCGAGGGCGCGAGCAGTTGGAAGCCCTCGGGCGTCGGGCGCAGCCGCCCGCCGCGGACGACGAAGCTGCGGCGGTGCCGCTCGTTGGTCTGGATGATGCGGCCTTCGAGGCCGATGCGCCGCGCGAGCGCGAGCGCCTCGGGCTTTTCGGAGATGAAGGAGTCGGGCCCGCCCTCGACCAGAAAGCCGTCGCGCCTGTGCGTGCGCACCGTCCCGCCCAGACGGCCCGAGGCTTCAAGCAGGGTGACTTCGACGCCCGCCTCCTGTCCGCCCAGCTCGCACAGGCGGTGCGCCGCGGCGAGGCCGCTGACGCCCCCGCCGACGACGACGACGCGACGCGTGTTTGAGAATTCTCGGGCCAAGTCAGCAACCAGTTTCAAATTTGAAATTTGAAACTTGAAATTTGAAATCCCTAAGGCCGTGCATCCGTGCCCCCGCGGTTCAGTTCAGCCACCGTTACTCTCAAGACGGACGGGACGAGCCGACGCGCCCTGCGGGCAGCAGTCTACGGCGCAGGAGTCCTGCCGGGGCGGGAGCGTGCCGAGCGCGCGTCGCGGCGTGGCCGGGTCGAGGCGTTCGAGTATCAGTTCGCGTATCATCCGGACGAACTCGGGGTGCGTGCCCACGGTCGCGGCGCGAATCATGTTCAGCCCGAGTCGTTCCGAGAGCTGCCGCGCCTCCGTGTCGAGGTCGTAGAGCACCTCCATGTGGTCGGAGATGAAGCCGACCGGCGCGACGACCACGTCCGACACGCCCTGCCCCTTCAGCCGGCGCAGGTGGTCGAGGATGTCCGGTTCGAGCCACGGCTGCGCGGGCGGGCCCGAACGGCTCTGGAAGACGAGCCGCCAGCCGGCGGCGCCCGAGCTTTCGGCGACGAGGCGGCAGGTTTCGAGCAGTTGCGGCTGGTAGTCGCAGCCGGCGGCCATCGCCGCGGGGATGCTGTGCGCCGTGAAGGCGACGCGCGCGGCCGGGCGCCGCCCCGCCGGAATCTGCGCGAGCGCGGCGCGCAGGTTCTCCGCGTTCGGCCCGACGAAGCCGGGGTGGTTGAAGAAGGCGCGCAGCTTCTCGACGCGCGGCGCGCCCTCGCCCACCTCCACGCGCGCGCGCTCGACGTCCTCGCGGTACTGGCGGCAGCCCGAGTAGGAGCTGTAGGCCGACGTGACGAAGGCCAGCGCGTTCTTTATCCCGTCGTCGCGCATCCGCCCGAGCGTGTCGGCGAGCAGCGGGTGCCAGTTGCGGTTGCCCCAGTAGACGGGCAGCCGCGGGCCGTTCGTCTCAAGCTCACGTTCGAGCGCACTGATGAGCCGGCGGTTCTGCCCGTTGAGGGGGCTCACGCCGCCGAACAGCTCGTAGTGGTGCGCCACCTCGCGCATGCGCGACTCGGGCACGTTGCGCCCGCGGAGCACGTTGGAGAGGAACGGCATCACCTCGTCCGGCCCCTCCGGCCCGCCGAAGGAGACGACGAGTAAGGCGTCGTAAGGAGTCTGGAGTCTGGAGTCTGGAGTCTGGAGTCCCGACTGTTCGGAGGGCGTTGCTGCCATGAGGAAGTGCCTTTAGCGTTTGGTTGAGAAGAGTGTTTTGACTCCAGACTCCAGACTTCAGACTCCAGACTTTCTTTGGCTCAGCTCGTGGACGGCCTCGACCAAGGCGACGACGTTCTCTACCGGCGTCTCAGGGAGGATGCCGTGGCCGAGGTTGAAGACGTGGCCGGGGCGGTTCGCCGCCTGGTCGAGGACTTGTTTGGCCCGCCGCCGAACGACCTCCGGGTTGGTGAAGAGCGCGACGGAGTCGAAGTTGCCCTGCACGGCCACGTCGCCGAGCCGCGCCCACGCCTCGTCCAGGCGCACGCGCCAGTCGAGGCCGATGACGTCGCCGCCCGCCTCCTTCTGAAGCTCCAGCAGCGTCGCCGTGCCCGTGCCGAAGTGTATGACGGGGACGCCGGGCGTCACGTTGCGGATGACCTCGCGCGTGTGCGGCAGGACGTACTCGCGGTAGTCGTCGGGCGAGAGCGCGCCGACCCACGAGTCGAAAATCTGCACGGCCTGCGCGCCGGCCTCGACCTGCGCGTTGAGGTAGCGGGGGAGCGCCCGCGCTATCCTCGCCATCAGCGCGTGCCACGCGCCGGGGTCGGTGTACATCAGCCGCTTCGTGTTGACGTAGTTTTTCGAGCCGCCGCCCTCGCAGATGTAGGAGGCGAGCGTGAAGGGCGCGCCGCAGAAGCCGATGAGCGGGACGTCGGCCTTCAACTCCCGCCGCGTGATGCGGACGGCGTCGTAGACGTAGCCGAGCGAGGAAACGTCCTCGACCTCGCGGACGCGGTCGACGTCCCGCGCGGAGCGGACGGGGTTGTGGATGACGGGGCCTTCGCCCCTGGCGAATTCGAGGTCGAGCCCCATCGGCTCGATGATGAGCAGGATGTCCGCGAAGATGATGGCGGCGTCGACGTTCAGGCGGTGCGCGGCGTAGACCGTGACCTCGGAGGCGACGTCCGGCTTCTTGCACATCTCAAGGAAGGAGTGCTTGGCGCGCACGTCGCGGTACTCCTTCATGTAGCGGCCGGCCTGGCGCATCAGCCAGACGGGCGTGTGCGGCACCTGCTCGCGCCGGCAGGCGCGCATGAACGGGCTGTCGCGCAGCGCCTCGGTCAACTGGAAACCGCCCGCGGTCGTCCTCGCTTCGCTCATCTCGGCTCTCTGGAGTCCTTCCGAAAGGGTGAAACTCGCGCGGCCGTCCTCCCGTTCTAACCCGCGGCGTCCGCGCGCGGACAATATAGCAGCTTCCCGGCGCGGCCGACCAACCGGGGCGGGCCGCGGCCCCCCGCGGGCGCGGGTTTTAAGCCTAAGATTCGGCGGGAGTTATCTGTTAAAATTTCCTGCCACGAAAGTGCCCCCGGCGGTGTTTACTCGGTTGAGAGTTGCCTGATGAGTGAACGAGCGGCAGAGGCTTTGATTAACTCGGTGCCAGAGACGGTTCAGGCGGCGGCGGCCGGCGCGCCCGACTTCGACGAGGCGTTCACGCTGCACCACCGCGCCGTCTTCCGCGCCGCCTACGCGCTCGTCCGCGACGCGGGGCTCGCCGAGGACATCACGCAGGAGGTCTTTCTCAAGCTCTACCAGCACATGGGCTCGCTCCAGAACGAGGAGCACGTGCGGCCGTGGCTCCTGCGCGTCGCGTCGAACACGGCGCTCAACACGATACGGGGGCGGAGCCGGACGGGGGTGCGCGAGGAGGAGTTCTTCGCCTCGGCGGTCGTAGTCGCCGAGCCGGTCGGGATAGAGGACGACTACGAGCGCCGCGCGGAGATAGAGGAGGCGCGGCGGGCGCTGGGTCAGGTCAAGGAGCCGATGCGGAGCTGCCTCCTGCTCAAGCAGCAGGGGCTCTCGTACAGGGAGATCGCGCGGGCGCTCTCCGTCAACGAGGCGAACGTCGGGAGCCTGATCGCGCGGGGCCGGAAAGAGTTCATGAGGGTGTACGGGAAGATCGGAGGACGCCGATGACGAAGAGATGTCTGGACGAGGCGATTTTACAGGCTTACATTGACGGCGAACTCCCCCCCGAAAAGTCTGCCGAGGCGGCGGCCCACGCGGCCGCGTGCGAGGCCTGCGCCGCCGCGCTGGCAGCGGCCGCGGCCGAAGTCTCGTTCTTCGCCTCGGCCTTCGCGCCCGACGAGGCGTTGAGCGTCCCGACCGAAGTCCTGCGCTCGCGCATCAACGCCGCGGTCGCGCGGCTCGACGCCGGCGGCGAGGCCGCCCGCCCGGGGCGCACGGGCCGCGGTTTCGCGGGCTTCTTCGCCCCGCTCGCGGCGCTCTTCAACTTCTCGCCGCAGGGCGCGGCCGCCTTCGCGACCCTCGCCGCCCTCCTCGCCCTCGGCGCCGTCTACTTCACGTCCCAGAGGGCGCAGCGCGCGCCGTCGAAGTCGGGGGACGCGCCGCAGGTGGCGCGGGTCGCGCAGACCTCCGACGCGCCGCCCGCCGCGACCGCGACGCACGACGGCGAAGAGGTGAGCCCGGCTCCGAACACAAACAAGGGGACGGCAGCGACGGCGACGACGCCCGTCAGGTTCGACCGCGCGCCGCGCCGCGCCGCGACAGGCAACGGCGGCGCGAGTCCGCGTCGTGACGCGACGCCGAAGGAGGAGGTGCTGGCCGGCGAGAAGGAGTACCGGACGGCCATCGCCTCGCTGGAGAAGACCATCAAGCTCGGCGGCGACGAGTCGCTCAAGCCGGCGCTGCGCGCGCAGTACGAGCGCAACCTCGCGCTCCTCGACAGCGCCATCACGCAGACGCGGCAGGTCGCCGCGCAGAACCCGAAGGACAGGGACGCCGTGGGCTTCCTGATGTCGGCCTACCAGAGCAAGCTGGAGCTGCTGACGAAGGTCGCAGACCAGGCGCAGGTCGCCGCGCTCGGGCGTTGAGTCTCGGGGCCGGCCCTTTTTGTCGGCTAATAATTTGTCGGACTCATACAGATGAAGTTTTCATTCAGGACATTGCTGTTCGCGCTCCTGCTCGCGCTCGCGCCGCACGCCGCGGCGCAGGCGCGGCAGGCCGAGCGGAAGACGGAGCCCGCGCGCACGGCCGCGGACGAGGACTTCGCGCTCGAACGCCGCGCCGAGACCGAAGCGAAGGCGGTCGTCTCGATCTGCCTCGCCTCGGGCGACGTGGTCGTGCGCGGCTGGGACAGGAGCGAGGTGCGCGCGCGCGCCAAGGAGGCGGGGACGCTCCGGCTCCTGACGCCGAACGTGCGCCCGTCGCCGCGCGTCGAGGTGCTGGTCTCGGAAGAGAAGGACGACGCGCCGGGCGCGGGCCGCTGCGGCTCGGACGACCGCGTGGAGCTGATGGTGCCGCGCGGCGCGACCGTGGAAGTGGAGTCGCGCGGCGGCGACGTGGAGGTCACGGACGTGGCGGCCGTGCGCGTGAAGGTCCTGAGCGGCGACGTGGACGTGCGCAGGGCCTCGCAGTCGGTCGAGGTCTCTTGCCTGAACGGCGACATCTCGGTCGAGGATTCGAGCGGGCCCGTGCGCGCCGTCACCGTCAGCGGCGACGTGGAGGCGCGCAACCTCCGCCGCGTCACGGCCGGCGACAGTTTCGAGGGCAAGTCTACAAGCGGCGAGGTCACAATCGAGGGCGTGAGCCACGGGCAGGTGGCGGGCTCCACCACCAGCGGGAGCGTGATCTACACGGGGCCGCTCGCGCGCGGCGGCTCCTACGACTTCCGCACCTTCTCGGGCGACGTGACGTTGGAGCTGCCGGCCGACTCCTCCTTCAGCGTCCACGCGAAGGTCGTCGTCAGCGGCGAGATAGA
The DNA here is from genome assembly GCA_036389815.1 of Pyrinomonadaceae bacterium. Classification (GTDB taxonomy): domain Bacteria; phylum Acidobacteriota; class Blastocatellia; order Pyrinomonadales; family Pyrinomonadaceae; genus QHXN01. The sequence goes on along the minus strand of DASVWB010000284.1, from coordinate 3,881 downwards.
CACGGACTTCCCCGTCAGGACAGTCCCCGGCGGCGGCGGGGCCCGCGGCGGCCCCGCGCCGCCGCCCACGCCGACGCCCAACCCCGCGCCGCGCCCGGGGGCGCCCCCGCGCCCGGGGCCCACGCCGCGTCCGGCGCCCGCGCCGCCCGGCACCGACCCGGACGATGACCCCCACCCGGAGGTCGAGCCGGGGGAGGTGGTCGTGGTCGTGCCGCGGGTCGCGGTCAAGCCGGGCAAGATCAAGGTGAAGGTGCCGAAGGAGCCGATCACGTCGCGCCTCGACGGCACGGTCGGCACCGGCGACGCCGTCGTCAACCTCAGCTCCTTCAGCGGCTCGCTGCGCCTGCGGAAGATGTAGGGCGGGTTGGCGTCCGCCCCGTGAAAAGCGGAAGGCCCGGCACACAGGCTGCCGGGCCTTCCGCTTTTTTTAACCTCGCGGACTCCGACCCCGCGCGGGCGGAAACTTTTTGCCACGAACGCGGCCGGCGCGGTGTTTCCTCGTTGGAAACGGACGGAATCAAAGTCTCTCGACCCGAGGAGGAAGCATGAAGCGCACGCCCAGCCTGACAGCCGCCCTTATCATCACCGCCGCCGCCTTCGCCGCCTTCGCGCGCGGCACGTCCGCGCAGCGCGAGCAGCAGGACGAGTTCCGCTGGCACGAGCCGCTGGCCGCCGGCCGCGTCGTCGAGATTAAGGGCGTCAACGGCAACGTCGAGGCCGTGCCGGCCGCGGGCGGCGAGGTCGAGGTCGTGGCCGTCAAGCGCGCGCGCCGCAGCGACGTCGCGGACGTGCGCGTCGAGGTCGTCCGCCACGGCGACGGCGTCACCATCTGCGCCGTCTACCCGAACGTCCCCGGCCAGCGCGAGAACGAGTGCGTGCCCGGCGGCGGCGGCCACATGAGCGTGAATAACAACGACACGAGCGTCAACTTCACCGTGCGCGTCCCGGCCGGCGTCCGCTTCGTCGGCCGCACCGTCAACGGCAACGTGGACGCCGAGGGGCTTTCGGCCGACGTGGAGGCGCGCACCGTCAACGGCAACGTCGAGGTCTCGACCGCGGGTCTCGCCCGCGCCGGCACGGTCAACGGCAACGTCGAGGTCACGATGGGTCGCGCCGACTGGTCAGACGGGCTGGAGTTCAAGACCGTCAACGGCAACATCGAGCTGAAGCTCCCGTCCGCCCTGAGCGCGGAGGTCGATGCGAAGACGCTCAACGGGAACATCTTGACCGACTTCCCCATGACCGTCCGCGGCACATACAGCAGGCGCCGCCTGACGGGCACGGTCGGCGGCGGCGGGCGCGAGCTGCGCCTCGAAACCGTCAACGGCACCATACGGCTCCGCCCCACGTCGTAGAAGAGTTGATTCATTTGTTCATCGGCACGTCGGTTCAATTAGGAAATGGACAAATGAACAAATGAGCAGATCACTTCATTCAGAGGAATCGTCATGTCGAAGAAGCGTTTAATCCTGTGCCTCGTCGCGCTGGCGGCGCTGGCGCTGACGGCGGCGGACTCGCTGAACGCGCAGTCGCGCGCCGGCGAGGTGACCGAGGAGTTCCACCAGACCTACCCGCTCTCGGGCAACGGGCGCGTGAGCTTGACGAACATCAGCGGCGCGGTGAGGGTCGTCGCCTGGGACCGCGACGAGGTGAAGGTGGACGCCGTCAAGCACGCATACAGCCCCGAGCGTCTGCGCGAGGCGCAGATCAGGGTTGACGCCTCGGCCTCGCGCGTCCGCATCGAGACCGAGTACCCCTACTCGACCCTGCGCTGGTCGGACGAGCGACGCCACGAGAACCCCGCCAGCGTCGAGTACACGCTCACCGTCCCGCGCGGCGCGTCGGTCGGCGAGATCAACCTCGTCAACGGCGGGCTGACCGTCGAGGGGCTCGCCGGCTCGGTCAACGCCTCGTCGGTCAACGGCCCCGTGCGCGCCTCGGGGCTCACGGGCGCGGTCAACCTCTCGGTCGTCAACGGGCGGCTCGACGCGACGCTCGACCGGCTGAACGAGTCGGGCGCCGTCCACCTCTCGGCCGTCAACGGCCCGCTCACCGTGACCATCCCTTCGGACTCGAACGCGGTCGTGCAGGCCAGCACCGTCCACGGCCAGATCACGAACGACTTCAACCTGCCGGTGCGCGTCGGCGAGTACGTCGGCCGCGACCTCGAAGGCCGGCTCGGGCGCGGCGGCGCGCGCGTCAGCCTGAGCAACGTCAACGGCACCATCCACCTCCGGCGCGCCGACGACGGCCGCCCGCAGAGCGCCGCGACCAACCTCCTCTCCGAGACGCGCTCGCGCCGGGACTTCGATAACGACGACGACAACGACAACGATAACGACGACGCCGACGAGGCCGCGCGCGACGCGGCCCGCGACGCCGCGCGCGAGTCCGCGCGCCAGACGCGCGAGGCCGAGCGCGAGAGGCGCGAGGCGATGCGCGACGTGGAGCGCGACCGCCGCGAGGCGGAGCGCGAGCGCGCCGAGGAGCTGCGCGAGCGCCACCGCGAGCTGGCCGAGGCGGCGCGCGCCGCCGCCGAGGTGGACAAGGCCGTGAAGTCCATCGACAAGGAGGCGCTGAAGAACGAGGTCAAGGAGGGGCTCAAGGGCGCGGTCGTCTACGACACGGCGCGCCGCACCGAGCGCGAGTCGAACACCTTCCAGGTGACGGGCGCGCCGCGCGTCCGCGTCGAGACCTTCGACGGCGCCGTCAACGTCCACGCCTGGGACAAGCCCGAGGTGATGTACACGGCCGTCAAGCGTGCGGCCGACGAGCGCGAGATGCAGGGCATCAGGATACGCGCGCAGGCGGCCGGCCCCGAGGTCACCATCCGCGCCGACTTCGACAAGAGCCACGCGCGCGTCTACAGCGAGCGGGGCGGCACCGTCGTCTACTCGTCGAACGCGGACGCGGAGTTCGACGTTTACGTGCCGCGCAACGCGACGCTCGTCGTCTCTTCGGGCGACGGGAGGCTGCGCGTGGACGGCGTGAGCGGCGAGCTTGACTTGAGGACGGGCGACGGCCCCATCGACGTGACGGGCGCGAAGGGCAGGCTGCGGGCCGAGACGGGCGACGGCCGCATCCGCGTCGAGAACTTCGACGGCGACGCCGAGGCGCGCACCGGCGACGGCCGCATCACGCTAGACGGCAACTTCCGCACGCTGACGGCGCGCACCGGCGACGGCGGCATCTCGCTCTCGCTGCCCGAGGGCGCGAACGCGACCGTCGAGACCAACGCCGAGTCGGTCTACAACGACGGCGTGGCCGTGGCCGAGACGGACGCCGAGAGCCGCGTGCGCCGCTGGCGCGTCGGGGGCGGCGGCCAACTCCTGTCACTCCGCACCGGCGACGGCCAGATCATCCTCCGCCGCCGCTGACGCCCCGGCCGCGTCTCCGCGATTCCGCGCCCCGAATTTTTCCGGCCCGAACAACGTCCGAAAGCCGGTATGACATCTGAATTCGTTGAAACATTCGACGCGCCCTCTGCGTCTTAAAGGGCGCTACGAAAGGCGGCCCTGCGGACTCCCCCGAGGCGAGCGGCCGCGCCCGTTCAAGTCCAGGCAAATAGAACCAAATCCAAAGAGCAGTACGCCGCGGGCGGCGAGAACCCCCTGCGGCGACGGTAGAGCCCATGATGAAAAGAGTCTTGTCGGGCGCGGCCCCGCTCGCCCTCGCCCTCCTGACTTCGGCCGCCTCCGCGCAGCAGGTCGCGTCCGTGCGCGCGGACGCGCCGGGCCGAAGGCCCGCGGCGTCGTCGTCGGCCGGCGGCGCGCGCCTGCTGAAGCGGATGACGATGACCGTCACCGAGTCGGCCGAAGGCACCCGCGTCCGCATCACGTCCGACGCCGCGCTCGGCGGCTACGAGACTTTCACGGAGGGCG
>DASVWB010000283.1:0-4241 GCA_036389815.1 Pyrinomonadaceae bacterium | reverse complement strand
TCCAGGTCGTCTCGCGCGCCGGCGAGACCGTCGACTCCGGCGCCGTCCCCAACCTGCACAAGAAGGCAGCGGCCGCGGCCGGCTCGCAGTGAACGCGCCGCGCGCGTGACGGTCGGAATCAGGAGGACGGCGGCCGGTTCGCCGCGCGGTGTGGTAACATTCGCCGCTCGAACCGGCCGCCTTTTCTTGTACGCGCGGCCGCCCCGGAGGACTGCCAATGACCACGACGCTTCAACGCTCGACCGCCAGCGAGCTCTTCGCGATGCCGGACGACGGCTTCCGCTACGAGCTGGTGAAAGGAGAGCTGCGAAGGATGTCTCCCTCAGGCACGGAGCACGGCGCGATAGTTTTCGATTTGTCGGGGCTCCTCGCCCTACACATAAAGGCCGACAACCTCGGGCAAGGGTTCGGCGCGGAGACGGGATTCAAGATCGCTTCCGACCCCGACACGGTGCGCGCGGCCGACATCGCCTTCGTCCGCCGCGAACGAATCCCGGAGGCGGGCATCCCGAAGAACTTCTGGCCGCTCGCTCCGGACTTGGTAGTGGAAGTCGTTAGCCCCGGTGACACTTACAGCGAGGTGCAGGAGAAGGTCGAAGACTGGCTCGGAGCCGGCGTGAGCGCGGTCTGGGTCGTCGACCCGCGGCGGCGCGCCGTATTGGTCTACCGCTCATTGACGGACGTTACGCGGCTGGCAGAAGGCGACGAGCTGGACGGCGGCGAGGTCGTCCCCGGCTTCCGCTGTCGTGTGTCGGAGATTTTCGTCTGAGGCTCCACGGCCCTACCCGAAGAGTTTGGACCGCAACCTTCCCATCGGAATCTTCGACAGCGGCGTCGGCGGCCTGACGGTCTACCGCGCGCTGCACGAGCGGCTGCCGGCCGAGCGCTTCGTCTACCTCGGCGACACGGCGCGCGTCCCGTACGGGACGAAATCTCTCTCGACGGTCGAGCGCTACGCCATCGAGAACGCGCGCTTCCTCGTCTCGCGCGGCGTCAAGCTGCTCGTCGTCGCCTGCAACACGGCGTCGGCGCTGGCGCTGCCGGCCGTGCGCCGCGCCGTCCCCGTGCCCGTCGTCGGCATGATCGGGCCCGGCGCGCGCGCGGCGGTGGCCGCGGCCGGCGGCGCGCCCGTCCCGGGGCGCATCGGCGTCGTCGCCACCGAGTCCACGGTCAAGAGCGGCGCGTACAGCAAGGCCATCGGCGCGCTCGCGCCCGCGGCGGAAGTCTTCGAGCGCGCCTGCCCGCTCTTCGTCGCGCTGGCCGAGGAGGGCTGGGCCGAGACGGAGGTGGCGCGCATGGTCGCCGAGGAGTACCTGAAGGACTTGCGCGGGCGCGGCCTCGCGGCGCTCGTCCTCGGGTGCACGCACTACCCGATCCTGCGGCGCGTGATACAGGAGGCCGTCGGCGCGGGCGTGCGCCTGATAGACTCGGGCGAGGCGGCGGCCGGCGCCGTCGAGTCCGTGATAGAGAGGGAGGGACTGCGGCGCACGGCGACGCAGGAGTTGAGGGACTTGCGCGAGGCGGGCGCGCACGCGCGCTACCTCTGCGACGATCTTGACCACTTCTACGTGACGGACGCGGCCGAGCGCTTCGCGCACGTCGCCGAGCGCTTCCTCGGCGCGGCGCCGCGCAGGCTCGAAGCCGTCGAGGTCTGGGGGCACGATGAGCTTCAACCCGGTTAGCGGAACCTACAAGCGCACGGACGGTCGCGCCGCCGACGAGCTGCGCGACCTGCGCATCACGCCCGGCTTCATGCCTTACGCCGAGGGCTCGGCGCTCATCGAGATGGGGCGGACGCGCGTCATCTGCACGGCCACGCTCGACGACCGCGTGCCGCCCTTCCGCCGCAACTCGGGGCAGGGCTGGCTGACGGCCGAGTACGCGATGCTGCCGCGCGCCACGCAGCAGCGCACGCAGCGCGAGACCGGCCGCGGCGGCCCCTCGGGGCGCACGCACGAGATACAGCGGCTCATCGGCCGTAGCTTGCGCGCCGTCACCAACCTCTCCAAGTTAGGCGAGCGCACTATCACCGTCGACTGCGACGTGTTGCAGGCCGACGGGGGCACGCGCACGGCCGCCATCACGGGCGCGTACGTCGCGCTGGTGCTTGCCTGCCGCCGGCTCGTCAGGGAGAATAGGCTCTCCGCGCTGCCCGTGACGGGTGAGGTGGCGGCCGTCAGCGTCGGCATAGTCTCCGGCCTCCCGCTCCTCGACCTCAAGTACGACGAGGACTCGCGCGCAGAGGTGGACATGAACGTCGTCTGCACGGGCGACGGCCGCTTCGTCGAGCTGCAAGGCACGGCCGAGGGCGAGCCCTTCTCGCGGGAGCAGATGGACTCCCTGCTGGCGCTCGCGCGCGGCGGCCTTCAAACTCTCTTCGCCGCGCAGCGCGCGGCGGTCGAGCGAGCCGGTCAGAGTAATTAATCAGGTCTGTACCGACCCCTATCCCCCTTCCAAGGAGTTCGAGAAAGTGTCCTCCAAAACTTCGCACCCCCGCCCGCGCTCCCTCCCGCGACTCGTCTCTTTAACCGCCGCCGCCGCGTCGCTCCTCCTCCTGCTCTGCGCCGGCGCGCGGGCGCAGGGCATCGGCGCGCACCGCGGCGAGGTCGGCGGCACCGGCGGCGCGCGCTCCATCCGCGGTCACGTCATCAGCCCGCTCGGGCGGCTCCCCGAGGCGCGCGTCCGCGTCACGCTCACCAGCGCCAACGACGGGCCGCGCTCGACCACGGCCGGCGAGGACGGCGTCTTCATCTTCAACAACCTGACGACCGGCTCCTACGACGTACTGGTCGAGGCCGGCAAGGAGTTCGAGGTCGAGCGCGAGTCGGTCTTCCTCGCCGGCTCGACGCAGACGGCCATCGTCCCCGTCTACCTGCGGCTCAGGCCCGAGGCGAACCCCGCGCTCGCCGGCCTCCCGAAGCCGGCCGTAGACCTCTACGTGCGCGCGCAGGAGGCGGCGCGCAAGGGCGACAGCGCGAAGGCCGAATCGCTGCTCGCCGAGGCCGTGGCGGCGCAGCCGCAGTTCGGGCTGGCGCACAACGAGCTGGGGCTCCTGCACATGCGCGCCGGCCGGATCGACCGGGCGCTCGAAGAGTACAGGCTCGCCTCGAAGGCGCTCCCCGACGACCCCCTGGTGCAGCTCAACTACGGGACGGCGCTCACGCAGAAGAAGGAGTTCGTCGAGGCGGAGAAGCAGTTGCGCCGCGCGCTCAGGCGGCTGGACAAGTCGGCCGCCGGGCACATGTACCTCGGCGTGGCGCTCATCGGCCTGAAGAACATCGACGAGGCCGAGCGCGAGCTTCAGCAGGCGGCCAAGCTCGGCGGCGAACAGATGGGCGCGGCGCACAAGTACCTCGGCGGCATCTACTGGGCGAGGCACGAGTATAAGAAGGCCGCCGACGAGCTGGAGACCTACCTGAAGCTCTCGCCGAGGGCGCCGGACGCCGAGCAGGTGCGCGGCACCATCAAGGAGCTGCGCTCCAAATCCTAAGCCGGCCTCGGGCCCGCGCGGCCGGGCAACACCGCGCGGCGGCCGCGGCATCAGAGGGCAATCGAAACCGCCGGTTTTTCGGCGCGCCGCGCGCCCGCGCGGCCGCCCAGCGAGGAGTAAAAGTCTTGAACACGCGACTGACCGGACGCCTGCTTATCTGCGCGCTCGCCCTCCTGGCCTGCGGCGCCGCCGCGCGCGCGCAGGACGGGCCTGCGAAGGCCGAGACCGACGAATACGCGCTCGACCTCCCGACGGAGGTCTGGAAGGCCGTGCCGCGCCCCGACAGCGCGCACCAGCACACCGAGTTCGTCAACGGCACGCGCTCGGAGGGCTACCTGCGCGTGCGGCGCGAGGTGGTCGAGGGCAACACGGACCTGCGCGAGTACGCGCGCAACGACGCCGACACGAAGCTGCGCTTCCTGCCCGGCTTCGTCGGCGGCAAGGACGAGCGCTTCGCCGGGCGGCTGAGCGGGGTGGTCTCGAACTACGAGTACACCTCGGGCGGCAAGCCGATGGCGGGGCGCGTCTACTACCTCCAGGCCGACGGCCGCACCGTCTACGTCCTCCACTTCACGGGCCTGCGCGAGCGCCTCCAGCGCATACAGAACCAGACCGACGCCATCGCGCGCAGCTTCCGGTTAAAGCAGTAGGCAGTAGGCAGTAGGCAGTAGGCAGTTAAAAGCGCCGCTGTCGAAACTTCCGATTTAACCTTCGAACATCCTAAACGCGGAGCGGCTGCCATCTGCCTACT
>DASVWB010000282.1:0-6567 GCA_036389815.1 Pyrinomonadaceae bacterium | reverse complement strand
GCGCTCGATGTTCTGGTAGGCGAACTCGTCGGTGTCCTCCTCGAAGTTGATGAAGATCTGCATGTGATCCTTGATCAGCTTCGCGGCGAGCCCGATGGCGTCGTCCGGCTTGACCGAGCCGTCCGTCCAGACCTCGATGGTCAGCTTGTCGAACTCGGTGTTCTGTCCGAGGCGCGCGGCCTCGACCGTGTAGTTGACCTTCTTGACCGGCGTGTGGACGGAGTCAATCGGGATGTAGCCGAGTGAGAGGTCTTCGTCGAAGTTGCGCTCGGCCGTGACGTAGCCGCGGCCGCGCTTGAGGCGCATCTCGATGGTGAGCGAGCCGCCCTCGCTGACGGTGGCGATGTAGACGTTCGGGTCGAGGATTTCTACGTCGCCGTCCGCCTCGATGTCGGCCGAGGTGACCTCGCCCGCGCCGTCGCGGTGGATGGTCAGCGTCTTGGCCTCGGTGCCGTGGAGCTTGAACGGAATCTGCTTGAGGTTGAGGATGACGTCGGTCGCGTCCTCGACCACGCCGCGGATGCTTGAGAACTCGTGCTCGACGCCCTCGATCTTGACGGCGGTGATGGCCGCGCCCTCGATGGAAGAGAGCAGCGCGCGGCGCAGGGAGTTACCGATGGTCGTGCCGAAGCCGCGCTCGAACGGCTGCGCCGAGAAGCGGCCGTAGCGCTCCGTCAGCGTGTCGCCCTCGACGGCGAGGCGGCGCGGCATCTGAAAACCCGTCCAGAGGTTGTGTTGATCCATTGCCATAGTCGAAAACCTTCGTATGAAAAGGGGCCGCCAATGCGTAGGCGACACGCGCCCGCGGCCTTCTTCGAAGAGCCGGCGAGGCGCGCGCCGCGCGGACGCAACCGAGTTACTTGCTGTAAAGCTCGACGATGAGCTGCTCGTTGATCGAGCGGTCCACGTCGTCGCGGACTGGCAGCGTCACGACGCGCGCGCTCATCTCCGCCCCGTCGGCGGGGACGATCCAGTTCGGGCGGCCGCGGCCCCCCGCGGTCTGCCACGCGCCCTCGACGTGGGCGTTCCTGCGGCTCGCCTCCTTGATGGAGACAGTGTCGCCGGCCTTGACCTGGAAACTGGGTATGTCCACCTTGCGCCCGTTGACCTCGACGTGCCCGTGGTTGACGAGCTGGCGCGCCTGTCGCCGCGAGGTGGCGAAGCCGGCGCGGTAGACCGCGTTGTCGAGCCGGCGCTCCAGCAGGCTCAAAAGGTTCTCGCCCGTGATGCCCTTCATGCGCGCCGCGCGCTCGAAGTAGTTGCGGAACTGCCCTTCGAGCACGAAGTAGATGCGCTTGACCTTCTGCTTCTCGCGGAGCTGGAGCCCGTACCCCTGGAGCGCCTTGCCCCGGCGCATCGAGTTGCCGTGCTGCCCCGGCGGCTGCGTGCCGCGCTTCTCGATGGGGCACGACGGCTTGAAGCAGCGGTCGCCCTTCAGAAACAACTTCGCGCCTTCGCGGCGGCACAGACGGCACACCGCGCTACGATACCTAGCCACTCTTTTTTGCCTCCGGTCTAAACGTCAGACGGAAAAGTTTACAGACCGCGGCGCGACGCGCGGCGCGGCCCTTCGTCCTTTAGGTTAACGGAACTTTTGACTTTAGATTTTTGATTCGCGATTTTGTTGACAGCGCCGCCGTCAACCGCAAATCAAAAATCTAAAATCGCAAATCAAAACTTCCCTACACGCGGCGCCGCTTCGGCGGGCGGCAGCCGTTGTGGGGGATGGGCGTCGTGTCGCGGATGGTCGTGACGCGGATGCCCGCCGAGTTGATGGCGCGGATGGCCGACTCGCGGCCGCCGCCCGGGCCCTTGACGTGCACCTCGGCCTGCTGCATCCCGACCTCCTTGGCCTTGTTCGCGGCCTCGTAGGCGGCCTGCTGCGCGGCGAAGGGCGTGCCCTTGCGCGAGCCGCGGAAGCCGCGCGCGCCCGACGAGGACTGCGCGACGAGGTTCCCCTCCGTGTCCGTGATCGAGATCAGCGTGTTGTTGAACGACGCCGAGATGTGCACGATCCCCACGGGGATGTTCTTCTTCTCCTTCTTGCGGAAGGTCTTCTTCTTGCCGGTTGTCGCTTTGGCCATAATTCAGTAGTCAGTAGACAGTGGTCAGTAGACAGTAGTCAGCCGATGGCGAACCGTCGGGGCGGCAGCGTCAGTGACCATCAGGCGGAGCCTACTGTCTACTGACCGCTGTCTACTGACTACTCGGATTTACTTCTTGCCCGGCGCCTTCTTCTTGGCGACGGTGGCGCGGCGCGGGCCCTTGCGGGTGCGCGCGTTCGTGTGGGTGCGCTGCCCGCGGACGGGCAGGCCGCGCCGGTGGCGGAGGCCGCGGTAGCAGCCGATGTCCATCAGCCGCTTGATGTCCATCTGGACGCGCTTGCGGAGGTCGCCCTCGACCTCGCCCTGCGCCTCGATGGTCTGGCGGATGCGGCCCAGCTGCGCCTCGTCGAGGTCGCGCACGCGGATGTCGGCGCTGACGTCGGCCTCCTGGAGGATGGAGACCGCGCGCGAGCGGCCGATGCCGTAGATGTACGTGAGTCCGATTCCGATTCTCTTGTTAACCGGGAGGTCAACGCCGACTACACGAGCCATTTCAGTTCTCTCTCCGAGTCAAATCAATTCGCGAGTTTAGATTTTCGGTTTGGAGGCGACGGCCGCGCCGCCCCAAATCGCGAATCAAAAATCGCAAATCAAAAATCTAAAATCCCCTACCCCTGGCGCTGCTTGTGCTTGGGGTTGGTGCAGATCACGCGCACCACGCCCTTGCGGTGGATGACCTTGCAGTTGTCGCACATCTTCTTGACCGACGCCCTGACTTTCATCTCAACTCCACCCCCCTACGGGAATTCGCCCGGCGGCTCACTTGTAGCGGTACGTGATGCGCCCGCGGTTGAGGTCGTACGGCGAAAGCTCGACCAGCACCCGGTCGCCCGGCAAAATGCGTATGAAGTTCTTGCGCATCTTCCCCGAGACGTGCGCGAGGACTTGGTGCTTGCTGTCTTCGAGTTCCACCCGGAACATCGCGTTCGGCAGGGTCTCGATGACCTTCGCCATCACCTCTATCGCTTCTTCTTTCGCCATAGCCCGCGAGAGTCACTGGTACAAAAACTGACTAGGCCGGCAAACTGCGAATAATAACACACTTACCGCCCGCCGCCAAACCGCCGCGGGCTCCCCGTCCCCCTTTTCAGGCCGCCCCGGCGGCCCCCGTCTGCTGCCCCTCCTGCGGCGGCGGCGCGGCGGGCTCGGCCAGGCGGGTCAGCACCTCCGGGCCCTCCTCCGTGATGGCCACCGTGTGCTCGACGTGCGCCGAGGGGCGGCCGTCGAGCGTGACGACCGTCCAGCCGTCCTTAAGCGTCTTGGTCTTGTGCGTGCCCATGTTGAGCATGGGCTCGATGGCGAAGACGTAACCCGAACGGATTTTGATGCCCGTCCCGGGCTTTCCGTAGTTCGGGATCTGCGGGTCTTCGTGCATTTTTCTGCCGATGCCGTGGCCGACGTACTCGCGCACGACGCCGTAGCCGTGCGCCTCGGCGTGCGACTGCACGGCCCAGCCGATGTCGCCGAGGTACTTGCCCGGCCAGCACTGGTCTATGGCGCGCTCCAGGCACTCCTCGGCGACGCGGATGAGTTGGAGGCGGTCTTCGCCGACGCGGCCGACGGGGATGGTCGTGGCCGTGTCGCCGACGAAGCCGGCGAGCGTCACCCCGCAGTCGAGCGAGAAGATGTCGCCCTCCTTCAGCACGTAGGCCGAGGGGAAGCCGTGGACGACCTGCTCGTTGACGGAGGCGCAGATCGAGAAGGGGAAGTCGTGGTAGCCCTTGAAGGTCGGGATGGCGCCCGCGTCGCGGATCATCCGCTCGGCCGCCATGTCGAGTTCGAGCGTGCTCACGCCGGGGCGCACCATCCGGCGCAACTCCTCGCGCACCTGCGCCACGAGCCGCCCGGCCGCCCGCATCTTCTCAAGCTCCCTTCTGGACTTCCCGATAATCATTTTCAGGGGGTGATGAGTGATGAGTGATAAGTGATAAGAAAGGACGGAGAGCCTGTTGCCTTCACTTATCACCCGTCACTCGTCACGGCCTTCTCGATGTCCGCGTAGATCGCCTCGGCGTCGCGCGTGCCTTCCACGCGGCGCAGGCGCCCCGTCTTCTCGTAGTAGTCGAGGAGCGGCCGAGTCTCGCGCTCGTAATTCGCGAGCCGCGCCTTGATGGTCTCAGCGTTGTCGTCGGCGCGCCGGTTAAGCCGCGCGTCGGGGTGGAGGTCGCAGACCTCGTCCGACTTCGGCGGCTTGAAATGCACGTTGTAAATCTCGCCGCAGACGGGGCAGTTGCGCCGCCCCGTCACGCGCCGCTCCAGTATGTCGGAGGGCACGTCCACGAGCACCGCTTCGAGCGCGTGCCCCTGCTCGGAGGCCAGGGCTTCGAGCATCTCGGCCTGCGCCGTCGTGCGCGGGAAGCCGTCGAGCACGTAGCCGGCGCGGCAGTCGTCCCGCGCCGTGCGCTCGCGGACGACGCGGACGGTCAACTCGTCGGGGACGAACGCGCCGGCGCTCAGGATGGGGCGCAGCTCGGAGGCCAACGGCGTCTCCGTCTTCAGCAGGGCGCGGAACATGTCGCCCGTCGAAATCTGCGGCAGCCCCAGGCGCTCTTCGAGCAGTCGCGCCTGCGTCCCCTTGCCCGCGCCCGGCGCACCCATGAGGACGATTATCTTCGACATAGGGGATTTCTGATTTTAGATTTGCGATTGAAGGCCGCGCCCCTTGAATTAAATCAAAAATCAAAAATCGCAAATCAAAAATTCGTCTAGGTCCTGCGGCCGCGCAGGCGGCTGCCCGGGCCGAAGAAGCCTTCGTAGTTGCGCATGACGAGCTGCGACTCGATTTGCGCGACCGTGTCCATGGCGACGCCGACCAGGATCAGGAGCGACGTGCCGCCGAAGTAGAACTGGTAACCCATGCCGTGCGGGATCCAGCCCAGGCCGGGCGTGCCCGTCACGAACTCTTCGACGCGGCCCCCGAAGAAGGGCAGGCGCCCGACGTTGAAGCCGGAGAGCATCAGCTGCGGGATGAAGGCGACGAGCGCGAGGTAGAGCGCGCCGACCGTCGTCAGCCTCGTCAGAATCGTGTTCAGGAACTCGGCCGTGTTCCTCCCGGGGCGGATGCCCGGGATGAAGCCGCCGTGCTTGCGCAGGTTGTCCGACACCTCTTCGACGTTGAAGATGATCGTGATGTAGAAGAAGGTGAAGAGGACGATGAGCGACAGGTAGATCAGCTCGTAGTAGGGGTCGCCGCCGTGGAAGCCCTGGAAGAAGCTGTGCACCTGGAAGCGCCAGTCCTGCACGTTCGGGTCGAACTGGACGAACTGCAGGATCGTCTGCGGGATGGCGAGCACCGACGACGCGAAGATGACGGGGATGACGCCGCCCATGTTGAGCTTGATGGGCATGTGCGTCTGCTGCCCGCCGACGAGCTGGCGGCCGACGTGCCGCTTGGCGTAGGAGATGGGCACCTTGCGCCGCGCCGTCTCGACGAAGACCACGAAGGCGATGAGGCCGACCAGCACCGCGGCCATCGCGATGACGCCGATGACGGCGAACGTGTCGCCGCTCCGGAGCCGCTCGACCACCTGCGGGACGCCGCGCGTGGGCAGGCCGATGACGATGCCGGCGAAGATGAGCAGGCTGACGCCGTTGCCGACGCCGCGCTCGGTGATCTGCTCGCCGAGCCACATCACGAAGATGGTGCCCGTCGTCAAGGTGAGCATCGTGGTGGCGATGAACCCGAAGCCTTCGGCGCCGACGCCGTTGGCCTGGAGCCAGCGGGCGACGATGAAGGTCTGGAACATGCAGAGGATGACCGTCAGGTAGCGGTTGTACTGGTTGAGCTTCTGGCGCCCGGCCTCGCCCTCCTCCTGCAGCCGCTTGAGCTGCGGGAAGACGGTCGTCATCAGCTGCGTGATGATGGTCGCGGTGATGTAGGGCGTCACGCCGAGGGCGAAGACCGAGATGGTCTGGAAGTTCCCGCCCGAGAAGAGGTCGAGCACGCCGAGGAGCGTCGAGCCCACCTCCTGCCAGACGCGGCGGAGCTGGTCGCGGTCGATGCCGGGCGCGGTGATGTGCGCGCCCAGGCGGTAGACGGCCAGCAGGCCCAGCGTAAACAGCAGGCGCTTACGCAGGTCGGGCACGCTGAACATGTTGCGGACGGCGGCGAAGAACTTTTCCATGGCTTTGTGGCTCTCAGCTTTCGGCGATCGGCTTTCCACGCCCCCCGTGGTCGGACTCAGTTTGGGCGGCCGGGCTTCTCAGATATTAACAAAGCCGGCCGCCGAAAGTTGAGCGCCGACGGCTTCTTTCAGCAAAACAACGCTGAAGACGCGTGGGGAGGGGTTCGAGACCCTCTGCGGCGTCCTCAGCGTCTGCTTTCCGTCGGCCCCGGCAGGGCGGCGCCCGGGCCGGCCTACTCGGAGACGGGCACGAGGGCGTCCGGCTTGTGGTGCGGCGTGATGACGCTGACGGTGCCGCCCGCGGCCTCGATCTTCTGGCGCGCGCCCTTCGTGAAGCG
>DASVWB010000281.1:0-1649 GCA_036389815.1 Pyrinomonadaceae bacterium | reverse complement strand
ATGCCGTACTGGTTGTTCTCGCAGATGTAGACGCAGGGCAGCTTCCAGAGCTGCGCCATGTTGAGCGACTCGTGGAACGCGCCCTGGTTGACGGCCGCCTCGCCGAAGAAGACGAGCGTCGCCTGATCCGTGCCCCGGTACTTGGTGGCGAAGGCGACGCCGGTCGCGAGCGGTATCTGCCCGCCGACGATGCCGTGGCCGCCGAGGAAGTGCTTGTCGGCGTCGAAGAGGTGCATCGAGCCGCCCTTGCCCTTCGAGCAGCCGCCGACGCGGCCGAACAGCTCGGCCATCACCTCGTCGGCCCGGGTGCCGAGGGCGAGCGCGTGCCCGTGGTCGCGGTAGCTGGTGAGCACGTAGTCGTCGGGGCGGAGCGCCGAGAGCGCGCCGACGGCGACGGCCTCCTGCCCGATGTAGAGGTGGCAGAAGCCGCCGATCTTGCCGAGCGTGTAGGCTTCGGCCGCCTTCTCCTCGAAGCGGCGGATGAGGATCATCTGGTAGAGCATCCGCAGGAGGGTCTCGTTGTCGACCCCCTCGATGTGCTTCTGCTGCTCGTGCTGGCGCCGCTCGTGCTCCTCGCGGAGTTCGGCCGGGTCGATGCGGTCCGCGCCGTCCTGACTTTCGCGCCCGTCGCGCTCCTCGGCCACCCCCGCGCCCGCCGAGGCACCTTCCGACTGTGTACGAGGTCTCATCGGTGTCACTTTAAGCTCACTCATGTGTGAAAATCTCGCGCGCGTGCGGGCGCTCCCGCCGACGCCGGACGCCCCGACTCCCGGGCCTCCGCGCCGCACTACTTCCGGCGAATGTCGTGTTCAGTTGTGACGCGACGGATTATAGACGACTTTAACGCCCGCGGCAAAAACGGCCCCCGCGGGGGACGCAAAAGTAAAAAGGCAAAAGGCAAAAGTAAGAGAGAAAGAAGTGACGTGCCTCTCATCAAGTTAATGATGAGAGGCACGCCTTGTTTCCGTCTTCACTTTTGCCTTTTTACTTTGCCTTCCCTACGGCTCAGCGGTAGGAATCTATTGAGACGACGGGCGGCGGAGCGGGCGTGTGCTTGCGGGCGCGTTTGTCGCGGCTCATGGCGGCCGCCGCGGCCTGGAGGATGTCGTCGGCCGTCGCGCCGTCCGCGGGGTAGCAGCCCGCGCCGGCGCTGACCGAGAGTTGGAGGCTGCGCCCCTTCCCGGCGTCGAAGCTCTGCGACTCGACCGCGGCGCGGACGCGCTCGGCGACCGCCGCGGCCACGTGCGCCGGGGCGCCGGGCATGACGGCCAGGAAGCGGTCGCCCTCCAGCCGCGCGAGCATGTCCATCTGCCGCAACTGCCCCTTGACGACCGCCGCCAGCGAGGCGAGCACACGGTCGCCGACGCCGTGCCCGTACTGCCCGTTGACGGCCCCGAAGTCGTCCGCGTCTATGCACAGGGCCGAGACGACCTCGCCCTCGTAGCGAAGGCACTCCGCGATCCTGTGCTCCAGCATGAGCCGGAGGGCGCGCGCGTTCGGCAGCCCCGTCAGCCTGTCCGTCAGGGCGCTCTCGCGCGTGCGCTCGTGTGTGAGCGCGTTGTTGAGCGCGCCGGCCGTGTGGAGGCAGACGGATTCGAGCAGCCGCAGGTGCTCCGCGGTGTACGCGCCCTCCGCCCTGCTGAAGAGCG
>DASVWB010000280.1:0-6572 GCA_036389815.1 Pyrinomonadaceae bacterium | reverse complement strand
AACTCGTCGCACGTGCCTCCGCCGCGAACCTGAACCTCTCCCGCCGCCCGTCCGCACGCGCTCTCCACAGACACGCCCGAAAGGATTCACATGCGCGCCCGCTCACACCTCCTCGCCTTCTTCGCGGCGGCGGCCCTGCTGCTCGCCGCCCTCGGCTCGCCGCTGCCACTTCGCGCGGGACGCGCGCAGGCTCCGTCGCAGAAGCGGCTTCGACCCGACCGCGGCCGTGCGCTCGCCGCGCGCGCCGACACTTCTCTCCCGCACAGGCGCCCCGGCGCGTACGTCCCGCAGCGCAAGGGCGCCAAACAACCGGCGCGCCTGCGCGCGTCCGCCGACGCGGCCCGCGGCCGCCGCCCCGCCCACGCCGCGCGCCCCGCGCGCCGCGTCGAGACCGCCACGCCCAAGTCCGCGCCGGCCCTGACGCAGGCGTCCGTCCTGACGCCCGCGGCCGCCGTCGCGCCCGGCACGCCGCTCAGCCGCGTGCTCCACGTCTCGCAGTTAAGTCTTGTCAACGACGCCGGCACGCACGAGGAGTTCGTAGACCGCGACGGCGACCTACAGGCCGACGACCGCTCGACCTTCGACGCGGCCGGCGGCTCCTCCGACATCGCCGTCGGCCGCACCGGCGCGCGCTACGAGGTCTTCACGGCGGTTGACGACCGCGGCACTAATAGCCCTTCGGACGACGTTGCGACCGGCGTGCTCGTCGTCGCGCTCGACACCAACGGCGACTACGTGCGCGACGCCTCGGCCACCTACGACCTCGGCCGCGACTTCGGGCTCCCCTCGGCCGTCGCGGTCGTCTCGGGCACCTCGAACGCCGGGCGCGAGTTCGTCGTCGTCTCTTCGAGCGGCTACTACAACGACGCGGACCCGAACGACCCGAACAACGAGCCCTCGCCCGGCGTCGTCCTGCTCGTGCGCGACCCCTCGACGGGCGGCTTCGACCCGACGCGCTCGCGCAAGCTCGTCTCGGCCGGCGACAACCAACTCTTCAACGCGAACGGCCTCGCGCTCCTGCCCGGCGGCCACCTGCTCGTCGCAGACTTCTCGTCGGACGAGCTGCGCGTCATACGCGACACGAACGCCGACGGCGTGCCCGACACGCTCGACCCGAAGCCCTTCTACTCCTTCCCCTTCTCGACCGACGCGCCGCTCGACGTGGCCGCCAACTCGCGCGGCGTCGTCTTCACGCACTCGGCCGGCAACGACACCTACATGCTCGCCGTCTACGACACGAACGGCGACGGCTACGCGGACGCCGACGAGGTCTGCGCCGAGGGGCTCTCTGTGGACGACAACCTCGTGCTCCACGGCCTGACGGTCGCGCGCGACGGCACCGTCTACTTCATACAGGACGCGCTCGGCGAGAGCGACCTCGCGGCCGACGGCGGCAACGGCGGCATCCCGCACGTCTACGCCTTCCCCGACCCGGCGCTCAACGGCGTGCTGCGCGACGGCGCGGCCTTCGTCCTCGCCGACGACGAGTTCACGCAAGGCTACTCGGGGCTCTCCTTCGGCGTCGAGACGGCGCTCCCACCCGTCGCGCGGCTCTCCGTGACGAACAGCGCGAGCCTACAGGGCGGCGCGCCTTCGGGCGGGCTCGCCACCGTCGGCGGCGTCGGCCTGACGCGGGGCTTGAGCGGCGCGACGCAGGCGCAGGCGGCCGAGCGCGGCGTGCGCGTGACGGTCGAGGGCACGCCGGTGCCCGTCCTCTCCTTCGACGACACGAGCGTCCACGTGCAGGTCCCGCAGTCGGTAGGCACGGGCGTCGCCTCCTTCGTCGTCAGCGTCGGCGGCAGCGTGACGGCGGCCGACGACGCGAGAATCGTCAACGCGAACCCCGGCCTCTTCACCGTCGCGCAGACGGGGACGGGCGAGGCGGTCGCGCTGCTCGTCTCCGGCATGCTCTACACGCGCTCGCCCTTCCCCGCGCGTTTCGGCAACGCGCCCTCCGAGGTGGCGCTATTCGGGACTGGCTGGCGCAACTCTCTGCCCGTCGCCGTGCAGGTCGGCGGCAAGGCCGCGACGGTTACTTACGCCGGGGCGTCGGGCGGCTTCCCCGGCCTCGACCAGATAAACGTCCGCCTCCCCGAAGGTGTGACCGGCGCCGCCCCCGTCGTCGTCACCACCGCCGACGGCGCGACGAGCCGTGCCGGCGTCGTCCTGACTGTTCAGTAAACTTCCGCGCCCGCGCGCGCCGGAGCTACAGCGGCGTGCGAACGGATTCGACGCCAGAGCGGTCAGAACCACCCGCTACCGCCGGGTGGTTCTGACCTGTATCGCCCGCGCCCGTTCACCCCGTCAGCACTCCGCTATAGCCATCCCCTCCGAATCTCTTTACAGGATGAAACACGCGCCGCCTGAACTTGTTTCATAATAAAACTGCCCGCCGCGCCCCCGCCCTCCACGTTATAAATCCGTTGCGGATTTCCGCCATTATCCCGCCCCGCCTCCCCGGCGTGCTGGCATGACAGTTGCCCAGGAGCCGTGAACCTAATTTCTCGTCAACCCGCTGTCGGTTTAGAAGTTCGATTTAGAAGTTAGGCGGGGGTTGACGCTCACAGGATATTCAACGCGGACGGTCGTTCCCACATGTGTTGGGTCGCGCGGTCGTGTGCGCTGTCAGGGTCGTGTTCTTCGAACCGCTGAGAATAATGATAATGAGACGACAGCTTCGTACCTCCCTTCCTCTATACGTGCGTTTAATCAGCATTGTCCTCTGCTCCATGCTCGTGGCTCCCCCTCTCACGCTTGCGGGAGGGTTGAGCGCGCGGCGCGGCGGCGTGGAATCGCGTTCGATAGTCCGTCCCGAAGCCGGCGCTGCGGCCCCCGCGGGCGTGGGCGGAAGTTGGGATTCAGACCCGCGTGAATCGGCGGGCGCGCCGCTGCGCGAGCCCGCCGCACGGCAGGACGTTTCGAAGGCGAGAGGCACGCGCGCGGACAGGCTCGCCGCCGCACGTCCGTCGTCTCTCGTCAGGCAGATGATTGTGAGCCGCGGCCGTGCGCGTGTGCGGATGCCGGAGCCCACGGTCGTGAGGGGTGCGGACGCACCGGGCGCGACGCAGCAGGTGAACGTCGCCGCGGAGATGCACGTCGCCTCGGGGCGGGAGTTCCTCGCCCGCGGCGGCGCGGACTTCATCCGGAAGGCGGAGACGCTTACGAATGCCGACGGCGCGACCCAAAGCGCCGCCGCCGCGCAGGGCGAAGACAAGGCCCCTGCCGCCGGCAAAGAGCAGTTGGTACTGGCGGCCGCGACCGCAAGCCCGTCCCTGACGGAGGCGACCGCCTCCGTCAAGGAGACGGCAGAAGTGGCGGGCCCCGTCGCCGCCGACCCGGCCTCTTCACCTAAAGAATCGGAGCAGGCAAATGGTCAGGCGCTCGCGCTGAAGTCCGGCGTGGTCGCCCCCGCCGACGCGACCGCGGGCGACATCGCCCCGCAGCCCTTCGTGGAGAAGGCCGCGAACACGGCCGCGGCGAAACCTCTGACCGGCGACGCGGATACGCAGGCCGGCGCGACGCTCAACGCGGCGCCGGTCGCCGCGGCGCTGGTGCAGCAGGCGCCGCCGCCGCCGGCCCCGGCCGCGCCCGCCGGGCCTTCCTTCGACCTGGTGAAGGACTTTTCGGCCGCCGAGAACCCGGGGCACGCGTGGAGCTACGGCTGGCTCCCCGCGGCGGGCGGCTCGTTCGCCCTGATGACGGGCAACGACAACCACTGGAACCTTGAGCCCGGCTTCTCGACGTGGTACGTGCCCGCCGGCAACGGCAGCCTGCCGGGTATGGCGAAGAACGGCACGGGCGTCACGAAGACCTACCTCGGCTCCATCGTCCAACCGGCTGACCTCATCGACCTCTACCCGAGCCCGGGCGGCGACAAGGCCGTCGTGCGCTGGACGGCGCCCGCGCCGATGACCGTGCAGGTCGAGGGGCGCTTCGAGGGTCTGGACACCGTCGGCACGACCAGTGACGTGACCATCACGCACAACTCCGCCGCGGCGAACGCCGCCACGACGCTCGCCAAGGGCAGCGTCACCGGCTACGGCGCCCGCGTCCCCTTCTCCTTCATACGGAAGGTCGCCACGGGCGACGTGCTCGACTTCGTGGTCGGCTACGGCTCGAACCTCACCAACAGCAACGACGGCACCGGGCTCGCGGTGAAGATCACGCCGGCCGCCGTCAAGGTCTTCGACGCGGTGAAGGACTTCTCCAAGGACGCCAACCCGGGGAGCACGTGGAGCTACGGCTACGCCCCGGCGGCGGGCGGCCCCTTCGCCCTGATGACGGGCAACGACAACCACTGGAATCTGGAGCCCGGCTTCTCGACCTGGTACGTGCCCACCGGCAGCGGCGGCCTGCCCGGGATGGCGAAGAACGGCACGGGCGTGACGAAGACCTACCTCACTTCCATCGTCCACCCAGCCGACCTCCTCGACCTCTACCCGAGCCCGAACGGCGATAAGAGCATCGTCCGCTGGACGGCCCCGAGCGCCATGACCGTGCAGATCGAGGGGCGCTTCGAGGGCATGGACACGAACGGCCCGACCACCGACGTTTCCATCACGCAGAACTCCACGACGACTCTGCTCGCCGGCAACGTCACGGGCTACACCTCTCGTGTCCCTTTCATGCTGGTGAGGAAGGTGGCGGCCGGCGACGTGATCGACTTCGCCGTCGGCTACGGCTCGAACCTGACCAACGCCAGCGACTCGACGGGGCTCGGCGTGACCATCAGCCAGACCTTCAACGCCGTGGACGACTTCTCGCCGACGAGCAACGTCTCCGGCGCGTGGAGCTACGGCTACCGCGCGCCTTCGAGCACGAAGTTCGAGCTGATGACGAATAACGCCGACGTGTGGGCCGTCGGCCCCGACATCCTCAGTTGGACTGCGCCTAACGGCGGCGCGAACCTTCCGGGCATGGGCAAGAACGTCACGGGCGCGACGAAGACCTACCTCGGCTCCATCGTCCAACCGGCCGACGTGCTCAACCTCTACCCGAGCCCGGGCGGCGACAAGGCCGTCGTGAGGTGGACAGCGCCCGCCGCGATGACCGTGCAGATCGACGGCCGCTTCGAGGGCATCGACACCAACGGCGCGACGAGCGACGTGTCCATCGTCCAGAACTCGACGACGCTGCTCAGCGGCAACGTCGCCGGCTACGGCACGCGCGTGCCCTTCTCGCTGCTGAAGAAGGTGGCGGCCGGCGACGTGATTGACTTCATGGTCGGCTACGGCGCGAACCTCACCAACGGCGCCGACTCGACGGGGCTCGCGGTCAGCATCACCGTGCCGCCGCTGGCCGCCTACTGGCAGTTCAATGAGGACGCCGGCGCGGTCGCCGTCGACGCCACCGGCCACGGCAACACGGGCACGCTCCAGACGCCGACGCGCGTCGTCGGCCGCGACGGCTCGGGCGCGCTCAACTTCGCCGGCGCCGACGCCGTCTCCGTCGCCGCCAACGGCACGCTCACGAACGTCTACAACGACTTCACCGTCTCCTTCTGGGTCAACCCCCGCGCGGCGCACGAGATCGACCCGGAGAGCACCACCATCATCTCCGGCACCGCGGGGCAGAAGTACGTCATCGGGGCGCGTTGGAGCGACGGCAACAGCGCGGGCGCGGGCGTCTCGGTCGGCACCAACGGCGTCAGCGTCTACGAGCACGCCGCCGGCTACATGCCTGCGCCGCTCGTCTACCAGGGCGCGATCACGGGCTGGAACCACGTCACCCTCGTCTACGAGAACCGCCAGCCGAAGCTCTACCTGAACGGCGCCCTCGTCAAGACGGGGCTCGTCAGCCCGAAGACCTTCGTCAACATCGTGCCGCAGGCCATCGGCGGCCACTCGTACGGCTACTTCGACGGGCAGCTCGACGACGTGCGCGTCTACAGCCGCGCCATGTCGGCCGATGAGGTGCAGGCGCTCTCCTCCGTGCCGGTCGTCAACGCCGCGCCCGCCGTCTCCGTCACGGCCCCCGCGAGCGGCGCCGTCCTGAACGCCCCGGTCAATATCAACATCACCGCCAACGCGACCGACGACGGCTCCGTCAGCAAAGTCCAGTTCTACGCGAACGGGAACCTCGTCGGCACGAAGACCGAGCAGCCCTACACCGTCACCTGGGGCAACGCCGCCGCCGGCACCTACGCCATCACGGCCCGCGCGACCGACGACGCGGGCGTCTCGACCACGTCCGCCCCGGTCAACATCACCGTCGCCGCGCAGCCGGGGACGCGCGTGCAGCCGCCGGCCGGCAGCCGCCTCGTCACGGCCGACGTGGTCGCGCTCGACCAGGTCATCGTCTACAACCGCCTCGGCGCCATCAACCCCGCCGGGATGATGTTCGCGCTGCGGCGCGACGTGGTGCCCGTCGACCCGGCGAAGGGCATCGTGCCCGGCAACGTGCAACTCCGGCCCGACAAGCGGCCGCGCCCGCTCGTGCTCCGCATGAACGTCGGCGACCGGCTCCAGATAAACTTCCAGAACCTGCTCTCGCCGTCGCCGGCCGACGACAACCAGCCCGCGACGCGCACGGCCGGCGTCCACGTCGTCGGGCTGCAACTCGTGAACAACATC
>DASVWB010000279.1:0-46468 GCA_036389815.1 Pyrinomonadaceae bacterium | reverse complement strand
GTGGGCGCCCGCCGGGGCGGGCGCGACCCACGCGCCCGCCTCGACCATGCGCTTGAGCCGCGTCAGCTCCTTGTAGAACTCACGGAAGGGAGCCACAAGGAATGTGTCGCCGTATTCCGACATGTCTCTCAGACCCCCGTTCAAAGTCCCGCGCGCGCGTCCCTGTCGGCCTGCGCGCCGGGGCGTGCGTTGACCCGGGGCGCCCCCAGTTCGCTGTTACTCTTGTTGCTGACGTAGAGGACGATCTCGGCGGGCCGACCGCCGCGGTCGCTCCTGTTATAGATTTGCAAGTCCTCTTTCGGCCTGATGTGTTCGCTGTCGGCCTTGAGGTAGAAGAGTGCCACGTCCTCGGGCGGCACGAAAAACTCGTCGGGCCCGGCGGGGTGGCGCGGCGCCCCGAGGCTCCGGGTATTCTGCAACCACTGCATCCGGCCCGCCGACCCGATGAGGCACCCCTCCGCCCAGCGCGCGACCTCCTGCAAGGTCGTCCCGTGCCGCGCCTGCATGCCGAGCAACAGCCGGCGGTCGGCCCACTCGTCCCTGAACATGAGGCTGTAGTAGTCCCCCTCGCGGCGGAAGGTGTGGGTCGTAAACTCGGGTGAAACCCCCTCGCTCAACTTGCTCTCGATGAGTGTGAGCGCCTGCGTGAAGGTGGCGTACAGGTCGTTGTGGTCGTAAGGGCGGAGCGGCGGCGGCAGGGGCCTGAGCCCGAGCAGCGAGACGTGGCCGACGACCGAGAGCAGCGCCTGGTAGACCTGGTACGGGTGACAGGCCCCGGTCAGGAGTACGTCTTCGAGCGCCGGCAGCGGGATGGCGAGGCTCCGCAGCTTCTTCTCCGTCTCCAGCCTGCGCAGCCTGCTCTCAATCGCGAGGCCGCGCATCTGGCTCTCGGTCGCGAGGCCGCGCTGGTTGTTCCCGTCCGCGTGGCCGGGGTCGCCGTGCTCGTCGCCGGCCGACTTCTTCAACTGGTCGGCCAGCCACCCGGCATTCTCCCGCAGGTGCCGCGCCGTGAGCGCGCACAGCCTGCCGAGCCTCGAAGTGCGCGTGACCCGCAGGGTGGGCGGGATGAAGTCCGGCTCAAGGACGAAGGCGTCTTTACGGTGGGCGACCCTGGCGAGCGGGAAGCTAACGTACTTCTCCGGCGGCGCGTCCTTGATGCGCAGGGAGAGGCGGGGGCGCAGGCGCCGGATGCTCACCCCGCCGTCGCCGGGGGCCTCCTCGTCGGAGACCGGCTCGCCCTCGACCGATTCGTAGCGGCGTAGCTCGTCGCGCGAGAGGGCGCTGCTCTGGCGCCTGGGCACCGCGAGGTAGACGGTGACGGGGCCGTCCGACATCTCTTCGGCCTTGAGCTTGACGCTCAACTCCTCCTTGTCGCGGCCCGCGTCGTACGAGACGACGAGCGAGTCGGGCATCACGGCCTCGACCCTGCTCACCGTGAGCTTGCCGTCGCGGAGGCTGTCCTCGTCGGGCTCGTAGACGTTCACGCCCCAGCCGAACGGGGCGACGCCGGCCCAGACGTACTGGAGGAGCGCCTCCTGCCGCAGCGAGAGCTGCTGGAAGTGCTGCGGCGTCAGCAGCAACCCCTCGTGCCACTGAATGGCTTCCGGTATCTCCCCGGCCGTGATGTCCCCTGATCTGGTCGCAACCATGATTCGTCTGTTCCGGCGGCTTTCGGCCGCCCTTGGCGGGCTCGACGTTTACTGTGAGACTTCGAATTTGCTCACGCCGAGCGTTATCCTGACGTCCTTGCGCGGGTCGAGGACGGCGCGGTAGTCATCGGGGTCGTCTTCGTCTTTGGGGTAGTTGGCGAAGACGATGGCCGTCTCGACCTGCGGGGGGACCCTCACGTCTTCGAGGCGGATGACCTGGCCGGGCACCAGCTCCCAGCTGCTGACCCACAAAGCCCCCTTCTTGGATTGGCTGCGGGTGATCTGCGAGCGCTTCTTAAACCAGTCGAAGGCGCTCATCTCCTGAAGCTTCTTGACCAGCTCTTTGTCGGAAACCAGAAGGATGTCGAGCTTCACGGGTGAGCCGTGGTTCGCGTTCTCATCGCCCATCATCGTGACCCCGATCTTTTTCTCCTTCCGGCCGATGGGCAACGCCTTGCTGATGACTTTGGGCTTCGGGCAGCCCGTAAAAAAGACCGCCGACGCCGCGGCGCCGAGGGCCGCCGCCCTCAGCCAATGTGTCTTGCCCCATTTCATCGGGAAAAATTTGCCTTCGCGCGTCGGTTGGAACGTGGCGAGCGACCACGCCCGGCGGATGAATCTGAAACGGAGAGACCGACGGTCGGCCCACCCTCAAACAAATCGGCTATTAGCGGTATTCAAAAAGACGGAAAGACTGCGAGGCAGGTCCCGCCGGTAGAACGGCCGGTCAACAACTGCTTGACGACCGGCGAAATATCAGGCTGAGAATGATGAGCGGTCCGAAAGTCCCTGCTGCTAACAGCCTTGTTGGTGAGAGACTTTGGATGAGAGTTGCCGGCCACGCGGCGCGAATAAATACCTCCGACAGAGTGCCCGACACAATAAGACTTGACGCGCAAAATGTCAATGACTTTGTTTTCTGACCGCATATCATTTTGCCGGAGGGGTACGGCAACGGAAGGCAAACGGAGACTATTAACTCATCCGACCCGACCGCCACACCAAAGCACGGCAGGGCGGCATTAACAACAAATGCTTACCATCAACTCACCGTCCGATAACAGATATTATGTGAGATGGGGCTTTGCACAAAAATAGCTTCAAATAAAATCCTGCACAAAAATTAAGTGGGTTGCACAAAAATTCGATTTGCTTACGGCCGACGTTAGGCGTATCATTTTTCTAGTTCCCCTTAGCCCCTTCCCATTAACTTTTAAGCAAGGAGTACTGTCATGGGAAATCAAGGTGGCGGTTCTAGTGGTGGCTCTGGCGGCGGTTCGGGCGGCAGTTCGGGTGGCGGTTCAGGCGGAAGCTCCGGCGGCGGCTCTGGCGGCGGCGGCGGACGCTACGGCGGCGGTCAGGGTGGCGCTGGGCAAGGTGGCGGAAAGACAGGTGGCGCTGGCCCCGGCCCCGGCGGCAAGGGGAAATAGCTTCCCTGTAACGAAGAATGAGGGGGCAGGATTTTGAAAAATCCTGCCCCCTCATTCTTTCTAATTCTTACAAGGCCGCTTCCGCTATTCAACTGTTGATTATTCAAATGAAGAGGCCGCGTGCGCTGTCCTCGCCCGAAGCGCGCACGCGGCCTTGTGGCACAGCCCAAGTGAGAGCGGGCGTGCCGAGGGGTACGTTGCCCAGACGTACCCCGTTCCTAAGCGGACACTAAAATACTCATGTGGTATCCTCCCTCCCGGTCTAGTCTTTGAAAATAAGGCAACGGGTCGGATGCGTGCCTGCTCACCCTCAGTCTCGGAGAGATGAGCATCGCCGTTGAGCATGAGAGGTCTCTACTCACGGCGAATCAGTTACGCAAATACACGCTACCATTATTTAATGGTAGTGGCAAGCTTCCGATACCAATCCCGTCAGGAGACCGCGCCTGATGGGGAGGAGGCCGCGCGTCAAGCCTGCGCGTCTGGCGGAGAAGTTGCGCCGGATTAGGGAGGCTTTAGGGCTTTCTCAGTCCGAGATGTGGCGACACCTCGGAGTCGAAGACCTCATCTGGTTCAAGCAGATTTCGACTTACGAGCTAGGGACGAACGAGCCGCCGCTGCCCATTCTGCTACGGTACGCGCGGGCGGCGGGCGTCAGCACGGACGTTCTGATTGATGACGAGTTGGACTTACCCGCCAAGTTGCCAGCCAAGCCGAAGGGATAAAAAAAGAGCGACGAAGTGCCGCAACACATCGCCGCTCGACTCAGCCACAGGAGGAAGGGCTGTAAATTAAAGACGCTCGCCCGCTCAGTCGTAAGGTAGCTTTTGCGTGGCCTTCTCAGTTTCGGTCGGTTTACTCTTCGGCTTCTTTAGGATGCTCACAACTTGGCCGTACTCAGCGCCGGACAAGCCTTCCAGTGTGTCGTGTTCTATGTCCTGTAACTGGCCTAGTTTGCTCGTCCACTTGCCGGAGTCCAATTGCCTCGCGGCGTGCGTGTAGTCGCCCTGCTCTCCGTATATCGCCACCTTCTCATAACCCGCTTCAAGTTCAGAAGTATCACACTCGACGTATCCCAAAGCCTTGAACGCCCGCACGGCGACTTCAACCGTTCCCAATTGTGGAACCGGCAAGGGCCAGTAATAACCTACGACTGGCTCCCACCAGCGATCTTTGTTACCCGCGGCCCACGCGATGCAGTTGTAAGATTTGGTCTGAGGGCTTGTTTCGCGGTAGCCTTCAGACCGCAATTTAGGGAATATGGTTTCAATATCAACTTGTTGTGACATACCCCTTATGTCGCCCCCATGTAAGCCACGCGGCGGCCATATCGGCGAGCCTGCCACGCGCGTCCCCGTTAACAGGATTCTCGTTAGTAATCTTATTCAAAGCTACGAACCAGTGGTCAGGCTCGTTCGCAAGTTCTTGAAGGATTAGGGGCACGGCGGAGTACCCCATTGTTATGATTTGCTGATACGCCGGATGCTGCGCCATCCGGGCAACGGAAGAAGTGGCCTTACGCCCCTGTCTCCATTCGGCGGCCAGCTTCGCGAACCGCACATCTACCTGCTCATGGTATGCGGCCCGGAATGATTCGATTACCGGGTACGCGGCACAGCCCCGGACGATTTCAGCCATTTTTTCAAAATCAGGTAACCCTCTTTTCATTGGGCCGTAAACCTCGGTCGCTTCAATGCGCGCCTTCCCAAACTTCCGTGCCCGGACGAACCGCCAGACCTCGCTACTCAGTAAGTACGAGACGTAGTATAGCGCGTCCACGGGAACCTCGCTCGGACTTTTTGGCCTCAGAATGGCAACTTTATAGAACGCGTAAAACGGAAACTCTTGAACGAAACTCGCGTAAGCACTCCCGTCAGTAGCGACGGTGATTGAGCGCGCCGGATAGAGATAGTTCGCCTTCTTCCAAGCCGTTAGTCCGTTATCCCATTCGCTAGTCGAAATGAATGGGTCATTCCCCTCATCTAAATCCTCTATTTCATCCTTCCCGCCGAGCATCACGTTGAAGTATTCGGATACTTTGAAACGTCCCTGCTTAACCCCGGCGAGCGAAACGGCGGAATCGCTGACGAACGCTCGATCTACTCCTGCTATTCCGTGATGGGTGTCACCGCCGAGTAATCGGTGTCCGTACCGGACGTAAAACGATGCCTGCCGCCTAATCAACTCTTCAAGCCCGGCCATGAAGTCGGCGTCGTCATGGGGTGCGCTCTCTATGAACGTCTCCGGCACCCATTCCTTCGACTCCGCCGTTAAAGGTTTATAGGCGGTGAATTCAGGGATTATTTGTTTCTTGTCGTATGCCTCAAGTGCCGGGCCTAACTGCGAAGGGTCGCCATGTGGAACCCGCGCCCCTTTCTTCTTCTTGTAGCCGTCATCATTAATCCGACAGAAGAAGACGCGGCTGTTGTCATGCGGGATACCCTTCTCGATTACGATTACGGCCGTATCGTAATTAGAGTAAGGGTTGAACAAGTCCGCTGGCAGCGTACCTATGAACAGGACGCGATTATTTTTTAGAAGTTGTCGGTGCCACTCTTTTACGTTCGCTAGTAGAGAGTACGGAACAATCGCGGCGGTAATCCCTCGGTTCTTCACACTGAGCAAGGCGCGGTCTACAAACGCCGAGGCAGGCTTTTGAGTCGCCTTCTTCTGGTGAGGAAAAGGCGGGTTGAGGAGTGCAACGTCAACCTGCTTACTAGGGTAGTCAAGCACTTTAAAGGAATTACCACGTATTATGCCGCTCGTCCCGTCGCCGCGAAGAATCATGTTGGTGACGCAGAGTGCGGCCGTAGTGGGTTCGGACTCGATGCCAAAGACATTCTTCTTAACGCGTTCGATTGCGTCTTGGTAGTCAAGCTGCTCGACGCGAATCATCCGTTTGAGCGCGCCGACAAGAAAACCGCCCGTACCGCAAGCCGGGTCAAAAACGGTATCGTTCGGCCCGACCCTCACAATGTCACATATAAAATCAACTATGTGCCTCGGCGTGAAGTATTGGCCGATAGTATTGCCGCCTGTGTATTTAAAGAAGGTTTCGTATAACTGGCCGAGGTAGTCGTGCTCATGGATGAAGGAGCGAATATTCAGCTTCGTAAGAATGTCTATAATCTGCCAAGCGCGCAGAGCTAATTCTTCGTTCTCTTCTTCTACACGAAGACTGTTAGAAAGTTCGGGCTTGCGCGCGCGCTGTAGCGCTATCTTCGCGTTGGAGTTGACCTGTCCCAACACGATGCCGGGGTCAGGGTCTACCGCCCCTAGCCAGAGGGCCAACATAAACGTAGCGGCATAGATGGGACGAAATTCGTCCTTGATATTACATTCCCGAAGTATTTCGTTCAGCCGGTTCGCCTGCTCCGCCAGTACCTTTTCTGGCGGGCGCTCGGGCGCGACTTCGGTAGCGCCCGCTCTTGAGAGAATCTTGGCGGTCTGTTGCGGCGAGGGAATCCAGTCAATCGCCCTCTGATGTAATGTAAGGTCTCGCCAACGCTGTTCAATGCGGCGCTGAACTCTGACTTCTACTATCTCCCTCTCTGCCCCCGCCACGGCGACGGCCAACGCCTCTTGGCCGTGCTCATAAATGGCGTCAGCATAGTGATGTGTGTCTTTGATTGACTTCGGAAGGTCGGCGGCGCGCGCCTTCGTGTCTATCACGATAAGCGGCTTGAGGCTTTCAGGGGACTCGACCAAAAGGAAATCCGGCTTGCCAATACCGGGGCCGGTCTTGGACTTTCCGCGGAAGATGTCGGAGAACAGGCTGAACTGTCTGTACTCCGATTCCTCGAAGAGTTGTCCGCCAGACGAGACGGGACGCAAGTCCCACCCACGGAAGCTAAGCAGTTCGCGCGTTGCGGCCCTTGCTCTTTGCTCCGACAGTTGAAGCGCCATCTATGTCTTTATTCTTTGCAGACTTAGTTATGCGCCGGGGCTTGTCCCAGTTAGGACTCTTGCACACCGGACAGACTCTTGGCTGTTCTTCTCTGTTGCGGGGGAGCCATTCGTGTCCACATCGGCACCTGCACCCTTGAAGAAGAACCATCCCAATGGGTTTGTTAGAGTCTTTCACGAAGAATTCCCAGACGGCGGAGTTATATCATTAGTAGCTACGAGATGTAAATACCTTTTGTATCTACAATTTACAGCTACAATTGGTATATACAGTTAGTATATATTAGCAGTATATGGTAGCGGAATGCTGGGATACGAACTTTTAAGACGAGACCTTCGTAAAGTGGTTCAAATGCTGACTACTCTTCCTCAAGTCTATCGTACCTTTCCTAGCTGAAAACTGCCCGTCTGACTACACCAAATCGTCTGCTAACCATCTGTAGAATCAACGATTTAACTCTTGATTTCAAGAGTGAGACGGTGTATTATGCGTGCAAGTTCTTTCCATTCCAAAAATAATGGCCTAGCCGGGTTGCTACCAACAACCCAGCTAGACCTTTTCGACTACCGCGTGAGTGACCACACGGAAGCCGCGAGGCTATTGTGTACACATCACGCACCGAAAGCAAGGTGCATGATGATTCAGACCGCCGAAAAAACCCGCAAGACCTACCCGCAAGAGTGGGCAGCCTACAACCAAGCCCAAACCAACGAGAAATCCAAGTTCCAAGAACTGCTCTACGCGCTCTGTCAGAACGTAGAAGACTTGCCGCGTAAACAGGGCGCAGGCCGTAACCGACTACCGTTAGGCCAGATGATATTTTGCGTCGTGTTCAAGGTGTTCTCTACCGTCTTCGGCCGCCGCTTCATCTCCGACCTACAGGAAGCGCAAAGGCGCGGCTACATCTCACTCGCGCCGCACTTCAATTCGATCTTCAACTATTTAGAGCTTGAGGAGATGACCGATTGCCTCAAGCGGTTAATCGTTGAATCCAGCCTGCCGCTCAAGAGCGTAGAGTCTGACTTTGCCGCTGACTCTTCAGGCTTCGCCACCGGACAATTCTCGCGCTGGTTCGATGCCAAGTACGGCGAGGAGAAGCAGCAGCATGATTGGGTTAAGGTGCATGTGATGTGCGGCGTCAAAACCAACATCGTTACCAGCGTCGAAGTCTCCGAGCGTAATGCTCACGACAGCCCCTACTTCCCACGCCTGTTGGACTCCACCGCGCAGAGCGGCTTCCAGATGAAAGAAGTATCAGCCGACAAGGGTTATGACAGTTTCAATACTCGCCGGTTGATATTGGTTAAGGGTGCTATTCCTTACATTCCGTTCCGCGAGTTTGACTACAACCTAAGCGAGAAGCCTGAACTGTGGAAGCGCATGTATCACTTCTATAAGTTCAAGGAGTCGGAGTTCAAAGCGCACTACCACAAGCGCTCAAACGTCGAGACGGTCTTCTCCATGATTAAGGCGAAGTTCGGGGAGAGAATCAGGAGCAAGACTAAAGTGGCTCAGACCAACGAAGTGCTTTGTAAGGTTCTGTGCCACAACCTGTGCTGCCTGATTCAGTCCATGTACGAGTTAGGCGTCGAGCCGGAGTTCTAATTTTTGTGCAGAATCCTCACCTGCACAAAAATTCCATTCTGACCGTGACTTTAGGTGACGCTTTCTTAATTTTTGTGCAAAGCCGTGAGATGGGCTTTTAGCAACAGTCAATAATCGAGTCAGGCAAGCTGATGTAAATCTTCAGATGCCTTGCTCAACGCCTTCTCTCCCGGCACGGCTGCGACTTCACGGGGCGTGCTGAGGGCGTAAAATATTCCCTCTATGGTTACGCCGCGGGCGGTGGTAGAATCTCACTTCGACATGAAATACCACCTCCACCCCGAAAAGCTCTCACGCCTCTCGGCTCAACTCGAAGAACTCTTCTCCAGAGTCTCGGCCCGCGGCCGCGAACCGCTGTTACCGGAACTGGCCGACGAGATAGCCGCCACGGCCGGCGAGGTCATGGTCGAACTCGCCGAGCACGGCGGCGACCAGCTCGCCCGGCTCGTCATCGAAGACGCGCGCAGGCTGCGTGAGGTCGCGCGCACCTCCTGCCCCGAGCCCGCGCGCGTCGCCGAGTCAGGCCGCGCCCTCGTCTCCGACCTGGAGCAGATCATCCGCGAAGACAAATGCGCCGCCTGATTTAAAACCCCTGCCCTGTACGCCCGCCGCCGCCGCGGCCCTGCTAGCCCCGACCCGAAAGGGTTCCGGGGAGTCCGGCAATCTCATTTGAGACAAATTCCCGAAGAGATTCGGGCGTTATCGGACTCCCCGGGATTATGGGGGCGCAACTAATCCACTATGACCAGCACGGTCGCGGAGCCGTCGCGGCCGACGGGGTTATATTGAATGACGTTCGTCCCCACTTGCAGGTACTGCGTCAGGTCGAGCCGCACGACGCCGCCCGCCAGGTCTGCCGCGTCGAGGCTGAGGTCGTGGGTTCCGTTGACGTGTACGCGCAGCCCTTTCAGCCCGTCGGGGCGTATCTCAAGCGTCCCCCTCCCCGCGGGGGCGAAGAACTCCTGGCGGAGTGTCGGCGGCCCGCCGCCCGGCTCACGCCCGATGTCTATGGGGTAGGAGCCCACGTCTACGCCCGTGTAGTAGCCCTTCAGAATCTGTATGAAGTTCTGCCCGGCGAGCCCGCGGCCGTGCGCGCCGAACTGGCTCAAGCCAACGTTGTGACCCCAGCCGCCGCCGTAGGCCACGACGCCGCCGAACGTGCCGTCGGCGTTGGTGAACGGCTCGACCACGCTGGGGTTGTTGACGACGAAGTTGGCGGCGATGGTCGTGCCGCGGCAGTCGGTCGTGTTGGCGGCCGCGGTGCCGAGTACCCTGCGCAGGTTCTCCCAACCCTTGACCAGCACCGACCCGGTCGTGAGCCTGACGCGCGCGACGCCGATGCGCCCGGACGCGGCCATGCGCTGCACGACCTCCACGCCCGTCACCTGTCCGGCGGTCGTGCCCGATTCAAGCACGAAGCGCCCGGCCGTGAGGCGCGACTTGATCGTGGCCGCGGGAATCCTCAGTTGCCAGCGCGCGAAACGGTTGCGGACGCGCTGGCACTCGTCGAACGTCTGCGGCTGCGGGTTCTTCCAGAACTGCGCCGCGGCGGCCTCGCCGCCGAAGTCGGGCGCCGCGCCCTCGCCGTCGTAGACGCCGCGCAGGTACGGCTCGGCGTTCGTGCCGGGGAACTGGCTGGAGGGAGAGTTGAAAATCCACTCGTTGTTCTCCGTGTGCCCGCCCATCGAAGACGAGTAGAGCGCGCTGATTATCCGGCCGCGGTACGAGGCGACGAGCGAGCGCGTCTCCGCCACGGCCTGGTCGCCCTTCGGGTGCTCCGAGGTCACGCCGCGGTAGACCTGACTCGAAGTCGAGTCGTCGAGGTCGAACGGCAAGCCCTGCCTGACGAAGCGCCCGAGGTTCGACACGGCGTAGCCGCGCGAGGCCACGGCCTGCGCCTTCAGCGCCTCGACGTGGAAGGACGCGGGCGACTCGTTCGTCACCACGCCGCGGACGTAGCTCTCAAGGTCGAGGACGTTGACCAGGTTGACGCCGCCCGCCGCGGTCGCCGTCCCGCGCGCGACCTCCATCGCGCCGCGGTATTGCGGCACCGTGCCGGCGTTGAGCCGCCTGATACTCTCTACCCGAAACAGGTTGTCGGGGCTCGACGGGCGGAAGTAGATCGGGCCGGCGTACGCGCCGACCGTGCCCTCTGGCCCCGTCACGACGTAGCCGGGGACGGCCGGGTCGTAGCGCACCTCGAAGACCGCGCCGGGCTCCATGACGGCGACCTGCTTCCCCGTCGAAAGGTCGAGGACGTGCACGGCGTCGGCCGTGTTGCTCAGGCGGACGAACGGGTGGTTGAAGCTCTGAAACTCCGAGAAGGCGCCGGCCGGAGTGAAAGAGTAGCGGAGGCCGATGCGCACGAACGTCACGGCGTTCGTGGGGTTGCCGATGAGCTGCGGGCCCAACTCCGGCTGCCCGCCGGAGGCGTGCGACTCGCCCAACTCCTCCCTCGACTCGAACCAGCGGTCGAGGTCTTCGTCCGGCGCTTGCGCGAACGCACGCGCGCCGCAGGCGAGTAGCAGCCCCGCGAGCAAGACGCAGCTTGCGACGCGCGCGGCCGCTGAAATCCTGTCCTTTTCCATTCAAGTTCTCCCCCAGTCAGAGCGTTTCGGATACGAGGGCGCGCTTCGTCGGCGGATGCCGAAGCGAATGGGTAGCGACCCGTGTTGTGGGGTTTGGGGCGGGGGCATTTTAATTCAGACCGCCCCGACTTCAAACACGCACGGCGGGACTCCGGGGTTCAGACTACCCGCGGACGAAATCGCCGCTGACGGCCCGAACGCTCGCCGTAGTATTATTCCCGCGACTCTCTTACCCCTTTTCCCGAGAGGCTTACAAAGTGTCCCCCATCCGAAAGGCGTCCCTCCTCTTAGCGGCGCTGCTCTGCGTTAACGTTACCGCCGCCGCGCAAAGAACTCGCGGCACGCTCCCGCGCGGCGCGGGCGTGCGCGCCGAAGAAGCCCCGAGGCTCGTCCCGCACCGCGTCGCGCTCTCCAACGGTCGGTCTTTTACTTTGAACCTGCCGGAAGGCTTCGGGCTGAGCGTCGCCGCAGAGGGTCTGAAGCGCGTGCGCTTCATGGCGGAGAGCCCGGACGGCCGACTCTTCGTCACCGACATGCACGACCTGACCGACAACCGGAAGGGCGCCGTCTACGTCCTCGACGGGTTCGACCCCGCGACCCGCACCTTCAAGAAGGTCACCCCCTACCTGACACGCCTGCGCAACCCCAACAGCGTCGCCTTCTACACCGACCGCGACGGCGCCGACTGGTTCTACCTCGCGCTGACCGACCGCCTGCTGCGCTACAGGTACGCGGCCGGCGAGGACGCGCCCGCCGGCGAGCCCCAGGTGCTGGCGACCTTCCCCGACTACGGCCTCAACTACAAGTACGGCGGCTGGCACCTGACGCGCACCGTGGCGTTCGGCGCGAACGGCAAGCTGTACGTCTCGGTCGGCAGCAGTTGTAACGCCTGCGTCGAGAAGGAGGAGGTGCGCGCCACGGTCGTCGAGATGGACCCGGACGGCGGGCGGCGGCGCATCTACGCGCGCGGCCTGCGCAACGCCGTCGGCCTGCGCTGGGCGGGCGGCCGCCTGTTCGCCACCGACATGGGCGCAGACCACCTCGGCAGGGACAAGCCCGCCGACGCGATGTACGCCGTCCGCGCGGGCGCGAACTACGGCTGGCCCTACTGCTACAGGTCGGGGGTGAAGGTCTTCGCGGACGCGAAGTTCAACCCGCGCGGTAGGGCGTTGGCCTGCCGGGAGGTGCCGGCGGCGCTCGCCGTCTTCGACTCGCACAGCGCGCCGCTCGGGCTCGAACACTTCCCCGCGGGCGGGGCCGCCGGGCCGGGCGAGTCGTTCCTCGTGGCGCTGCACGGCTCCACGACGAAGAGCCTGCGGCGCGGCTACCGCGTCGTGCGCGTCCCGGCGGGCGGCGGCGAGCCCGTGGATTTCATCACGGGCTTTCAGCAGGCGTCGACCGTGTACGGCCGCCCGGCCGACATCTTCCGCTTCGGGGCGGACGGCTTCCTGCTGACGGACGACCACGCGGGGGCCGTCTACTACGTCTATAAAAAATAGCGCCCCCCGACAAAGCCGCTCGGGCACGGGGTTCGCAACGGTAAGCTTCGGAGGACTCGCAC
Organism: Pyrinomonadaceae bacterium; assembly: GCA_036389815.1. Taxonomy (GTDB): domain Bacteria; phylum Acidobacteriota; class Blastocatellia; order Pyrinomonadales; family Pyrinomonadaceae; genus QHXN01. The sequence goes on along the minus strand of DASVWB010000279.1, from coordinate 33,728 downwards.
CAGTCGTGACCGCACCAGTCAGAATCAAGAGACTTCGCCCCGGCGACGACACGGAGACGTTCTGCGGGCGGTGCAAAGCCGAACGCATACATCAGGTCGTCGCCCTGAATGCGGACGGCAAGCCCGCCACCGTCATCTGCCGCACCTGCGGCGGCCAGCACCGCTACCACGAGAAGAAGGAGCCATCCTCCTCGACCGCGGGAGGCGCGCCGCGCAAGGCCAGGGCGGCGGCCGAGGCCGCGCGGGACACGCCCCCCGCCCGCGTGCGTCACTACTCGCCGAAAGAGGTTTACGCCGAGGGCGAGTGGGTAGACCACCCGAAGTTCGGGCAGGGTAAGGTGACGCAGGCGCGCGGCGGCAAGATAGAGGTGCGGTTCGAGTCCGGCGGCCGCCTGCTCCTGCATGCGGGTTAGTGATTCACATTCGGCAACCCCACCCTTAATACAGCGGCGTTCATACGGACGCGACCGAGATAGAGGTCAGCACCGCCCGCCACCGCGGGCGGTGCTGACCTCTATTGCCAAGGGGCACTCAGGCTTCAAGGGGTCGTCAGCGTGAGCCGCGGGGCGTTGGCGCCCGCGGCCTCGCGCGAGTTGAAGGTCGCCTGATAGTTGGTCGTGGCCGCCGACTTGAGGACGAAGGAGACGACGCCGCGCCCCGCCGCCAGCTCTGCGCGGACGTAGTCGGTCACGTCCCACTCGTACCACGCGGCAGCCGTGCCCGTGACGTTGACGGTGCGCAGGAGCGTGCCGGCGGTCGGCCTGTTGTTCCAGTTCGTCGCCGTCTCCGTCCACGTCGTCGTGGGCACGGCGTAGACCGAGACGGGCATCGTGCCGCTGCTGCTCAACTGTCCGTAGAGCCGGAGCCTGACGGACGCGACCGTGCACGGCCGCCCCGCGTCGAACTTCAGGTAAGTTTCGTAGGTGTCCTTCGACTGGTTCGCCAGCCGCGTGACGAGCTGTGTCGCCGCGCCGAAGTTGGTGGTGGCGCTGCCGCCGCGGACGTAGAGGTCGGCCAGGGCGAACACGTCGGCGGTCGTAGTCGGCGGCCTGCCTGTGAAGTTGGCCGCCTGGTTCGCGTCGAGGCCGGGGAACGCGAAGGAGGGCGGGCTGAAGGTGTAGGCCGACCCCGCAGGCGCCAACGTGTAGTTGTAGCCGGCCTGCACGCCGGCGAACATGTAGAAGCCCGCGGCGTCCGTCTGCGCGGCGGCCGCCACGCCGTCGTGCGTGAGCGACATGGTGACGCCGCCGATGGCGCGGCCGCAGGGGTCGAGCGCGTAGCCGCCGACCTGGTAGAGCAGGCGCGCGGCCGCGAAGTTCGCCGTCTGGTTCGACGGCAGAGTGTTGAAGGACGCGCCGCCCGGCGCGAACGAGTAGAAGGCGTGCGAGGGCGTGACGGTGTAGGTGCCGTTGGCCGGCAGCCCCGTGAACAGGTAGTTGCCGGCCGCGTCGGTCTGCGCCGTCGCCGCGCGCGTGCCGCCCAGCGTGACGGTCACGCCCGCGACGCCGCCCGCCCCTTCCGCGACGCGCCCGCCGATGTTGCGCGTCACCAGCGCGCCCGTGAAGTCGGCCGTCGTGTCACCGGCGAGGCCGTCAACCTGCCGCGTCTGCGGGCTGAAGGTGTAGTGCGTCTTCGAGGCCGTCAAAGTGTAGTCGAAGCCGGACGGGAGCGCGGCGAAGGCGTAACGACCGGCGGCGTCCGTCTGCGCCGTGGCGGAGGCCGCGCCGCCGAGCGTGACCGTGACGCCCGGGAGCGCGGCGCCCGCGCCGTCCGTGACGCGCCCGCCGATCTGGTAGTTGACGCGCGAGCCCGCGAAGTCGGCCGAGGCGTCCGCGAGGAGGTTGTCGAAGGAGCGCGCGACGGGCTCGAAGAAGAAGTTCGCGCGCGCGGGCGTGACGGCGTAGCTCCCCTCGGAGGGCAGCCCCGCGAAACTGTAGTTCCCCTGTGCGTCCGTCTGCGCGGTCGCCGACAGCGAGCCGCCGAGGCTCAAGGAGACGCCGGCGAGCCCCGCGCCGCCCGCGCCTTCCGTGACGCGCCCGCTCAGCGTGTACGTCAGGTGCGAGCCGCTGAAGTTCGCCGTCCGGTCGCCGCGCGGGTCGGTGACGTTGACGGCCGCGGGCGTGAAGGCGTAGCCCGGCCGCGCGGCCGCGACGGTGTAGGCGCGGCCGACGACGAGGTCGTCGAAGACGTAGTTGCCGCCGGCGTCCGTCTGCGTCGTGCCGGCCCCGGCCCCGCCGAGCGTCAGGGTGACGCCGGGGAGCGGCGCGGCCGCGGCGTCGGCCACGCGCCCGGACAGCTTGAAGCGCCGGAGCGCGCCCCTCAAAGGCGGCACGACGGCGTCCTCGTTCAGCGCGTCGAGTTGGAAGCTCGGCGGCGTGAAGTTGTAAAGCTCGTGCGCGGGCGTGACGGTGTAGGTGCCGCCGCGCGGCAGGTTCTCGAAGCTGTAGACGCCGTTCTCGTCGGTGGTGGCCGCGGCGTTGACGGTGCCCGAGAGCGTGACGGTGACGCCCGGCATGGCGTTCCAGTCCTCGTCCGCCACGCCGCCCCTGATGCGCAGCGGCGGCAGCGCCTCGAACATGAAGAACTGGTTGTCCTGCGCGTCGGTGACGCCGCGGCTCTCGGGCGCGAACGTGTAGAGCGGGTAGGAGGGCGTGACGGTGTAGGCGCCGCCGCGCGGGAGGTTCTCGAAGGAGTACTCGCCGTACTCGTTGGCCTGCGTCGTCGCGTTCACGGTGCCGCCGAGCGTGACGGTCGCGCGCAGGCCGTTGAAGTTCGCATCGGCGACGCGCCCCATGATGCGCAGCGGCGGCAGCGCCGTGAACTCGAAGAACTGAAACGTCTGGAGGTCGGCGACGCTCTGGCTCGGCGGTGAGAAGGTGTAGAGCGAGCCCGGCTTCGTGACGGTCACGGTGTAGGCGCCGCCGCGCGGCAGGTTCATGAAGTTGAAGGAGCCCCACTCGTCGACCTGCGTCTCGGCGTTGACCGCGCCGGTGAGCGTGGCGACGCCCGTGACGGGGTTGCCGTCCGGGTCTGTGACGCGCCCGTGGATGGCGAGCGGCTGGAGCGCGGTGAAGTCTACGAACTGCATCAGCCCGGTGGCGACGACGGTCTGCGCGGCGGGAGAGAAGGAGCGGTTCGTCGCCGGGTCGGAGGGCGTGACGGTGTAGCTCGCGCCGCGCTCAAGGGCGTCGAAGCGGAAGTAGCCGTAGGCGTCGGTCGTCTGCACCAGCGGCTGCGAGAGCGCGGGGCCGCCGAGCGTCACGCGCACGTCGGCGAGGCCGTAGCCGTACTCGTCGGCGACGCGCCCGGAGATGCGCGGCGTGCGCTGCGCCGTGAAGTCGAGGGTCAGGTCGCCGGTCAGGTTGGCGACGCTCCGGCTCTGCGGCGCGAACGTGTATTCGGGGTCGGGGCCGGGCGTGACGGTGTAGTCGCCGCCGCTCGGCACGACGAAGGCGTACATGCCGTCGAAGCCTGTGTAGTTGGTGAGGGTGCCGCCTTCGGAGGCGAGCGTGACGGGGACGTAGGCCCCGTAGCCGTTCTCCTCGTCGAGGACGTGGCCGGTGATGACGAGCGGAGCGGCGCCCGTGAAGTTGACCGTCTCGTCCTGTTGGACGTTGGAGAGCGTGACGCCCTCCGGCGGGTCGAAGAGGAAGTTGAAGCGCCGCGCCCTGACCGTGACGCTGCCGGCCGCCGGGAGCCCGTTGACCCTGTAGTAGCCGTCGGCGTCCGTGAGGACTGTACGGCTCACGTCGCCGCCGACGATGACCTCCACGTCGCGCAGGCCGCTGCCGTGCTCGTTCGTCACGCGGCCGCCGACGGAGTAGTCCTGCACGCCGAGCGCGAGCTTCGCCACGAAGGCTTCGGCCGCGCCGCCGTATGCGGGCTGCGCGGCGCTCGGCGTCGTCACGAAGTCGAACGAGTAGGTGTTGCCCGCGAGATAAACGTCGCCCGCGTAGTCGAGGGCGACGCCTTTCGCCTGCTCCCAGTTGCCGCCGCCGAGGTACGTGCCGTAGACGACGGCCGAGGCCGCGGCGTCGAGTTCGACGAAGAAGCCGTCGAAGTAGCCGCCGCCGAAGTTCGGCTGGACGCCGCGCGCGCCGACGGGGAGGTCCGTCGAGTTGGTCTCGCCCGCGAGGTAGGCGTTGCCCTGCGCGTCCACGGCGAGGGCGTTGACGCGGTCGGCGCCGTTGCCGCCGAAGTAGGTCGCGTAGAGGATTCGGCCGCCCGCGGGGTCGAGCTTGGCGACGAAAGCGTCGTAGTCGTTCTCGGCCGCGGCGGCGCCGACGTAAGTCGTCCGGAGCGCGCCGGGCGTCGTGAGCATGTTGCGCGAGGAGGTCTGCCCGCCGAAGTAGGCCGCGCCGTCCGCATCGACCGCGACGGCCGCGCTGTAGTCGTAGCCGTCGCCGCCGTAGAAGGTCGAGTAGACGGCGCGCGTGCCGTCGGCGCTCAGGCGCGTGACGAAGGCGTCGTAGGCCGAGCCGTCGGCGGCGTGCGCGGGCTGGAACGAGCCCGGCGTGACGGGGAAGTTGAGCGAGGCGGTGCGCCCCGTCGCGTAGGCCGAGCCGTCGGGCCCCGCGGCGAGCCCGTCGACGAAGTCGTCGCCCGAGCCGCCGAGGTAGGTGGAGAAGAGCAGCCCGGCGCCCGCCGTCGGCGAAAGCTTCGTGACGAAGCCCTCGGCCGCGTTCCAGGCGGGGGCGTTCGGCTGCGGCTGGAAGGCGCCCGGCGTGACGGGGAAGTCGGCCGAGTGCGTCCGCCCGCCGACGTAGATGGCGCCCGCGCCGTCGAGCGCGAGGCGCGCGTTGTCCTCCTCGCCGCCGCCGCCGAGGTAGGTCGAGTAGACGAGCGCGGAGCCCGCGGCGTTGAGCTTCGAGACGAAAACGTCGCTGACTCCCGTCCGCGTCGTGCGGAAGGCGCCGGCCGTGACGGGGAAGTTCGTGGAGCGCGTCTCGCCCGCGACGTGCGCCTGACCCGAGGCGTCAACCGCGATGCTCGTGCCGCGGTCGTCGGCGTTGCCGCCGAGGTAGGTCGAATAGAGGCGCGCCGTGCCGGAGGCGTTGAGCTTCACGACGAAGGCGTCGTAGGAGTCGTGCGTCGTACTGCTGCTGCGGTTCACGCGCTGCGCGGCGCCGGGCGTGACGGGGAAGTCGAACGAGCTTGTGTGCCCGGTGACGTAGGCGTTGCCCTGCGCGTCCACGGCGACGGAGGTGCCTTCGTCGTAGGCGGTGCCGCCGAGGTAGGTCGAGTAAGCGAGGACGGGGTCGATGACGAGCGGGCGCGCGCGGTCGTAGTCGCCCAGCTCGAAGCCGTAGAGCGCCGCGCCCCTGCGCACGTAGCGGCAGGAGACCTCGCGCCTCGCGCCCTCGACCTCCTGGAAGGCGCGCGGCGCGCGCTGGCGGACTTCGCCCGCGGGGGTCGAGAGCACGAGGTCGCCGCCCTCGTCCACACGCACCTTCGACGCGCCCTCGACGCGCAGGCGGATGAGGCCGGCGTCCGCGCCCGGCGCGAGGTTGAAGTCGTATTCGAGCTGCCGCTCAGTCCCGTAGTAGACGACATCCACGCCCGCGTAGACGCCCTCATACTTGACCCTGCCGTAGTTGGGCACGTCCGTGCGCCAGCGCGAAGGGTCGCGCCCCGCGAGGTAGTTGCTCTTCCCCTCCAACTCGTCGAGCCCGTAGGAGCGCGGGCGCGGGTTCGCGCCGAGGAGCTTTATGCGCAGCGCCGACGCGGCCGCGCCGCGCGGCGCGAGCGCCATCTCGTCCGCGGTGAGGTAGAGGCTGTAGGCGTCGTTGCGCGCGAGGAAGCGCACGCGCGGGGCCGCCTGACCGCGGTTGGGCTCGAAGCTTAAGGGGAGCCGCCCGTAGCCGGCGCGGACGCGCGCCGCCGCCTCGTCAGCGCGCCCGGAGTCGGCCGCAGAGATTTTGTTAGAGAGCGAGGCGCGGGCGGGGCGCGCGGCCTCTGTGACGAAAGCCGGGGGGACGACGAGCGCCAGCAGCAGGGTCAGGGCGCCCAGCGAGGGGAGCAGATAGTGTCGCATTGGATTCTCCAGGGGGTTTTGCGTGAGTGGGCGGTTGAGCGCATGTCGGGAGGAGCGAGACGAGATTCCGGGCCGCTTGTGCCCCGCGAAAAATGGGGTCGGGGACGGCGCGCGCAGAGGGCCCGCGGGTCAGGCGCGCGACGGAGGGCAGACCTGCGGAGCGAACGGTTTGACTGGCAATCTGACTATGTGCGGCTTCGTAAGGAAGGGTTCGCTTGCCAGCGGTTCGAGCGCTTTATGAGACTGCTGCCGGGGCTACTTCATCGCCGATGAAGTGACTTGATCCGACAACCACATTAAGACCCGCCCGACTCGGCTGTCAATGATTTCAGGGAACCGGCGAGAGGAACCACGCGACCGCCTCGCCGGCGACCTCGCGCGGCACGGTGTGCGGCCCGTCGAACTCCCTGTAGAGCACGCTGTAGCCCGCGCGCTTCACGCGCGGGACTATCCTCCGGCTGCAAGAGTCTATCGGGAGGACGCGATCCTTCGTGCCGTGCGAGATGAAGAGCGCGGGCGAGCCGTGCTGCGACGCGGGCGCCATAAAGCCCGGCGAGAAGGCGACGACGTGCGTGAAGAGGTCGCCGTTCGTCGCCCCGAGCGAGAGCGCGTAAGAGGCGCCGTCGGAGAAGCCCCCGACGGCGACGTGCGCCGGGTCAACCGCGTAGCGGGCGAACGTCTGCCCCAGCGCGCGGTCGATGTATTCCACGTCGGGGCCATAGCCGCCCGCGATGACGTCCCACGTCTGCGCGCGCGAGTCCGGCGCCAGCAGTATCGTCCCCGTCTTATCGGCGAAGCCCTGTAGCAGCGGGATCGTGTGACGCGCGCTCCCGCCCGCGCCGTGCAGCAGCAGCATCAGCGGCGCCGGCCGCCCCGCGCTCACGCCCTCGGGCACGTAGACGAAGCCGTCGCGCTTGCCCCCGAGCTTCAACGGCTGCAACCCGGCCGGGCCCGCCGCCCTGACAGTCCCCGGGCGCGCGGCGAGCCGCCCCCCGGAATAATCGCCCGGCGCGCCCGCCGGCTCCGCGTCTCTCATCGAACTACCCTCACCCGTCGCCACGTACCGGCCTGAGGCCGTCCACGCCCCGGCGACACACAGGCAGAGGCCGAGCAGGACTCGCCCGTTCATAAATAGGCCGCCGCCTCTGTCCACCTCTTCGACCCCCACCCGGAACGAAGGTGCTAGACTCGCATCGTCAACGCCGCCGGCGTGCTCACACTGTTAGATTGTAACCCGTTAAGGCGCGGCCGGGCGAAAACCGCGCGGGGTCTTGCGCCCCTTCATCCGATGGACTCGCCTGTAGACGAAGAGAGGGTGCTGCGCACCACGGTCGGGGATTTCCCGCTCAACGAGTACCGCCTGCGGCTCGGCGGCAGGGAGTGGTCTATCCTTCACGTCGGCTCCGTCATCAGCCGCGAGGACGAGAACCGTTTCCTGGGCGAGATGAAGGGGCGACTGCCTTACGGCGTGGCGCTCTGGCCCGCGGCCATCGCGCTCGCGCACGACGTGGCCTCGCGCGCCGAAGCCTTCCGCGGCCGGCGCGTGCTGGAGCTGGGCGCGGGGACGGGGCTGCCCGGCATAGTCGCCGCCACGCTCGGCGCCAGCGTGGCGCACACGGACAGGGACGGGCTCGCGATGTACGCCTGCAAGCGCAACTGCGAGCGGAACGGGGTCGCGGCGGCCGAGCACCGTCTGGCCGACTGGACGGCTTGGGAAGACTCCGGCCGTTACGAGTGGATCATCGGCTCGGACATACTCTACAACGAGGAGACGCAGCCGCACCTGCGCCGCATATTCGAGACGAACCTCGCGCCGGGCGGGCGCGTCCTGCTCTCCGACCCCTTCCGCGCCGTGAGCCTCCGCCTGCTGGAGGCGATGGAGGCGGACGGCTGGTCGGTCACACTGAGCAAGTGGAGCGTGGGCGAGGAGGCGACGCCGCGCCCCGTCGCCGTCTACGAGCTGACTCGGTTTGACATTCGGGGCCGCTGACTATACCCTTCAGCCCCCGACGTCGGCGTTCCTTTTCGACTCTCAACCTACTCACGACGGCCGGCACCCACCACCGCGTGGCCCGCCCGCACAGGCTCCGACTGAGCCGCCTTTTCTCACTTCGCTTCCCGCACCCAAGGAGTTCTCCATGCCTCAACCGCGCGCCCTCGCCCTATCCACCGTCACCTTCCTTTGCGCCCTCTTCATCGTGCTGTCGCCGTCATCCGCGCCGGCCCGTAACGGCACCGGCGGCTTCTCTTCGACGCAGAGCTACAGACTCTCGGGCCGCGTCACCGATCAGTCGGGGACTCCCCTGCCCGGGAGTTTCGTCGAAGTGATTGACCCGTCCCTCGGCTCGGCCGTGGCCGGCGCGACGGCCGACGGCGGCGGCAATTATTCGCTCTCCGTCCCCGGCGGGGTCTACGACGTGCGGGTCACGCCGCCCGGCGGCAGCGGCTTCGGAACGTCCGTCGCCCTCGGCAGGAACATCAACGCCGATACCGTCCTCGACCTCGTGCTGGTGCCCGAGGGGGTCGTCAACCTCAGCGGCAGAATCCTCGACGCGCTGGGCGGCGGCGTGCCCGACCAGACGGTGAGGCTGACGCCCGACGGCGGTTCGTCACTGCCGGCCGTCGTGACGGACGCCTCCGGCAGCTACTCCTTCCAGGTCTCGCCGGGCAACTACCACATGGGCGTCGCAGGCTACTACAACTCTCACACGCTCAACGTGCCCCACTACTACGACTACTACAGTTCGAGGCCGCTGCCCCTCACGCAGAGCATGGTGATGGACCTCCCGCTGCCGCTCAAGAGGGTGAGCGTGCACGTGCAGGACGCGGCGGGCCGCCCGCTGCGGGATGTCGCCATCAGTTCGGGCGGCCTCATCACCCACCAGCGCCTCGGCCCCGTCCCGGCCGTCGGGGCCTCCTACTACTTTGACAACGACCCCGTGCTGACGGACGCGTCGGGCAACGCGTTGATGTGGCTCTTCCCCACGGACGCGGGCGACCCTTCCTCGAAATACAGGATCGTCGCGACTCCCCCCGCGGGGAGTGAATTCCCCGTCACCGCTTTTGAACTCTCCTTTCAGGACGACATCTCGCCGGTCTTTACTTTACCCACGGCACTGATTCTCAGCGGGAAGGTTCTGGATTCGGCCGGCAACGGCGTGCGCAACCAGCGCATGTCCGTGTCGCCGGACTGGGGCGGCCAACTGCCGGGAACCTACACCGACAACGACGGCAACTACTCCTTCCGTCTCGTGCCGGGCCGATACAGCGTTTACATTCTATCCGGCGGGAGCCCGGGCTCGCTCACCGCGCCCCACTACTACTCCCTTTACAGCACGTCTTCGCTGACGCTGACGCAGAACACTGTGATGGACATCCCGATTCCCGCCAAGCGGGTCGGCCTGCACGTGCAAGACCCGGACGGCAATCCGGTGGCCGGCGCCCGGGTCAACACGAGCGGCCCCAACATTCACGCTCTGACCCTCGGCACGTTGCCCGCGCAGGGCACCACCATCTACTTCGACTCGGACCCCGCCGTCACGGACGCGGCGGGCGACGCCGTGATGTGGCTCTTCCCGACCGACCCGCTCGACGCCGCTTCGAGCTATACGCTCACGGCCGTTCCGCCCGGCGGGAGCGACCTCGCCACGACCAGCGTGCCGAACGTGACCTTTACGACCGACACCTCCGTCAACATCACGCTGGCCGCGCCCGTGACCCTGAGCGGCAGGGTGCTCGACAGGCTCGGCAACGGCCTGCCCGGGCAGGGCGTCGGGCTGACGCCCGTCGGCGGCGCCCCGCTGCCGGGCGTTCTGACGGACGCTTCCGGCAAATACTCTTTCCGGGTCTCGCCGGGCGACTACAACATCTCCATCGGCGCCACCGACAACCGCGACCCCGTCAACGCGCCGCACTTCTACGTCGCGTTCGGCCGCTCCCCGCTGAGCCTGACGGAGAGCAGGGTGATGGACATCCCCCTGCCCGTCCAGGGGGTGAGCGTGCACGTGCAGGATTTGGGCGGGAACCCTCTGGAGCGGGTCGCCCTCAGCACGCAGGACGTGAACAGCGCGCTGCTGAGCATCGGGAGCGTGCCCGCCTACGGCCAGTCCGCCTACCTGACGACGAACCCGACCTACACGGACGCGTCGGGCAACGCGACGATGTGGCTCTTCGCCACGGCGCCGGACGAGGAGCATTACGCCAAGTACGCGATAACGGCCGTCGCGCCGCCGGGCAGCCCCTTCGCCTCCTTCAACGTCCAGAACGTCGCCGTCACTTCCGACAAGTCGATCTTCGTGGTGCTACAGTTCCTGCACGACCCGCCGGTCACGCGCGCGCTCGTCTCGCCGCCGCCCGACGCGGGCGGAAACTACCCCGAGCCCTCGACGGTCACCCTCTCGGCCGGCGCCTCCGCGGGCTTCGGCGTGAGCGCGACCTACTACAGCCTCGACGGCGGGCCGACTCAGACCTACGCCGCGCCCTTCGTCGTCTCGGGTAGCGGCGCCCACACCCTCAAGTACTGGTCTGTTGATAGCGGCGGGGTCTACGAGGTGGCGAAAACTCTGGCGCTCCGCATCTCCGCGACGCCGACTCCCAACCCCCCGCCTTCGGCGACCATTACCGGCCCGGCGTCGGGGGCCGTCTACGCCGTCAACACCCCGGTCAACTTTACGGGCGCGTTCACCGACAACGCGGGCGACACGCACGCGGCGCTCTGGAAATTCGACGCCATCACGCAGCCCGGAACCGTCAACGAAGCGGGCGGAACCGTCGAGGCCGCATACACCTTCACCTCTCCGGGCGTCTACGCCGTCAGCCTGACATTGACGGACGGGGGCGGCGCGACGGCGACGGCCAATCAGGTCGGCGGGCTCGACGCGTTAATCGTCGTCTACGACCCCGAAGGCGGTTTCGTGACGGGCGGCGGCTGGATTAACTCGCCGGCCGGGGCCTTCCGCGCCGACCCGTCTCTGACGGGCAGAGCCAACTTCGGCTTCGTCTCGAAATATCAGAAGGGCGCGGGCGTCCCCGTGGGCGAGACGGAGTTTCAGTTCAAGACGGCTAACCTGAACTTCCGCAGCACGAGCTACAACTGGCTCGTCGTCTCAGGCGCCCGCGCGCAGTACAAAGGCTCCGGGACGATTAACGGCCGCGGCGACTACGGCTTCATGCTGACGGCGCTGGACGGTCAGGCGAGCGGCGGCGGCGGGGCGGATAAGTTCCGCCTCAAGGTCTACGACAAGGCGAGCGGCGCCGTCATCTACGACAACCAGTTGGGCGCCGCCGACGGCTCGTCTCCCGACACCGCACTCGGCGGCGGCAGCATCGTGATTCACAATTAGGGGCCGTACTAAAGCCGAAAAGTCAGAGGGGCCGCGCCCGGCGCGGCCCCTCTGACTTTCGACGCATAAGCCGCCGGTCAATCAGTCCGCTCGGCTCCCCCAAACCTCACGGACTGATTGACCGGCGGCTTATTTTCCGCCACCACCGGGCGCGTGGCACTCGGGCGACTCCTCCCCCAAAGAATCGCCGCCGGCCCGACGGACGAAATCGGGGCTCCCCCAAACCCCTCAACCGCCCCGCCCTGATGGTAAAGAACGCAACGTTCTCTTACGCCTTCTTCATTTCGGAGAACCTAAATGCAACGCCTGTGCCCCGGCCGTCGAGAACCACTCCGGCGAATCGGCGGCAGGCTAAAATTCTTGAAAATGCGCCGGCCTCTCTTTCGCAGAGGCGGCTGGAATAACTCTTGCGATGAAAGCATCCGCTTCGGGGCGGGCGCATTAAAGTTTTACAGCCCGCTCACTTTGAGTGTTTGGTCGGTACTGATTTCATGCAAGACTCGCGCGCGACGTTGAAGACAGTCCTCGTGGTGGAAGATTACGCCGACAGCCGCTTCATGATGGGGCGGCTGCTGGAGATGAGCGGCTACAGAGTTCTCGAAGCCGCCGACGGGCGCGAGGCCGTGCAGGTCGCCGAGCGGGAGTGCCCCGACGTCGTTCTGATGGACTTGCAGATGCCCGTGCTCGACGGCTTCACGGCCACCAGCATCATCCGCAGGATCGACAGTACCTGCCGCGTCCCCGTCATCGCCGTCTCCGCCCAAAGCTCGGAGGATTACGTCGCCGCGGCCCGGCGCGTAGGGTGTGACCACTTCGTCGCGAAGCCCGTCGAATTCGACCAACTCCTCGAACTCGTCCGCGAGTGCACGGAAGGGTCTCAGGAACGCGTCTATCACGCCCCGCCGAAATCCGTAACAGATAGACAACTCTGCGTGTGAATCCTTTGCGCGGCTCAGCGGACGACCTGTAGGTCGCGTTCGCCGGTAATCTTCCACTCCTGCTTTTCGGCCTTCGGTCTGGCCCACCTCAACTCCTGCACGACCTCGCCGTTGCGCCGCTTGCCGCCCGTTTCGATGACGTACTTCTTCCGGAAGGTCATGACGGCCGTCAGCCCGTCGCGGCCGAACTCGATGGCCGGGTCGCCCACCGTGACCGAGACGCGGTCGGCGCGGCCGATGACGCCCCTCTTTTCGTCCACGACCGCCGCGCGCGCGACGTTGCGCGTGAGGTAGAAGACCTCAAGGCGCGGGGCGTAGTAGGAGAGCTGACGTTTAACGTCGCGTGAGTTCGTGGCCGCGACCCAGCCCGCGAGCGCGGACTGTAGAGCCTTCTTATCCGCCTCCGGCGCGCGCGGCGCGTCCCTCTTCTCCGGCGAAGGGGTTGGGCCGGGTGAGACTTCGGGCACGGGCTGTGTGCCGGCGGCGACAGGCCCCCCGGTGGTCGGGGCCGGGCTCGGCGTCGCGGGCCGTGCGCCCGTGTCGCGCGTGGTCTGCGGAGTTCGGCCGCGCCACGTCAGGAAAAGGACGGCGCCGAGTGCCGAGGCGAAGAACACCACCGTCACGGCGAGGGCAAGCCTGAGCCTCCCTTTCCACTTCGAGCGGGGGGCGGGGTTGGCCGCGCCCCTCTCAAGGTGAGGCGCGGCGTCCTCCGTCGGTCGAGCGGGAGCGGGTCGTGGCGGCGGCTTCTCGGCGCGGGCGGGCTCGCTCGCCCGCGGGCTCGCAGGCGGCGGCGGCGTGAGGGGCTCTGGAATGCCCGCGGGTGAAGGGCGCAACTGTTCTTCGGCCGCACGCAACGCGCGGGAGAACTCCGCGGCGGTCTGCGGCCTGTCCGCGGGGTCTTTCGCCAGCGCCCACATCACGAGACGCGCGAGCGCATCCGGCACGTCCGGCCGCGCCTCCGCGAGCGGCGGCGGCTGCTCCTTCACGTGCTTCAACGCGAGCGCAGGCGCGGAAGGGTCATCGAAGGGCGCGCGCCCGGCGATCATCTCGTAGAGGATGACGCCGAGGCTGTAAACGTCCGAGCGCGCGTCAACCTCGTGGCTCGCGCACTGCTCCGGCGACATGTAGCGGGGCGTGCCGACCAGCGCGCCCGCGCGTGTGATGTCGAGCCGCCCCGTCGTCTGCCCCTTGAGCTTCGCCACCCCGAAGTCCAGGACTTTAACCAAGGGCGCGCCGTGATGGTCGCGCGAGACGACGATGTTCGAGGGCTTGAGGTCGCGGTGGACTACGCCGCCGCGGTGCGCGCCCTCGACGCCGTCGGCGGCCTGTCGCGCGACCTGCACGGCCTCGCGGAGCGGGAGCGCGCCCGCGGCGGCGAGGCGCTCGCCCAGCGTCTCGCCTTCGACGAGTTCCATGACGATGTAAGACTCGCCGCCCGGAAGCGTCCCGAAGTCGTGGACGGCCGCGACGTTCGGATGATTCAGCCGCGCGGCCGCGCGCGCCTCTCGCCTGAAGCGCTCCAGCGCCAGCGGGTCGCTGACGAGGTCGGGCAGCAGCATCTTGACGGCGGCCGAGCGTTCGAGCTGGACGTGCACGCCCGCGTAGACGGCCCCCATCCCGCCGCTCCCGAGCAGACGGTCGAGCCGGTACCTGCCGTCGACGAGTCGCGGGCCGGTGCGGGACGCCTCAAGCGGGGCGTGCCCCGCCTGTGCGCACTCGGTGTCTGTGTCCTCGTAACAGGTTCGACAGGTGGGACAAATCTTCATCAGGCTGCGGGCCCCGAAGGGACGTGTTCAAAGTACCGCCATTGCTTCCGCGCGGATAAATGTTTGCCCCCATTCTACCCGAACGGGCCTCCCGCGCCTCGACATAATTGCCCTTCCGGCGCGCGGACAAGGGGGCGGCTCTGTCTTATTGCCGGAATGTTGTACCGGATTCTTACAACGCCCGCGGAAAAGGTCTATCAGGCGGGCGGATGATTTTGCCATCGAATGCCGGAAAAGTGCGGGCGCGCGAGGCCCGCCCGCGTCGGGTATGAATGTTGCAAAAGGCAGAGGGTTGAATCTCTCCCTCGCGTGGAAGTGTGCAGACGTGCACCCCGACGACTGCGAACAGGGCTGTCTGTAAAGGGGCGGCGGAAGCGTGGGCCGGGGCGCCTGTGGGGACGTATTCGTGTGTCCGGCGACTGCGGCGCCCGACGTTGAGAAAGGAGTGCGATGAGCCAGAAGAGGGCGAGGACGTTGGTCATGACTGACAGGGACGGCCTGCGCGGCTTTATAGACGAACAGGACGCCGGGTGGGATGACAAACACGGTCAGGTGCTCGTCCGCCTCGAAGACGGGAGGCAGGCGATGGTGCCGGCCGAAGAACTGCGGCGCGCGGGGGACGGCAGCCTCTACCTGCCCTACGGCCTTTCCGAGTTGACGCAGGTCGCCGCGCGCGGCTCCGGTGCGAAGAAGGCCGCCGGCGGGAGGGCGGACGGCGCCGTCGTCGTCCCCGTGGTCGCCGAGCAGCTCGAAGTGCAGAAGCGCAAGGTCGAGGCCGGCGGCGTGCGCATCCGCAAGACGGTCAGCGAGCGCGAAGAGGTCGTGGACGAGCCGCTGCTGCGCGAGGAGGTGCAGGTCAAGCGCGTGCCCGTCAACAAGGTGGTGGACGGCCCCGTCCCCGTGCGCCACGTCGGCGACACGATGATCGTCTCGCTGCTCGAAGAGGTGCTCGTCGTCGAGAAGCGGCTGATGGTCAAAGAGGAGCTGCACATCACGAAGGAGCAGGTCGAGTCTTACAGGCCGCAGCGCGTCCGCCTGCGCACGGAGGAGGCCGTCGTCGAGCGCGTCGAGGACGGGCGCGACGGCCACGCCGGAGAGGGCGAGGGCGAGCGGCCGTCATGAACGTTTAAGCCCCCTTGCGGATGATTCGAGGCGTCGCCGGAGGAGCCGCGTCTCGCCGGAGCGCCCGGCGCTTTTACGACCAGTGAAGGGAGAAAGGTAAGCGATGGCTAAGACAGTTGTCGGTCTATTCGATGACAAGGCGGCGGCGCAGGAAGCGGTGCGGGTGCTGACGGCCGAGGGCTTCAGGGGCGACGAGGTGAGCGTCGTCTCGAAGAAGGCGGACGGCAAGGGCGTCGAGGTCGAGTACGTCGAGGAGGACGGCCACGAGCAGGTCGAGGACATGGCGAAGGGCGCGGGCACGGGCGCCGCCATCGGCGCCGGCGCCGCGCTCCTGCTGAGCCTGACGGCGCTCTCCATCCCGGGCATCGGCCCGGTGCTCGCCGCCGGGCCGCTCGTCGCGCTCATCGCCGGGGCGGGCGTCGGGGCGGCGGCCGGCGGCCTCGTCAGCGGGCTCACGCGCCTCGGCGTGGCGGACGACGAGGCGCAGACCTACGCCGAAGGCTTGAGGCGCGGCGGCACGCTCGTCACCGTCAACGCGGAGGACAAACGCGCCGACGACGCCGTGGCCGTCATGCGGCGTCTGGGCGCGGTCGAGATCGACAAGCGCGCGGCCGAGTGGCGCGAGGGCGGCTGGCGCGGCTTCGCCGAGACCGAGACGCTGCGGCCGCACGTCACGCCCGAGCCGGACGACGAGGCCACGAGCCGCGTCGAACGCCGCTCCGAGGTGACGGCCGAGCACGAGCCCGTGCGCGCGCAGACGCTGGCCGGCGCGCCGGCGGCCCGCGACGAGTTCGCCGTCCCGCCGCCGGAAGTCGCCATCCCCGTCATCGCCGAGGAGCTGGAGGTCGGCAAGCGCGAGGTCGAGCGCGGCGGCGTCCGCGTGCAGAAGCGCGTCAGCGAGACGCCCGTCGAGGAGGACGTGACGCTGCGCGAGGAGCGCGTCAACGTCAACCGGCGCCCCGCCGACTACACCTTCCACGGGTCTGATTCGGAAGCCTTCCAGGAGTCCGTCGTCGAGATCAGGGAGGCTTACGAGGAGCTGATCCTCAACAAGAAGGCGCGCGTCGTCGAGGAGGTCGTCATCAACAAGGACGTTGACGAGCGCACCGAGACGGTCCGCGAGACGCTGCGGAAGACCGAGGTCGAGGTCGAGCCGCTGGAGCCCGGGCGCGCGCGGGGCGCCGCGGGCGGCGGCGACGCCGGCTTCGCGCAGGATGACACGCTCGGCGGCGGAGAGCGGTAGTTCGCGGTTCGAGTTCGGTCGCCGGCTTTCGCGGCCGTGCGACAGACACTTTCAAGAGAGGGACAGGAGAATCTTGATGAAGAGAGACCAGAAACTGTCGGCAGCAGTCCGGGCCTTGACGCTCGGCTTCACTCTGCTCGCCTTCGCGTCGGCGCCTGCTTTCGCGCAGTCGAACGACAACGGCGCCGGTGGCGCCAACAACAACGCGACGGCGAACCGCGAAGACCGCAGGGACGACCGCAGGGACGACCGCAGGGAGTATCGCGGCGAACGCGACAACGACCGCGACTGGGGCTGGCTCGGCCTGCTCGGCCTCGCCGGCCTGCTCGGGCTCATGCCGCGCAAGCGCGTGCCCGTCGTCCACGAGACCAGGGACGTGCCGCCCGCCCGCGACCCAAGGGACGTGCCCGGCCGTGACCCCAGAGACCGCAGGTAACGACCGGCACCGTTAATCGCGCCGCAGACGAGCGGCGGGCGTGTCGGCCGACAGAAGGGCGGGGCGGAGCCGCGCGGCTCCGCCCCGCCCTTCTACCTTTGCGCGCGGTCTTACCCGGCAGGTTTGCGTGTCGAATGAGGGAGCAGGTTAGGACTTGTTACGCGGCGTCGGCCTCTGCGGCGTCGGCCTTCGCGGCGTCGGGCCTCGCCAGCATCGCCTCGCGCGCGCAGCCGTGGCAGAGCCACACGCGCACGCGCGGCGCGTCGGCCCAGAAGAACGCACCCACCTTGCGCGCCAGGGCGAGCGCCGCCCCGCCGCGCATCCGCTGCAACGCGGAGACGAACTGTTCGCCCGCGTAGAAGTCGCCGGCCGCCCCCGGCCGCCGGTGGACGCACTCGCGCTCGCGCTGGGGCTGTTCGGCGGGCGGTTCTGTCGTTACGTCTTTCACGTCTAAGAGAGGGGCTCCGTCCCGGGGTCTACCGTCAGGGCTGCCGCGCCGGCACCGCTCGCGTGCGTCGCGGGTGAAGAAAGAGCGGCCGGCATCCATCCTGCCACCCGCGAAAGTGCACGTCAAGAATTTGTGCCGAGAAGGCGCATATAAAATTTCCGAAAACTCACGACGGCCTGATCCCTCGCGCGCCCGCGTTGCGCGTTACGGTGGAGAGACCGGGCGCGCAACTCTCACCGGGGCTACGTCGCGCCGTCTCGCTTGCCGCCGAGTTCACGATTTCCGCGCCGCGGCGCGCGCCGCGCGCAAGGCCGAAGGCTTCCGTACGTCTCACGAAGAGAGGGAAAAACCTGTGAAGGAAATTTCAAGACGCGCCCTGTTGAAGGGGATTTTCGCGACCTCGGTCGTCGTCGGCTTCGACCTCGCGGGACGCTCGTGGGTGACGGAGGCGAGCGCGGGCGGCTCCTTCGTCGAACTGCCGCCGCTCGACGGGACGCTCGCCACCGACCCCGCCTCGCTCGCCGCCGTCGCCGACGACTTCGGCCACATCGTCCACCGCACGCCCGTCGCCGTGCTCCGGCCGGGCTCGGTCGAAGACGTGGCCAAGGTCGTGCGCTTCGCCCGCGCCAACGGCATACGGGTCGCCGGGCGCGGCAAAGGTCACACCGCGTTCGGGCAGTCGCAGGCCGCGGCCGGCGTCGTCATCGACGTGTCGACGCTCAACCAGATTCACGCGGTTGGGCCCGACGCGGCGGTCGTGGACGCGGGCGTCGTCTGGCGCGACCTCCTGCTCACGACCGTCCCCCTGGGGCTCACGCCGCCCGTGCTCACGGACTACACGCGGCTCACCGTCGGCGGGACGCTCTCGGTCGGCGGCGTGAGCGGCCGCAGCTACGTCCACGGCGCGCAGGTGGATAACGTTTTGGAGCTTCAGGTGGTCACGGGCGAGGGCGAACTCGTCACCTGCTCCGAGTCCTCGAACCGCGGACTCTTCGAGGCGGCGCTCGCGGGGCTCGGGCTGTGCGCCGTCATCGTCCGCGCCACCGTCCGCCTCGTCCCCGTCGGCGATAAGGCGCGGACGCTCCGCCTCTTCTACCCGGACGCGCCGGCGATGCTCGCCGACCTGCGCCTCCTCATCGGCGCCGAGCGCTTCGACCACATCCGCGGCATGAGCGTCCCGACGCCGGCCGGCTTCGCCTTCTTCCTCGAAGCCACCTCCTTCTACACGTCGGAGGCGGAGCTGCCCGCGAACCCGACCTCCGGGCTCAACTTCATCCCCGGCTCCGAGCAGACCGAGGAGATGTCATACTTCGACTACACGGACCTCGTCGTCAAGCTCATAGACTCGCTCGACGCGGCGGGGCTCGGCGGCTTCCCTCACCCCTGGCTCGACCTCTTCGTCCCCGGCTCGAAGATAGACGACTTCGCTTCGCAGACCATCGCGTCGCTCGACCCCGCGACTTTCCTGCCGGGCTCGCTCATCCTCTTCTACCCGTTCGTCAAGTCGCGGCTCACGCGGCCGTTGCTGCGCGTGCCCGACGAGGAGGTCTTCTTCCTCTTCGACATCCTGCGCACCGTCCCGCACGAGGCCGTCGGCCCGGTGCTCGCCGAGAACCGCAGGCTCTACGAGGCCAACCGCGCCCTCGGCGGGAAGTTCTACACCATCAGCGCCGTGCCGTTGGAGCACCACGACTGGGTGAAGCACTTCCAACCCGAATGGGGCCAGCTCGTCAGCGAGAAGAGCAGGCGCGACCCCGGCAACGTCCTCGGCCCCGGGCCGGGCGTGTTCGCCTAAGTCGTCCGCGTCGGCTCACGGATTCACGACGGGCGTGCCGCCTTTCATCGAAGGCGGCACGCCCGTGCCTGTCAAGCGGCCTGCCGTCCTCAACACGCCTTCCCTTTCGTAAAGAGTCCGCAGAGTGGGGTACAGTAGCGGCGGGGCTTCCCTGCCCCGCCGCCGTGTGCCGGCGGCTTCCGTTATGTGGAGGGTTCTTTAAGAATGGTTACAAGCATGGCTGAGAAGATGACGGTGAGTTTTCCTTTCGACAACACCTACGTGCGGCTGCCCGAGCGTTTCTTCGCGCGCGTGTCACCTACCCCGGTCAAGGCCCCGCGGCTCATCCGCGTGAACGGGCCGCTGGCCGCACGGCTCGGCTTAGACCCCGAGGCGCTCGCCGGCGAGGAGGGCGTACGCGTGCTGGCGGGCAACACCGTCCCCGAAGGGGCGGAGCCGATAGCCACCGCGTACGCCGGGCACCAGTTCGGCTCGTTCGTGCCGCGGCTCGGGGACGGTCGCGCCATCCTCCTCGGCGAGCTGGTGGACGGTGACGGGGCGCGGCGCGACGTTCAGCTCAAAGGCGCCGGACGGACGCCGTACTCGCGCGGCGGCGACGGGAGGGCCGCCGTGGGCCCGGTACTGCGCGAGTACGTGGTCAGCGAGGCGATGGCCGCGCTGGGCATCCCGACGACGCGCGCTCTCGCCGCGGTGACTACGGGCGAGGCGGTCTTTCGTGAGACGGTGCTTCCCGGCGCGGTGCTGACGCGCGTCGCCTCAAGCCACATCCGCGTGGGCACCTTCCAGTTCCTTGCCAGTCGCGGGGACGTGGAGGGCCTGCGGCTGCTGGCCGACCACGTCTGCGCGCGACACTACGCGGAAGCGGCCCGCGCCGAGAGGCCCTACCGCGCGCTCCTCGACGCGGTGATCAGGGCGCAGGCGGAGCTGATAGCCAGATGGATGCTGGTCGGGTTCATCCACGGGGTAATGAACACGGACAACACGTCCGTCGCGGGGGAGACGATTGATTACGGCCCCTGCGCCTTCATGGACGCCTACGACCCCGAGACGGTCTTCAGCTCGATTGACCAGTACGGGAGGTACGCATACTTCAGGCAGCCGATACTCGGCGGCTGGAATCTTGCGCGCTTCGCGGAGTGTCTGCTGCCGCTGCTCGCGGACGACGCGGACGCGGCTGTCCGCGAGGCGGAAGAGGCTCTGGACGCGTACACGCCGGCCTTCGAGCGCGCGTACCAGGCGGGGCTCAGGCGGAAGCTCGGTCTGCTCACCGAACGCGAGGGCGATGCGGAACTCGCGCGGGGTCTGCTTCAGGCGATGGGCGCGAACGGCGCCGACTTCACGCTCACGTTCCGAAGGCTGTGCGACGCGGCGTCTGTCGAAGGGGAGGAGTCGGGCGTGCGGAGTCTGTTCGCAGACGCTTCGGCGTATGACGGATGGGCGCAGGGGTGGCGGCGTCGGCTCGCAGAGGAGCCCGCGGACGCGGCCACGCGCCGCGCCGCCATGCTGGCCGCGAACCCTGCGTTCATACCGCGTAACCACCGCGTGGAGGCGGTCATCCGCGCGGCCGTGGACGAAGACGACTTCGCCCCGTTCCACGAGCTGGTGGCCGTGCTGTCGAACCCCTTCGAAGACCAGCCGGACTTCGCGCGGTACGCGGAGCCCCCTGCCGAGCAGGAACGGGTGCTCCAGACCTTCTGCGGGACGTAGGAGTCGGGCCGGAAGGCCGGAGAGCCCAATCACCGTTAATAATCGGAAGAGCCCCGGCGGACTGCTTGCCCGCCGGGGCTCTTCTCCGTTCAGCGGCGCTGGGCCGGGGGCGGGAGCTTTGGCTGCATGACGGAGGGCGGGTTCTTCTTCAACTGCCCGAGCAGGTATTCGACGGCGGCCTCAAGCTGCGGGTCGCGCCCCTGCGCCAGGAGGTCCGGCCGCGCGTCAACTTCGATGTCGGGGCTCACGCCGCGGTTCTCGGCTATCCACTCGCCGGTCTTCGGGTCGAAGCGCGTGTAGCCGGGCGCGCTGACCTCCGTGCCGTCCATCAGCCCGCGGAACTCCGCGATGCCGACGAGCGCGCCGAGCGTGCGCGTGCCGACGAGCGGGCCCAGACCGAGGTCGCGGAACATCCACGGCGTCAGGTCGCCGCCCGAGCCCGCGTAGCCGTTAATCAGCATCACCTTCGGGCCGTTGACCGCGCGCATCTCCGAGCCGCCCTGCCAGTTGCGCGCGTGGATGATGGTCTGCCAGCGCCGTGCGAGCGTGGGCAGCACCATCGGCTGCGGGCTGCCGCCCGAGTTGAAGCGCCCGTCGAGGATGATGGCATCCTTGTCCGTCTGCGCGTAGTAGCCGCGGATGAACTCGGCCTGCCCGACCTGCGCCGTGTCCGGGTAGTGTATGTAGCCGACGCGGCCGCCCGAGAGCTGCTCGACCTTCCGCCGGTTGGCCTCGACCCACTCGTAGTAGCGGAGCTGCGTCTCGCCGGGGACGGGCTTGACGCGGACGCGCCGCGCGCCTTCGAGCGTGGGGCGGTCGTTGACCGTCAGCGTCACGACGCGGTTCGCCTTGTTAATCAGGAGCGAGTTGGGGTGGACGGCGGCCGTCACCGCGCGGCCGTCTATCTCAAGCAGGTAGTCGCCCGCCTTCACGTTGACGCCGGGCTCGCCGAGCGGCCCGCGCCACGAGTCCTGCGTGAGCGTCCCCGCGTAGACGCGCTTGAAGCGCACCCACTCGCCGTCGCGCTCGTAGTCGGCGCCGAGCATCGCCGCGCTCGCCGCGCGGTCGGGCGAACCGGGCTCCGCGGGGCCGGGGTCAACGTAGGCGTGCGAGGTGCCCAGCTCGCCCAGCATCAGGCCGAGCACGTAGTAGAAGTCCTGTCGGTGGCGCACGTGCTGAAGGTACTGCTCGTAGTGCTTGCCGACGGCCGCCCAGTCGAGCCCCCAGAGGTCTTCGCGGAAGAAGCCGTCGCGCTCGACGCGCCACGTCTCCCAGAACATCTGCCGCCACTCCGCCGCGGGCTCGACCCACGCCTCGACGGCGGCCGTGTCTACCTTGCCGTCGCCGAACTTCACGCCCGGCTTCGCGTCCGCCACCCCGAGCGTGCCGTCGGCGAAGTAGACGAACTTACTCCGGTCCGGGTTGAACATCAGGCGCAGCGGCTGCCCCTCGTAGACCATCTCGGTCTTCTTCGAGCCGAGGTCGAACCTGCGCAGCTTCCCTTCGCTGTAGTGGAAGACGCCGTCGCGCGCGCCGACCAGTATGCCGGGGTTGCCGGCCGGCAGCGGCAGCGCGACGGCGCGCGCGCCGAGCCCCTCCAAATCCACCCTCACGGGCGGAGGCCCCGCGGGCGGCTTCTCGCCCTTCGCCTCGGGCTTCGTCGCCGGCGGCTCCTCCGCGTCGTCCGGCTTCGGGAAGAAAGGGTTCCCCTGCTCCTTCGAGAGCGGGAGCAGGTAGACGCGGTCGGCGTTCTCGACCTTCAGGCTCAGCTCGTAGCGGCCGGGCGTCGGCGAGAAGGCGCGCGCCGAAGTGAAGTAGAGGTACTTGCCGTTGAGGTCGAAGGTCACGTTCCCGTCGTCGTACATGCCGTCGGTGACGCGCGTGTCCTTCGCCGTCGCGACCTCGTAGAGGTGTATCGCGCCGAAGCCGTTGCGGCCGCCGACGGCGAACGCTATCCAGCGGCCGTCGGGCGACCAGTCGAACGAGGAGTCGCTGCCGTACTCGTTCTTCATGACGAGCTTCGCCTCGCGCGTCTCGACGTCCAGGACGTACAGGCTGTCGTCCATCAGCCAGTACGCGAGGTGTTTCCCGTCGGGCGCCCATTCGAGGCCGCGGATGCTCTTGCCCGTGTGGTTCGAGAGCTGGCGGGGCGCGCCCCCGCCCGCGACCGGGCGCGCGTAGACTTGAAACTCGCCCGTCGCGTCGCTTACGTACGCGATTGACTTCCCGTCCGGCGACCAGCGCGGTCGCTGCTCGCGCACGCCCGGCGTCGCCGTCAGGTTCCTGACGCTCTCGCCGTTGGCGGCCACGTCGAAGATTTCGCCGCGCGCCTCGACGGCCACGCGGTCGCCCTTCGGCGAGGGCGAGAGCGACGTGATCATCCGCCCGACCTTCAGCATGTACGGGCGCGCCGCGAGTTCGTCGCCCTTCACCTCGAACGTCAGGCGCTCGTCGCGCCCCGAGGCGATGTCGTAGGCGTGGAGGTAGCCGTCCTGCTCGTAGACGATGGTCTTGCCGTCCGTGCTCGGCCACTTCACGTCGTAGTCGGAATACTTCGTGAGCTGCGTGTCCTTCTTCGTCGAGAGGTCGTGGCGGTACAGGTTCACAGTCCCGAGGCTCCGGTCGCTCGCGTAGTAGATAGAGTCGCCGACGACCATCGGGAACCAGGAGTTCTCGCCCTTGCTCGGAAGCTCGGCGTAGCTGTTCGAGGCGAAGTCGTAGACCGAAATCCGCCCGACGTTCCCGCCGCGGTAGCGCCGCCAGTTCTGCGTGTGCGCGCCGACGCGCGTGTAGGCGACGCGCCGGCCGTCGGGGAAGAACGAGCCGTCGCTGAACTCCGCGAGCGGCGTCTCCGCCGGCAGCCCGCCCGCCGGGTCTACGAGCCAGAGGCGCGGCTGCCGCGGCGTGAAGCTCCCAGCCGTCGAGGTATAAGCAATCTTGCCGTCGGGCGTCCAGCCGACGAGCCCCTCGCCGTTCGGGTCGAAGGTCAGGCGTCGGGGCGCCCCGCCCGCGAAAGGCATCACGTAGAGGTCAACATTGCCGTCGTAGGAGGCGACGAACGCGATCAGCGAGCCGTCGGGAGAGATGCGCGCGCGCCGCTCCTCGCCCGCGTGCGTGGTGAGTCTGCGCGCGGCGCCGCCCCTCCGGTCGGCCGCCCAGAGGTCTGCGGCGTACGTGAAGACGACCCAGTCGCCCCGAACCGTCGGGTAGCGAAGCAGGCGCGCCTCCTGCGCGCGCGCCGCCTGCTGTAGAGAGAAGGCCGCGAGGAGCGCGGCGAAAAGAAGCCGTTTCAAAAGAGAGTTCCCCCTTAAATGTGTTGTGCGGAAGCGGATTAGGTGCTGATTGTCTCGGGCCGGAAGCGCCTTCAGATGGCTTCGGGTCGGGGAGGAGACGGCCCGACCCGAAAGTCCGCAAAACCCGTTGGGTCGAAATCTACAGGAACCGTGGTTGATATGTCCAATATATCTTCGGCTAGGATGTGATATATAAAAAGTATGGACGAGAAGATCGAGCTGCGCCACCTGCGGTACTTTGCGGCGGTCGCGGAGGAGCTGCATTTCGGGCGGGCCGCCGAGAGGCTCGGCATCGCGCAGCCGCCGCTGAGCCAGCAGATTAAGAGCCTGGAGGAGATGGTCGGCTACCCGCTCTTCGAGCGCAAGCCGCAGGTTCGACTGACGCCCGCGGGCGAGGCGCTACTCGAAGTGGCGCGGCGCACCCTCGCACAGATCGGGGAGGGGCTAGACTCGACGAGGCGCGCCGGGCGTGGCGAAGGCGGGAAGATTACGGTCGGGTTCGCGGCGTCAATTCTGACGACCGCGCTGCCGGAGATTCTGCGCACGTACAGGGAGCGTTTTCCGGGCGTCGAGCTGCGCCTGCGAGAGCTTTCGAGCGCCGCGCAGGCCGCGGCACTCTCCGACGGCGGCATTGACGTGGGCTTCGTGCGCGAGGCCGTCGAGCAGGGCGCGGGGCTCACCTGCGAGCCGATTCTGCGCGAGGAGTTCGTGGCCGTGCTCCCGCCGGCGCACAGGCTCGCGGAGCGGCCGGAGCTTCCGCTCGCGGAGTTCGCGGGCGAGCCCTTCGTGCACTTCCCGCGCGCGGTCGCGCCCGCGCTCTACGACCAGGTCGGCGACGCCTGCCGGCGCGCGGGCTTCCAACCGCGCGTCGTGCAGGAGGCGCAGGAGTGGCTGACGATTCTGGGGCTCGTGGAGGCGGGGCTCGGCGTCTCGCTCGTCCCCGACTCGTTCCGCCGGCTGCGCTGGGGCGGCGTGCAGTACAGGCCGCTCGCCCCGCCGCGCGAGTTCACGGACGTTTTCGTCTGCCGCCGCGAGGCTGCGAGCGCGCCCGCCGTCGCCCCGCTCGTCGAGATAGCGCGTGGCATCGCGCGCGGCCCGAAGCGGTGAGAGTTTGTAAGACACCCGCGGACTATAAGCGGCCCCCGTGCTAATCGGCCATCCGCGCCGTTCCGGTGACATCTTCTCCCGCGACCAGGAGGAGTCTGCCGGCGGAGCCTTCGAGACGGCTCTTGCGGTACGGCGCGTACTCTTCGCTCTCGTAGAAGGCCAGCGCGGCCTCCCTCGAAGGCCACTCGATGATCAGGAATATTTGCGGCACCTTCGCATCGCCCTCCAGCACCTCAGACTTTGGCGTGCGCGCAAGGTAGCGGCCGCCGTATCTCTCTACAAGTCCCGTCACCCCTCGGACGTATTCCGGCACCCAGCCCCGGTCGGTCACGTCAAACTCCGCCACGCAGTAATACTTCACATAACCTCCTCTAACGGTAAGCCTGTAACAGTAAGCCGGACGAGACCCGGCGCGCGCGGCGTCGAGCGCCGCGCCTAAAGCAGAGACCGGGCCTGCTCCCAGATTTCCCGCACAAGGTCGCCCGCCGGCACGCCCCTGGCCAACGCGGCGGACTGTCCGGCCCACACCTGCATACGGTGGTAGTCGCCCGCGGCCGCGCCGGCACCCTTCAACGGCGCAGTCAGTCCACGCTGGACGGGGTACGGCGCGGGGGGAGGCGCGCCCGGCCCCGCCGCGGCCTTGACGAAATCGGTGGCGATGGCCCGGCCCGCGCGCCCCGTGAAGGCGCGGGTCATCGTCGTGTCCTGTGGTTCGAGTCCTTCCAGCGCGTCGGCCCAGGCCCTGTGAGTCGCGGCTTCGGGGCAGCGCAGGAACGCCGTTCCGATTACCGCGGCGCTGGCGCCCAGCGTCAGCGCGGCCGCGACGCCACGGCCGTCGCCGATGCCGCCGGCCGCGATGACGGGCACGTCAAGACGGTCGGCCAAACGGGGCAGCAGCGCGAAGAGCCCGACGCACTGCCGTTCGGCCGCCTCGGCGTCGAACGAGCCGCGGTGCCCGCCCGCCTCGAACCCCTGCGCGACGACCGCGTCGGCGCCGGCGGCCTGCGCTTCCAGCGCCTCGCCGAGTGTCGTGGCCGTCGCCAGCCAGCGGATGCCTTTCTCCTTCAGCCGCCTCACGAACTCTGCCGGGAAGAGCCCCATGATGCAGGAGACGACCGGCGGCTCCAGTTCGAGGAACGTCTCGCACTGTTCGGTAAAATCCGGCGGCACTGCGTCACCCGCTTCGGGCGGCACCTTCGGCCCCCACGACGCCAGGAAAGAGCGCACGCGCGCCTCCGCCTCGCGGTCGCGCACGGGCGGCGGGTCGGGAACCCAGAGGTTTAGCTGGAAGGGGGCGCCGCTGCCGGCGCGGAACTCTGCGACCCACTCGCGTATGCCCTCAGGCTCGGTCATGAGCGCGCCCATCGCGCCCATGCCGCCCGCATTCGCCACCGCGACCGAAAGGCCCGGGGGGCAGGCCCCGGCCATCGGCGCCAGCAGGATTGGGAGCCCCAGCCCGTACTCCTCGCAGAACCTCTCGGCGCGTGCGCGCGGGCGTTCGCCCCTGTTCGGTGATTTCGTCAACGTCATATGAATGGCCCCGGCTTCAACCCGCCTGAATAAGTAAGCGCCCCCGGCGGCCGAGAGCAGACACCGGGGGCGCGTTGTATGTTGACTAAGTGGCCGTGCGTGCCGGGCGGCGGCGGCCACCGGCCACCGGCGATGAACCGCCTTCAAGATAACCGCGGGCGCGGGGCGAATCAAATGAATAATCTTCGCGCGCCGCGCGCGAGAATCTAATAACCGTCAACGGTGCGGGCCCTTGCGTCCTCTCACTTCAACTCCTTCAGCGCCGCTTCGAGCACCGTGTCGCGCTTGGTGCGGAAGTCGGCGAGTGTCGGGCGCACGAGCACGTCGGGCTGGACGCCCTTGCCGACGAAGTCGCGCCCGTCCGGGAACCTGTCGCGCTTCGAGCAGACGACCGCCCCGCCGCCGCCGGGCAGGCTGAAGTAGAGGGGCTGCCCCGTGCTGCCGCCGGTCGGCTCGCCCACGGTCAGCCCGCGCTTCATCGTGACGTAGGAGACCATGAAATCTTCCGCGGCCGAGAAGGTGCGCGGGCCGGTCAGGACGACGACGGGCCGGGCGTAATGCTTCTTGCCCTCGGGCTGGTACTCGCCCGCCTCTTTGCCGTAAGTCTCCTGCGCGCGCCCCCAGGCGCGGAACGCCGGGCGGTACTGGCGCGTGTCCCACTTCGAGGTCTTGAAAGGCTTGTCGGTCAGGTAGCCGAGTATGCGCCAACCGACGCCGCTGTCGCCGCCGCTGTTGTTGCGCAGGTCGATGATCATGGCCTTCGACGCGGCGATCTCGTCGAAGGCCGCGGCGAACATGTCAGCGGCCTTGGCGTCGGCGAAGGTGTTGAGCTTGACGTAGGCGACCTCGCCCGGGAGCATCTTCCACTCGAACGGCGGCGTCGGGGTCTTGCCGCTCTTGACGGCCTCTCTGCTGGCCTGCGCCGCCTGCTCGCGCGTCAGCCGCCGGACGGTCTTCTTCAGCGAACGCCCCTGCTCGTCGCGCAGGGTCAGCTCGATGGGCTCTTTCGCAGAGCCCATGAACAGGTAGGACTCGTAGAGGCGCATTTCGAGGTCCTGCGGGGTGGACGAACTCGTGTAGGGCTTCACCTTCTGCTCGGCGTACTGCCGCACGGGCAGGCCGTTGACCTCGACCACCTCCTGCCCGACCTCTATCCCGTCCCGGCGCAGCGCGTCCGAAACGCCGGCCACGATGACGTGGTTCTCTATCAGCCGCGTCCTGACCTGCGGCCAGGTGTATAGCTCGTCGTCCAGCTCATGCGGCGCGGAGACGTTCGTGTGCCCGTCCCTGAGCCGCGCGCACATCTCCTGGAGCACCTGGTAATACTCAAGCGTAGACCTGGTGCCCTGCACCTTCGGGATGAACTCAAGGAGTGCGGCGTCCCAGTTCAGGTCGGGGACGAGGTCGAAGTTGGCGAAGTTGTACTTGACCTCCGACCAGAACTTGGCGAGCCCCGCGAGCTTCTCCTCCGCGCTCAGGTTCTCGCGGTAGGGCGTCTGCAAAGTGGGGTTGTCCCAGAACTCCTTCCGGTTCCAGAAGGCGCTCTGCTGTTCCCTCTCCTTCGCGGCGGCCTTCTCAAGGATGGCCGGCCAGCGCGGGTCTTGATGCAGGCCGGCGAGGTCCGGGTCGGACTTGTACTTTCCGGGGTTAGCGAACCCGCGTTCGACGGCCTGCTCCAGGTAGCGGAACGCCTCGTCGGTCTTGCCGGCCAGGGCGAAGTAGCAGGCGGCGTCGTAAGCAGTACCGCCGTCGGCGTCGCCGGACTGTATGGCGGCGACGAGCCTCTGCGCCTTCCGCTCGTTCTCACTCTGCCCCTGCGCCGAGGCGGGCGCGGGCGTCGCTAACGCGAGCAGCAGCGACGAGAGGGCGACCGCGATGAAGGCGACCGCCGCCCCCGCGGCTTCGTGTCTGGAGGGCCGTACGGCGGCGGCGCGGCTGCGGTTGGGTGTGAGCATCGTTCATAACTCCCGTCGGTCGGTCTCAGCGCATGTAAGGGGCGACGTTCTCCGCGATTCTTCTGAACTCGTCCTCCCCGAGCGGCAGACGAAGGAACGACTCCCAAGCGGTCTTCGGGCTCTCGTTCGAGCCGCCGGGCGAGTAGTCGGATCCGAACAGGACGTGCCCGAGCCCGAACTGCCGGAGGCGCCTGGCGACAAGCTCCAGCGACTCCGGCTTTGAGCTTCCCGTCACCATGCCGGCCACGTCCACGTAGACGTTCTTCATCCGCGGGTCGCCCGCGGCGGCGGCGTTAGCATACACCTCCATGGCGTCGTCGGCATGGTAGTTCGGCCCCGAAGCCGCCATGTGCGCGATCTGCACGGGCACATCGGGCGCCTCCGGGATGATTCGGCTCAGGAACGCCTCCGAGTACTGCCGGCCGTACTTCCCTCCCCTCACCCAGAGGTGGACGATTACCGGCAGCCGCCTGTCGTTGGCCGCGCGGAAGATTCTGCGAACCCTCTCCGCGTGCTGCGGGTTCAAAAGGTCCACGCCCGAGTTGTCGAAGTGGAGCTTGATGCCCTTGAGGCTCGGGCTCTTCGCGCAGCGTTCGAGTTCTTCGAGGGCGTAGTCCCTGAGCGGGTTGAAGCTACAGAAGCCGACGAGGCGGTCGGGGTAGCGTGCCACCTGCCCGGCCACCCAGTCGTTCTCGGCCCGCACCTTCGCGTACTCGTCCGCGACCTTGACGGACGGGTCGCCGAACCAGAAGGCGACCGAAAGCACGGCCGCGCGCCTGACGCCGGCGGCGTCCAGTTCCGCGACGAGCCGGTCGGCCGTGCGCGGCGTCGTGTCCGGGGGCCGGAAGCCTTCGCCCAGACGCGCCGCGATGAGCCACCTCGCGTCAGGCCCGCGGCGCAGGGCCAGTACGAGCCGCGCCACGTCCGTGACGCCCGTGTCGCCCTGCCGGCCGATGAAGCCGGCGATGTAGCCCACAGAGCCTTCGACCGAGTAGGCGGTGGCGCGCAGGCGGAAGTTCGCGGACGTGAAATTCAGGTTGCGAATGGCCTCGCGCCCGCGAATCCAACCGCCCTGCCCGGGGAAGAGTCCGTCCTCCGTAAAGAGCGAGGCCATCCCGGCCGCGTCGCCGGCCGACTGGAAGCGCTCGTAGTCGCGGAGCACGCGGTCGAGGTCGGGCGGCAGGGTGACGGACGGCAGCGGCTCTTGAACGTACACGGCCGCCGCCGCGCTACTGTACAGGTGTGTGTGATGGTCTGCCGCCGGCGCGACCCTCTGCACCGCGGAGCGTCCCGAACGCTTGGCCGCGCCCCGCCGGAGCCAGTCCCCTTCGCATGACGCGAGGGCGGCCGCCACCAACACAACGACGGCGAGAGTACGTTTCACAGCAGCAGACCTTTCGGCGGAGGTTTTGTGACGGCCGTCGTCGGCGCGCGGCATACGCAGCCTAGCATAGAAGGGCGGGCCGCCCTTGTACGCAGCAAGCGTGCTTGAATGCTTTTAGCGGGGACGGAAGGTTGCGCGGTACTGGCCGGGGGTGAGTCCCGTGATCCGTTTGAAAGTTCGCGTGAAGTGCCCCTGGTCGGCGAAGCCGGCGGCGGCGGAAATCTCTACCAGAGGAGTCTCCGACCCGGCCAGCTCGCGCGAGGCGAATTCGATGCGGAGCTGGCGCACGTGCTCGCCGATGCTCCGGCCGTAATACCTGCGGAACTCGCGCGACAGGTGCACCGGGTGAACGCCGACGATTCCGGCGAGCGCGGCGACGGAGGTGGTTTCGAAAAAATTTGCGCGGAGCAGTTCTTCGGCGCGCACGAGCCAGCGCGGAGGTTCGCGCCCCTCTCGCGCCGGGTCGCGGCGCGCGGCCTCCGCCATTATCTCGAACAGCAGCCCTTCGGCCGCCAGAGGGGAGGCCGCGTCGGTGGCGTAAAGTTCCCTGTAGAGCCGCAAGGCTAGGGGGACGGCGGCCCCGGATGTGAATTCGAGAGGCCGGCTGAAATCGAGCGAGTACTGTCGCGAGCGCTCCAGCCACTGCGGCTCCAGCTCGAAACTGAAGATTCGGCAACTGGCGCCGAGGAAACGATCCGCGTGGACCTCGCCCTCGGGGTGAAATATCAGCATCCGCGGCTTGCATTCCCGCACGCTGCTGCGGTGCGTTTCGTCGTAGGCGCCCTCCAGGATGAGATTGAAGTACGGCAGCCGGTGTGAATGCCTTCCGAGTCTGGTCTCGGGGAGGTATGAATACTCCGTCAAAATTGAGCCCGCAACCCGACGCTCCTTGCGCACGCAGCCGAAGAACTGTCCCGGGTATAGTTTCCGGTTCATATGCTTTCGGTTATTAAAATTCGGCGGGCGTTCACCAGACCGGCGCGAATGCGTTAGAGACCGAACCGTCTCGGATTTCAATTGTCAACACGGCAATAATAGTCAACCGCGGACGCTAATCGCCCTGCTTGGCGAGCGCTTTGTGCTCGCAACGCGCGACGCCCTTCTCGAAGCCCTCTGGATACCACATGCCGGTCCCGAAACAGTCAGGGCATTCCGAGGCGTCAACTTTGGGCGAGTCGGCGGGCCTCTGCTCGGCTGCTTCAGCCTCCATCTGGCGCTTGTCTTTCTTCCACAGCCGCCGCCGGAGGTGCTCGGCCAGGAACGCCGGCACGCTCGAAACGGTCGTGCGGCCCGCGGCGATCTTCAGCTCGGCCGATAACACCTCCGCGAGTTCCAGCCACCGTTCTCTCTCGGCGCTGGAGGGGGCACGCCCCGTCACCTCTTCCGCCGTCCTGCCCATCATCTCGACGAAGGCGGCGAACGCCTCATCATCATCATTTCCCCCGGGCCTATTTGATGATGAGCCTTCGGCGGAGGAGTCTTCGTCCATAGTATTTATCTTATTTAGTAGTATCCCAAAATTTGGGATAGTTGGTATCCCAATTTCTGGGATAGGGGTATCCCAATTTTTGGTTATGGCAGAGGGTATACCGTCTGGGATACTCTCTGGGATACCTTCTGGGATACCATCACGCTCCGTGATCCTTTTCGTCTGCGGGTCAATGACCATCCCGGCTGCCTTGCGGCGGCGCAGAATCTCCGGTGGCCCGTACACGCGGTAGCGTGGCCCGAACGGGTTCCCATGTGATTCAGCGACCTTTTCGACCGATAGTTTCTCGATCAACCCGTAGAGCGCCTTGTGAACCGTGTTGCGGGAGCGGATGCCGCTCAACTTCATGAGCAATGCGGGGCCGAAGTGTCCCTCGGGGCGCCCCTTGCTGACCGTCTCCCGATACATGTGCGAATAGACTATCTTTTCCGAGGCGGTGTGCGTGGCGTCTACGGAGACGAATATTTCAGAACTTGGTTGCTCTGCCTCCTCGGGCGTTCTCAACGCGCGGCGCTGCTTTTTAGCGCCCGGGGCAAGGTCATTCTGTGGCGGTTGTTCAGAGTTCGCCGTTTCGGTACTTGTTGGGATACTAGCTGGGATGCTCTCTGGGATACTAGCTGGGATGCCCTCTGGGATACCATCAGGGATGGTATCTGGGATACCTTTTACGACTACAGAGGCAGAATCTCTCAGAGTGCCGATTGCTTGCCCGTCGTCGTACTCGTCGAGCAGCGCGTCGAGTTCCTGCTTCGGACGCTTGCGAGGCGGGTCGAGCGCCTTATCGAGACTTGCGTTCAGCCGTTCTTGCAGAGACTTCTTCATCACCCAGCACCTCTCTAATCTCCGCCGCCAGTTTACGGAAGGAGAAACTGGCCGCCGATTCCGCGTTCGTCTCCACGACCGCCTGGAGCGTGGCCGTCGCCTCGCCGACGGCCACCGCACGAGGAATAGTCGTCTGGAAGACGAAATCTTCGGTAAATTTCTCGATGACTTTCGCGCGGATGCTCTTGTCCAGATTCTGGCGCGTCGTGTAGAGCGTCGAGAGCGCCATCAATAGCATGTCGGGCGAATGCGCCTTCCTGACCTTCGCGACCGTGCGCAGAAGCTGCCCGAGTCCCAAAAGGGCGAACATGCTGGACTCGATGGGGACGACTGTCAAATCCGACATCGCGAGGGCGTTCAAAGTCGGCACACGCAGGGAGGGCGGCGTGTCGATGACGCAGTAGTCGTAAGCCTTATTCGCGGGCGCAAGTTTTTGTTTTAAAAGGAGTTCCCGCGACACGGCCTGACCGTCCAGCAGCGCCTCCGCGTCCGCGTCAAGACAGGCGGGGATGACGTCAAGGCGCGGGCGGACGTTGACCGCGTAGGAGGAGAAATCGCCGCGCTCATCCAGCATCAGCCGGTGTGACGTGCGGTGATTCGCCTCCAAATCCTGTAAGTCGACGCCCAGGGAGGCCGAGAGGTTCCCCTGCGGGTCTAGGTCGACGGCCAGCACTTTCGAGCCCGTATTGGCTAAAGTGACGGCCACGTTCAGGGCGGTCGTCGTCTTCGCGCAGCCGCCCTTGTGGTTGGCTATAGCGATCGTCTTCATGCGGCCTCCGCGCGCTCGGGGATGAGCGAGAGCACCTCCGCCTTGCTCACCAATTTAACCCGGTTATCCAGCGGATTGGGGTAGTGGCGCAGCGTCCCGTTCTTCAAGAGGGTCGCCATCTTGATGCGGCTCACCCGCAGGAGGCTCCGCGCTTCGGACGCTGTGATGAGATCTTTTGGCTTGGACTCTTCCATGATGAGAACGCCTCCTCGGTCGAAGTGCTGTCCGTGCGAGATTACGGCTGACGGCCACGAATGTTAAAGAAAGGTTCAGGAATGTTCAAGACTTATTTTGAACCGGTTCGGAAAGATTCCATCACGACGTGGTAGGGAAGGGGATCAAGAAAATTCACTAGCTGCCCAATTGACTTCGACTTGACCCGTTACAATTGATAGGACGGCCTTCCGAGGGCGAGGTTTCACGGTGGAGTGGTAGGCGGAGGCAGGGGCAGACCGGCGGCGGCCGCCCCGCCCGCCCTCATCTCCGCCCCCCGCCTGCGGCCTCGCCCGCCCGACTCGCGTGCGCCCCGCCGGAGCCGTCGGGTCGAG
>DASVWB010000278.1:0-13066 GCA_036389815.1 Pyrinomonadaceae bacterium | reverse complement strand
GGTGCTGTTCCACCCCATCTTCGGCCACGGCATGGACGCGGTGCACGGGCACTGGGCCGAGTGGGGCTTTCCCGGTAAAGACATGCTGCACGCGCACTCGACGCCGATTCAGCTCGCCTTCGACCGCGGCCTGCCCGCGCTCCTCTTCTGGCTCTGGCTGATGTACGCCTTCTGGCGCGCGGCGGCGCGCGCCGAGCGCGAGCTGCGCGGCTCGGGGGACGCCGCGGCGCACGGCCTCGCGCTCGGCGTGACGGGCGCGCTCGCCGGCTTCCTCGCAAGCTCGCTGGTCAACTACAACTTCGGCGACGCCGAGGTCGCGCTGCTCGTCTGGTGGATGATGGGAGTCTCGGTAACGCCGAAGCGTGAACGCCGGGCGGTGGGTTGACGGGCAGGACGCCCCCGTCTTCGGTTCACCGCCCGGCGTTCACACTTCGGCGTTCAAAGCGACGGGCTCGGGCGTCTCGGCGAGGCTGAGGTCGTATTTGCCCGCGTGGCGCGCGAAGAATTTTTCGATGAAAGCGGCGGCCTCGGCCGGGCTCATCGAGTGGAGCGCCTCCATGTCGTGGTTGTTGGGGAAGCGCTCGCGGCGGTCGGCGCGTTCGAGGTAGCCGCGGCGGTAGGCGGTCACGGCGTCGAGTTCCGGCAGCCCCCCGAGCAGTTCGCGCGGGGCGACGAAGGCGTTGTTGTATTCGAGCGCGAGGAGCGCGTAGGAGTGGCGCGCGCACAACTCTTCGAGGCTCGCGACGCTGTAGCCGAAGAAGTGGTATTGGAGGCGGAAGTGCGGGTCGTAGCGGACGACGAAGCGGACGGGCGGCGGTATCTTCTCGTTGATCTCGGTGACGACGACGCGCGGCCGGAATTGGCGGAGCACGGCGTCGAGCACCCAGTAGTCGTAGCTGTCGATGTCGAGGCTCAGGACGCCGAAGTCTTCCGGGATGGCGTGCTCGCGCAGCAGCCCGACGACGTTCGCGGGCGTGACGAGGGCGTGTCGCGCCTCGACGCCTTCGAGGCTGCGGTAGGCGCGCGCGAGGCGGCGTGCGCGCCGCCCGTCGCCCTCGAAGCCGACGCCGCGCCAGCCGCGCAGGAAGAGCGCGTAGGTGTTCGAGCCGCGGATGCCGTCGCCCGCGCCCACGTCCGCGGCGAAGCGCGCGCCCTCGGGGACGAGGCGCGCGACGTACTCGGCCAGCATGCGCTCCTCGTCGAAGTTCGAGAAGCCGCTCCGGCGCAGGCGCTGCTTCGCGCGCTCAAGGTGGAGCCCGAGCCTGTTCAGGTAGCGCTGCGCTTTCTTCACCATGCCGCTCAAAGGGTTCGGGCGCTCGGATGTACTTCGCAGGCTTTTATGCCAAAGGGGCGCGGGAGTGTCAAACGGGGAGTAGACAGTAGACAGTAGTCAGTAGCCAGTAGAAAACCGCCGAGAATGAATCGCCCGCGTCTCGGCCTCAACGCCTGCTGGGCGGAGCCCTACTGTCTACTGTCTACTGTCTACTTCCTCAAATCACGTCCGCGAAGTCCTTGCGGGTGCGTGCGAACCACCAGTAGCCGAGGAGGAAGGCGGCGAGGCCGAGGGCGGTCGCGTAGGCGAGGCCGGGCCAGTCGGGCGGCGCGCCTTCGAGCAGGGCGCGGCGGTAGGAGCGGACGAGCGGCGTGAAGGGGTTGGCCGCGAGCATGGGGCGGAAGCGCTCGGGCACGGCCTGCTCGGGGTAGATGATCGGCGTCAGGTACATCCACGCCATGAGCAGGAGGGCGAGCGCCTGCGCCGTGTCGCGTATGAAGACGCCGAGCGAGGCGACGAGCCACGCGCCGCCGAGCGTCAGCAGCAACTGCGGGACGAGCAGCACAGGCAGCCACAGCAGCCCCGCGTGCAGCTCACCCTTTATGACGACCGTCGCCACGAGCAGCGCGACGGTGCCGAACATCTGCGCGGCGAGCGCGGCGAGCGCCTGCGCGACGGGCAGCGCCTCCAGCGGGAAGACGACGCGCTTGACGAGGTTCGAGTGGGCGACGACCACCCCGGCCGACTGCTGTAGAGTCTCCGAGAAGGCCGTCCAGGGCAGGAGCCCGCAGAAGAGGTAGAGCGCGTATTCGAGCGGCGTGCCGCCCTCCGTGAAGCGCGCGCCGAAGACACCCGCGAAGAGGAAGGTGAAGACGGCGATCATCACGGCCGGCGTCAGAAGCGCCCACAGGAGCCCGAGCGCCGAGCCGCGGTAGCGCGCCAGCGTCATCCGCCGCGCCAGCGGCCAGATGAGGTCGAAGCGCCGCGGCAGCTCCCACAGGGGGCGCCACACCGCGCGCCGCGCCGTCTGTGCCGAGATCATGCGGCGCATTGTAGCAGGAATCCGAGGCCGAAAACTTCGGCGGGGAGGCAACCGTGGAACACACCTTCAGGCTCGCGCAAGGGTCGGACGCCGACGCGCTGCTCGCGCTGATGCGCGGGCTCTACGAGCACGACCGCATCGCCTTCGACGAGGCGGGGGCGCGCGCCGCGTTCTCGCAGCTCCTCGCCGACGACCGCCTGGGGCTCGTGCACCTGATACTGCTCGGCGGCGAGGTCGCCGGCTACGTCGTCCTCACCTTCGGCTTCAGCCTAGAATTCCGCGGCCGCGACGCCTTCGTGGACGAACTCTTCGTCAAAAAGGAGTCGCGCGGGCGCGGCGCGGGGGCGGCGGCCGTCCGCTTCGCCGAAGACCTCTGCCGCGCCCGCGGCGTCCGCGCCCTCCACCTCGAAGTTGAACGCTCCAACACCCGCGCGCAAGACCTCTACCGCCGCGCCGGCTTCCGCGACCACGACCGCTACCTGCTCACGAAATGGGTTGATGAGTAGACAGTAGGAAGTAGACAGTAGACAGTAGACAGTAGACAGTAGAAAACCGCCGTCAATGAATCGTCCGCATGTCGGCGTCGATGTCAGGAAGGCGGAGCCCTACTGTCTACTGTCTACTGTCTACTGCCTACTCCTAAAGATGTATCACGTGCGACTTGCGCCAGAGGTCGGCGGGGATGGTGCCGCGGGGGGCGGTGGTGACGAGGATGCGGTAGCCGGCCTGCGGGGTGTGCGGCGCGGCGCGCTGCCAGAAGTCGCGGCGCGCGAGCGGGTCGTCCTCGGCCGCGCGCGCCTCGACCAGCGCCAGGCGGCGCAGGCACTCGTAGAGGTGCTCGCGCCCGACGCCGTAGCGCGTCTCGCCCGCGCCGTCGGTCAGGCGCACCTCCGCGTTCTCGGCGACGAAGTGCGCGACGAGCGAGGCGGCCTCGGTCACGGCGCGCTCGAAGCGCCCGCGCGCGTCGTCGCCCGCCTCGACGAAGGGGTCGAGGACGACGTGCACGCGGCGCTCGTCCTCGGCCGTGAACTCGCGCACGATGAGGCGGCGGTGGCGCGCCGAAGCCTTCCAGTTGACGTGCCGCACGTCGTCCTGCGGCTGGTACTCGCGCATGGAGTGGAGGTCTTGACCCGCGCCCCGGCGCCGCGCCTCCATCTGCCCGGCGGCGGCCGGCAGCAGGTGCAGCTCGTCGCCCAGACCCTCGGGCTTCGGGTAGACGACTATCTCCACGTCGCGTGCGCGCAGGCGCCGGCGCTGCCGGAAGAAGCCGAACGGGAAGCGCGTCGAAATCTCGAAGCCGGTGACGTAGACGCGGCCGCGCGCGGTGAAGGTCTGCTCGACGCGCTGCTCGACCTTCGCGCGGTGCGGCACGTACATGAAGTAGGCGAGGGCGCGCTTGCGCTCGGGCGCGCGGCGGAAGCGGCGGCGGCGAGCCGGCCCCGGCCCGGCGCGCTCGCGCGCCTCGACCACGACGGAGAGCGACGGCAGCAGCCGCTTCGTGTTGTGGACGGTGACGATGACGGGCGCCGGGTCGCCCGCGAAGATGTGGTCGGGGAAGCGCGCCGTCAGCACGAGGTCGCGCAAGGAAGCGCGCCCGGCCGCCACCCCGACGAAGAGCGTCGAGGAGAGGACGGAGAAGACGAGGAAGAGGAGGTTGTTGCCCGTGTTCCAGGCGGCGAAGGCGACGACCGCGTAGACGGCGACGAAGACGACGCCGCCCCCCGTCATCCGGAAGGCGAGGTCGAGCCGCGCCGCCTCCGCCCGCGCCGAGCGCGCCAGCGGCGGCACGACGAAGACGACGATGAGCACGGCGCAGACGAGCGACGCGACGGCGCCGAGGCGCGTCAACTCCCAGTCGCCGCCCCTGCGCGCCACCACCGTCAGCACGGCCGCCGCCACGCCGCTCAGCACGACGAGCGTCCCCAGGATCGTCCTGCCCCAACGCTTCATAAGAGAAGTAGACAGTAGACAGTAGACAGTAGACAGTAGGGCTTATGCCCGGCACGGGTTGACGCCGGCGAGCGGGCGACTCGTAATAAGAAGGGGTCTCCTACTGTCTACTGTCTACTGTCTACTGTCTACCTGTTTTACTGCACTCCATTTTAGAGAGGGACGCTGACGGTCTTCATGATTTCGCGCAGCACCTCCTCGGCCTCCTCGCTGCGGCGGTGGAGCGAGGAGGAGAAGCGCGAGTTGACGACGAGGCGGTGCGCGAAGACGGGGAGGATGAGCCTCTTCACGTCGTCGGGCAGGCAGTAGTCGCGCCCCTCGACGAGCGCGAACGCCTGCGCGGCGCGGAAGAGCGCGAGCGTGCCGCGCGGGGAGACGC
Source organism: Pyrinomonadaceae bacterium (assembly GCA_036389815.1). Taxonomy (GTDB): domain Bacteria; phylum Acidobacteriota; class Blastocatellia; order Pyrinomonadales; family Pyrinomonadaceae; genus QHXN01. Next base: position 8,422 of record DASVWB010000278.1, on the reverse strand, counting down.
CGAGGTCCAGGGTCTCCGACTCGCGCGTCGCCGCGACGACGCGCATCAGGTAGTCCACGAGCGCGTCGTCCACGGTGACGGCGTGGACGGCGCGCTGCAACTCGACGACCTCCTCGCCCGACATCACGGGGCGCAAGTGCTCCAGCGGGTCGCCCCGCTCGCGGTCGCGCAGTATCTCCTTCTCGACCTCGAACGCGGGGTAGCCGAGCCGGAGCCGGAGCATGAAGCGGTCCACCTGCGATTCGGGCAGCGGGTAGGTGCCGTGGTGCTCGACCGGGTTCTGCGTGGCGACGACCATGAAGGGCGCGCGCAGACGGTAGGTCACGCCCTCGACCGTGACGTGGCCTTCGGCCATCGCTTCGAGGAGCGCCGACTGCGTCTTCGGCGTCGTGCGGTTGATCTCGTCGGCGAGGACGATGTTGGCGAAGATGGGGCCGTGCTTGAACTCGAACGAGCGGTTGCGCTCGTCGTAGACGGAGAGGCCGATGACGTCCGAGGGCAGGAGGTCGGAGGTGAACTGGATGCGCTGGAAGGCGCAGTTGATGGCCTGCGCGAGCGCCTGCGCGAGCGTGGTCTTGCCGACCCCGGGCACGTCCTCGACGAGGAGGTGCCCGCCCGCGAGGAGCGTGACGGCCGCGAGCCGGACGGCCTCGCCCTTCCCGCGTATCACGCGCTCGACGGCCTCGCGCAGCCGCGCCACGCGCTCCGCCGCCTCGGCCGCCGAAGGCAGCGGCGCGCCCCCCCTGTCCGCGGGTTGAAGGTTTCTCATGCCCCTCACATTCTACTAGAGGCCGGGGACTAGGGGCTAGGGGCTAGCTAAAAGCCTTGCCGCCGCGGGGCGCGATTCCAGCAAAGCGCGACCAACCGGCCCTTGGCCTTCTAACCCCCGGCCTCTCCTTTGACCCCGCTGGGAGTTCGGCGGTTCCGTGTAGTAGAATTTCCGTCGCCGCGGACGTGCCGGACACCCCGGCGCGCGGTGCCGCCTCCGACTCGCCGCTTTGTGGAACTCGGCCCGCCCGCGCACGTGTACTCCGTCCGGTGAGGTTTGAACTGATGAGAAACTACAGACACGGCCAGCGGGGGTTTTCGCTCGTCGAGCTGATGATCGTCATCTCGATCATCGGCATCCTCGTCGCCATCGGCATCCCCGCCTGGCAGGCCAGCGTGCGCTCGACCAACGAGGCCGCGGCCATCACGCACCTCGGGCGCATCTCGACCGCCCAGGTCACCTACTTCAACTCCAAGAACCGCTCGGGCTACGGCACCTTCGACCAGCTCTCCTCGGGCGGCTACCTCGGCAAGCAGTTCACCGGCGACGCCCCGCTCGTGGACGGCTACATCTACAGGATGACGGTGACGGCGAAGTCGGGCAACACGCCGGCCGCCTACAGCGTCAACGCCGACCCGCAGAAGCCGACCGGCATGACCGCCACCGGCAGCCGCTTCTTCTACATCGGCTCCGACGTCGGCAACGCCACCTCCAACAGCGATAAGCCGGCCGGCCCCGACGACCCGCCCGCCGGCGGCGGCTGATACCCGGCCCACTCCGTTAACGGCGCGCGGGCGAGCGCACGGGGACAGCCCCGCTTGACGCTCGCTCGCGCGCTTTGCTAGCATCTCGCATCCTCAAAAATTAATAAGCCGCCCGCTTAGCTCAGTGGTAGAGCACGCGCTTCACACGCGCGGGGCCAATGGTTCGAATCCATTAGCGGGCATTTAAACTTCCCTCGCCGCCACGAGAGCTAATCTCATGGCGAAGCGCATCCCAAAACTTCACTTTATTCAAATCAACCGATTCTGGACGCACGTCGCTTGTTCGGGCGGGCCGGAGGCTTGCTGGCTGTGGACGGGCTACGTCGGCGAGAACGGCTACGGCGTCGCCAGCATCAACGGCAGGGGGTACAAGGCGCACCGCGTCAGCTACTTCATCGAGCACGGCCACATCGACAACGACCGCCTCGTGCTCCACCGCTGCGACGTGCGCGCCTGCGTCAACCCCGCGCACCTCTTCCTGGGCACGCCGAAAGACAACTCGCAGGACGCCGTCAGGAAAGGGCGGAACACGAAGCTCTACGGCGAGCAGAACGGTAAGGCCAAGCTGACGCGCGCCGACGTGCTCGCCATCCGCCGCATATGCAGGCGGGGCGGCGTCCACCAGAAGACGGTCGCGAAACGGTTCGGCGTGAGCGAGGCGACCGTCTCCTACCTCCTCAACGGCGGCCGCTGGGGAAAGCTCACCCGCGGTAAAAAATCTTAAGGCTTACTTCCCCCTTCACCTCGACAATTTCATTTGGCCCACAGCGCTGCGTAGGCGTCTGCGAGGCGGTCGCGCCAGGCCGTGTAGTTGTGGCCGACGGGCTCCTCGCGGTAGGCGACCGGGTAGCCGCGCGCGCGCAGTGTGATGTTGGCGCGGCGGGAGGAGTCGTAGATGGGCGGCTCGAAGAGGCCGGCGTCGAGGTAGAAGCGGAGCGGGTATTGCCGCCGCTGCGCGTCGTCGAGCCGCGCGAGTTCGCCGAGCAGGCGGCCGCCGTCTACCTGAAAGGCGGTGGAGTGGCCGGCGACGCGCGCGAAGGTCTCGGGGTGGCGGAGCGCCGTCCAGACCGAGACCACGCCGCCGAGGCTCGCGCCCGCGAGCGCGCGCCCTTCGCGGTCGGCGCGCGTGCGGTAGCGCCCGTCCACGAGGGGCACGAGCCCGCGCGCCAGCCAGTCGGAGAACTGCGCGTCGAACCGGTACTCCTTCGTGCGGTCGGCGGGGTCTATGAAGACGATGACGAAGGGCTCGACCCTGCCCTCCGAGACGAGGCGCTCGGCCGTCTCGGCGGCGCGCGCGAGCCTGATGAACTGCGAGCCGTCCTGCATGTAGAGGACGGGGTAGCGCGCCGTGCCCGCGGCGTAGCCGGGCGGCAGGTAGACCTGCACCCTGCGCCCGCCTGCGACTTCGAGAGGTTCGAGCCGCCCGCGAAGGCCCGCCGCGGCCGCGGGCGCGGGGCGGTAGGCGGGCCCCGCGAAGTTCGAGTTCGTGCCGCCGATGCCGTTGTCGTTCCTGTTCGGGTTGAGCGGGTCGAGCACCCACTCGCCGTCGGCGACGAACTTGTATTCGAGCCGCGCCGCGGCCGGGAACTTCAGCCGGATGAACTTGAGGCCGGTCGTGCCCGGCACGTCGCGCATCAGGAGACCCGCGGGCGCCCAGCCCGTGAAGTCGCCGACCACCTCGACCCGCCTGGCACCACCGCGGTAGAGGAACGTCACCTGCTCGCCCTCGACCAGCGGCGAGGTCTTCGCGGCCTTCAGTCTCTCGGCCGCGTCCGAGGGGTAGAGGTCGCCGGCCAGGCGCTCGGCCTCCGCGCGGTCGAGCCCCGCGACCGACTCGCGCCGGAAGTATGTGGCGCCCGCGCCCGAGACGGCGGCGACGACGACCTGCGAGGGCCCGCGCGGCACCGTCACGTCGAAGGCGTACGCGCCGCGCCCGTCCCCGCGCAGCTCGCGCCGGCCGTCGGCGTCGAGCACGAAGACGCGGCCGCCCTCCCCGCGCAAGCCGCCCGTGACGCGGAAGGTCGTGCCCGCCTCGGCGCGTTCGAGCACCTCGCGTGCGGGGAAGCCGAAGTCCGCGTCCGCGAGCGGCAGCGGCACGGCGGGCTTGGCGTAGCGCTGGTAGACGAAGTCGGGCGCGTCCACGTTGCGCCCCTCCTGCAAGCTCACGGCGAGGCGTATGAACTGCGCCATCGACCACGCGAGCGGCGTCGCCGACCCCGTCCCTTCGCCGAACCTGAACTCGGGCCGCGGGCTCTCGGCGCGGTCCCAGACCTGCTCGGGAATCATCAGCCCTTCGTTGGCGAAGCCGGCCATCGCGTCGAGCCGACGCAGGGCGTCGGCCCTCCGCCCCAGCGCCAGCTCGTACTGCCCGCGCTCGCCCGCGAGCAGCGCCCACAGCCTCCCCTTCCCCGTGTAGCGGCCGTCCCAGTTCCACGGCCGGCCGTCGTCCATCTCGCCGTAGCCGTCGTGGTTGTAGCGGTAGAAGCTCGCGCCGTTCGGCGTCTCGACGCGGATGACCTTGTCCACGACGGCGAGGCTCTTCGAGACGAGCGGGTCTTCGGGGCGGCGTATGCCGAGGCGGACGAGTTCGAGGAAGCCCGCGTCCACTATCTCGCGCTCGTCGTAGACGCCGCCGCCGTTGCCGACGTTGAACGGGTCGCCGTCGTCCGGGTCTTCGTCTTCGGAGAGGCGCAGGTAGTAGTTGCCGTCGCCGTGCGGCCCCGTCGTCGTCGCCGTCCAGCGCTCGACGTTGCGCGCGAAGTGGTCGGCGGCGGCCGTGTAGACGTTGGCGGAGACTTCGTCGTCGTTGCGGCGCGCGATCTCGGCGGCCGCGGCGAGGCCGGCGATCTCGGCCGCGATGGTCGAGGGCGAGTGGCCGGGCTTCTCCTCCCAGCGCTCCTGCGGCGTGAAGGGGCCGCGGCGCACGAGGAAGTCGGCGGCCGGGCGGACGTGTTTGACGTACGTCTCGTTGTCGGTGCGGCCGAGCACGCGCGCGAGCAGGAGCGGGTAGGCGACCTCGTCCATCTGCAAGGAGCCCCAGAAGGGTCGGCCGTCGAGCCAGGAGTTCTGCGGGAAGCTCCCGTCCGGCTTCTGCTGCACGCGGAAGAGGTAGTCGAGCGCGCGGTCGGCCGAAGCCTTGTCCCCGAGGGCGTGGAAGGCCGTGGCGACCTGGTAGAGGTCGCGCGACCAGACGAGGTGGTAGCCGCCGACGTTCGGCTCGTTGGCGCTCGCGCCGCCGCCCCACGGGATACTCAGAGACGCGATCATCGCGCCGCGGTAGGTCTTGTCCTCGTGCGCCTTCAGGACCATCGCGGCCATGTCGTACTGCGCCTGATACTTCGGCCCGACGCGCCGCAGCGTCCGCACGTAGTCGTGCCAGCCGCGCTCGTACTCCGCGCGCGCCGCCTCGAACCCCTTCCGCGCGGACGCCTGGCCGTTCCTGACGGCCTCGTCCGCGTCGCGGCCGAAGGCCAGGACGACGCCGAGGTGTGCACGGCGGCGCGCGGGGTTGTAAGGGACTACGGCGCGCGCGACCTGCACGACGTTGCCGTCGGAGGCGCGCGCGAAGAATTTAAGGCGGCCTCCCGCGCGCAACTGCGTCAGCCCGTCGCTGGTGCCGAGGTAGCCGCTCGTCGCCTCCTGGAAGCCCTCGGTCAGGGCGAGCGCCGACGCCTTGTCCGCGTCCGAGGAGACGAGCCACGCCCCGTTCTGCCAGGCGGAGTCGTGCCTCCCGCTGTTGTTCAGGGACGGGTCATAGTAGACGTAGAGCTGGCAGCCGCACAGGCCGGGGGAGTTCCGGCGGAACTCCACGTCTATGAGGACGCTGCTGCGCTCCGGGTCGGTCACGTACGTCTTGGCAATGGTGTAGTCGCCGCTCTTCGCCGTGTTGATTTGCCGAAAGACGAGGGCCTGCGGGTCTACGACCTCGATGCTGTGCGTCATGTCCTCCGCCTCGGTCTCGACGCGGCGGCCGCCGTCGCTGACCACGACGAATTGCAGGGTCTGCGTGTTCGCCACGTCCACGGTCGGGTAGTAGACCTCGTCCAGAACCCCGCCGCGCAGCGTGAACCAGACTTTGGATTCGGTCGTGTTCGAGGTGCCGACGGCCTCCTTGCCAGCGCTCGTCCAACGCGCGTCCTTCCCCGGCGCGCCGGGCGCGAGGTTGTCGTCGGCCGCGGGGCGCTGCGCGCGCCGCGCGGCGGCCGGGCCCCAGAGCGTGAGCGACAGCAGGGCCGCGCAAAGGAGGAATCTTCTGCTCATCATATTGTCCCGGCCCGGGCCCCGCGCGGCGTGAAAATACTTAATCCAGGTTGCCGGTTGCGCTTTGAACGGTTCTTTGAAGGCAAAGGAAAATCCCCTCCACTTCGCCGGCCGGCGAAAGAAGGAGGGGAATCGGCGTCGGCCACACAGTCGCACTCTACTGCATCGTGGACGACCTGCTCAAGGCCGTATTTACTCCTTGACTGGGCGGGGAACCTTTGTTATTTATCTTGCCAGTCTCCGGCATGCGTTGAGGGCGGCAAATCCCGATAGCGGCCCTCGATAAGTTCGACCTTTCACTCTCCCGATATCAGAAGTCCGACCGGCCACCGTCGAAGGCGCTCGCCCGTCACGGTGAGAGAGTCTCCATGACTCTCTCCCGCGAGCCGCGCCGTCTTCTGCGACGGCCCTCCCCGCCCGCCGGGGCCGACCCGCCCGGGGAGAATACTTACGGGATAAACACCCTACTCGCCCCGCAACCTCAGAACGCGGTCACCTTTCAGCCTCCCGATAACCTGCTTACCCTTCAAAGGAGAAGTTTCCGACATGCAGCGAAAAAATAGTCTCACGGCAGGTCTCTCCGTCCGTTCACACGGTCTGCTTTTCCTCTCCCTGCTTCTTCTCGCAGCCCTGCTGGCCCCGCCCCCGTTAATGAAGAGGGCCGCCGCCCAGAGCAACCCTTCGGCCGACGGGGCTTGGTCGCCGGTGTTCCAGCTCAACAGCATCACCAGCGGCCCCATCGTCGGCATCCACATGAGCCTGCTGCCGAACGGGAGGGTGCTCGTCTTCACGCGCCAGCAGGACCCCGTCACCGGCAACGACAACGTCGAGGGCTTTTCCCGCACATACGTCTGGGACCCGGCGTCCAACTCCGTCATCAGCGAGCCGTTCAACTCCACGCAGAACGTCTTCTGCGGCGGCCACGCCTTCTTCCACGACGGGCGCCTGCTCGCGACGGGCGGCCACAAGGCCGCCGACAGCAGGGGCGAGCTCGGGGCAAGCTTCTACGACTGGAACACGAACGCGTGGGGGGCCGCCCCCTCGATGGGGCGCGGGCGCTGGTACCCGACCAACGTCGCGCTCGGCAACAGCGAGATGCTGGTCGATTCCGGCGCCGACGAGAACTTCCAGTTCAACGACCAGCCGCAGGTGTGGCAGGCGGACAACACGTGGCGCACCCTCTCCGCGGCGCCGGACCCCCACCGCGACTTCTACCCGTGGCTCCACCTCGCCCCCAACGGGCAGGTGTTCCACTCCGGCCCGGGGCAGGCCACCCAATACCTGCGCACCTCCGGGACGGGGCTGTGGACCTTCGTCGCCAACAGCGGCTTCGCAGGGGGCCGCGACCACGGCTCCTCCGTCACCTACGACGACGGCAAAGTCCTCATCATGGGCGGGGGGGGCGACGAGCCGGGGACCTTGCCGCGCCGCGATTGCGAGATGATTAACCTCAACGTGTCGCCGGCCATCTCCACCACGCAGACCTCCGTCGCGCCCGCGCCGCAGTGGCGCAGGGTCGGCGACATGGGCTTCGGCCGCCGCCAGTTGAACGCCGTGCTCCTGCCCGACGGCACGGTCCTCGCCACCGGCGGGTCGAATGCCAACTCCAGCGTGGAGGCGTCCGGCGCGGTCTTGGCCGCGGAGATTTACGACCCCGACACCGAGGTCTGGTCGACGAAGGCGAGCATGGATATCCCGCGACTCTACCACTCGACGGCGCTGCTGCTGCCGGACGGCCGCGTGATGTCGGCGGGGGGCGGCTTCCCGCCGAGCCCGGGCTCGTCCAACCAGCCGAACTACCAGCTCTACTCGCCGCCCTACCTCTTCAAAGGCCCGCGCCCGACCATCGGCGCGGCCCCGTCCGAGGTCGCCCTCAACACCAACTTCTTCATCACGACGCCGGACGCCGCCAGCATCTCGAAGGTGACGATGATCCGCCTCGGCTCCGTCACGCACGCCTACGACCAGAACCAGCGCATGACCCAGCTCATCTTCCGCGCGCAGCCGGGCGGCCTCGAAGTGCAATTCCCCGGCGGCGCGAACCTCACCCCGTCGGGCCACTACATGCTCTTCCTCGTCAACTCGAACGGCGTGCCGTCGGTCGCCAGCATCGTCAAGATCAGCCACCAGACCACCGGGAGCAACTCCATCGACGACGCGCGCTACTTCGTCCGCATGCACTACCAGGACTTCCTCGAACGCGACCCCATCAACGCCAACGACCGCCCCGGCCTCGTCTTCTGGTCGCGCCAGATCACGCAGTGCGGCAACGACGCCGCCTGCCGCGATGCCAAGCGCAGGGACGTGTCGGACGCCTTCTGGGAGTCGGGTGACTTCCGCGCCCGCGCGGACGTGATAGCCGACGGGCTCGTCAACCCGCCCGGCTCGGCGACGAAGTACAACAACCACCAGTTCATCCGCTACTGCTACCGCATCTACCTGCGCCGCGAGCCCGACGCCGGCGGCTGGGCGTTCTGGGAGAACAGCCTCAACCAGGACAACGACTACAAGAGGCTTGAGCGGAACTTCCTCGTCTCGCCCGAGTACCGGGACAGGTTCCACAAGCCGTAAGCGCGGGCCCGCCCCGCGATAACTCCCGGCCCGGCCGGCGGCCCCCCCCCCCGCCGCC
>DASVWB010000277.1:0-88726 GCA_036389815.1 Pyrinomonadaceae bacterium | reverse complement strand
GAGGTAGTTTTCGTTCAGTTTCTGAGGCGTCGGCGGGTTACTAAAGAACCCATGACCCCACAAAACCGGTGCCCAAGCGGGGTGCGGGGCGCGGCGGAAGAAGTAGTCTCGTAACCCTCCGTCCGCCCTTAACGCCTCCACGATGATCTCTAAGGCGTCAGCGTCGGCGTCCGGCTTATCAGATTTGATATAGCGATCCAGCACCGCGGCTTGTGTGTAGAATGGCGCCCCGCCGCCTGCCAACAATACTTTAAGGAATCGTTTTCGCCGGGCCGGGTCGCGCCGCGCGTACAGTTTATCCATCCACACGAGCACGTTCCGCGTCCGGTGCGCGTTGAGCCGCTCATGGATCGCCGGCGGCAGGTCGCCGCGCCTGACAGCGCCCCAAGCGACGAGAAAGTCTTGCAACTTCTCGTGTCGGAAGCGGTGCACGTCTTCCCCCGCCTCCGGAATGATGACCTGCCAACTGACTAGTCTTTTGTGGGCGGGCGAGTGTGGGTATTCAAGCGCGAATGTGCGGCCGCTGTTGCGTAGCCCCTCCTCAGCCAGTTTCACTGCCTCGGCGATCAGGGTCTCTCCGGCCCCGGGATCAACCCCGGCGCCTTCCTGCCTGTTCAACACGTCGAGGTATTGCTCCCACAGATCGACTTCGTCCGTGACCGCGGAAAAGTCGAAGTCCGGCTGCCGCTCTTTGATCGCCGCTATGAGAGAGAGGTTTAAAAGGTTACGGCTCAATTCTACCAATCTCTCAGAAGGCTCGACGTCGAAGTGCCGCAGCGCGTCCGACACCTTCCTCTCGGACAGTGGGTAGCTCGTCAGCTCAACGAACCCGGCGGCCGTGAGCTGTTCGAGCAATTTTTCTTCGTGAGCCTCCCTCTTTCTGGAGACGACGACGACATTCGTGTTCTCTAATCGGCCGCAGGCAATTGCCAGTTCGCTCAACACCGTTGCCGAAGCCGAGCCGACGGCGTTATCGAACTGGTCGATGATGACCCGATACCCGCGGGCGCGGGCGACGCGCGCGACGGCGGCCTCCACCGGTCCTTTGAGGGCGAGGTGCGCTCGCAGTTCACTCTCGCTCCGGACGTGGCCGACCTGCCTCGCGTCGAGAAGCAGGGTGCCACACCCCAACCTTCCGGCCGCGAGCGCAAGCATCTTGCTGACGCCGCTCTTCCCGGTGCCGGCGTCGCCGGTGAAAAGGACCTGCCGGCCCTGGCCCAGTTGGTCTTCTACCGAATCAAGTTCGGACCTCGTGATGGTCAACCCGTTGATTTGATCGCGGGTGCCTCTAAAGGCCCTGTCCGTATGGCGGTTGAAACTGTCCTCTATTTCATGGATGAAGTCGCCGCCGGGTGGCGGGATTTGGAGGTAATCGTCGACGAGGCTGGCGTGCCTATCAGCGGAAGCCACCCGGGCGAAGTATTCGAGTGACCGGACTTCGAGGTCCCAGCCGAACTCATTCTTTATCTCCTCTTTCCACTCCTCCTCTTTATCGCGCCGGGGCTCGCCCGCCGTCGCGAAGACGAGAACGTCGATGCGCCGCCCCTTCCCCTTGGCCGTCTGACAGTCTTCTTTTAGTTTGGTGAGCGTCCCGGTCTTAGAGGCGCTAACCGAAACCCATTTGCCTTGATGTTGAAAGAGAGTCGTCCACTCCGTCCGTGCGTCTTCGCCGAAATCGTATGTCTCGGAGGTCGGATTGAGTCCTGGGTAGGACTCTTCGTAAAGTATGCGGTAGGCGAAGCGCTCAAACGCGCTTCCGTCCAAATTTTGGATTGCCGCTCTAACGCCGTCTTCTCTTATACCCATCTCATTTTAATCCGTAACCCTACCGGGAACGCCTAACTGGCCGTACACGGTCACTAACAGATCACTTCTTCTTGACGAACAGTGCCTACATCATGAAGGGTTCGCGACGCAGCGCTCGACGTCGTCTCTGCCCTTGCTTCCTTAATCGCCCATAAAATTACGCCTTTTTTCGCGCTCGATGTTATCGCGCAGCCGCTCGATCAGGCTTTCCACGTGCTGCTTATGCCCCAGTAGTTCCACGGTATTCAGCAAGGGGAGCAGTGACTCCAAGAAGTCAACGCGTCCTTGCAGCATGGGCACACCGCTCCCCCTCCAACCGACCCACGTCCCTGGCTCAAGTGAAAGTCTGACGAAGGCGTCGAGTTCCTGATTGCGGCCTAAGAAAGTCGCGATTCTTTGCTGGCGCCGCCCGGGCGGAAAGTCTCGGATCACGTCGAATAGCATGAGCATCGATTCCCGGTCGGCGTGTCTACGCTCTATGAGGTCATCCAGAAAAGAATCCTGCCTGTCGCAGAGGGCCTGAAGATCGGGCGTTCCTTCGGCTAGAGTGAAGAAGACTTTTAGGTAAGGATCGAACTGAATCCGCCCGCGACCCTCGGAATGTATCGCGTCTATAATTCCTTCCATTACGACGGGGTGATCGGCCCTTCGCCAGATGAATGAGTAGTCACGCGAGTCGTCGCGCCTGCTCGGCCGCTCTTTACGACCGAACACCCAGGCCACCCACTCCGCACCGAAACCCACGTCTAGGTCGAGCAATACATTAAACGCGTGGCCGTCGTAGTCTGTAGACGACTCGGCTTCGCACGCGACCAGGTAAGCCTGTTTGAGCAGCCCGACCTCCCCACGGAAGAGTTCTGGCAATCTTTTCCCTATATCCGAGAGGCTGCTGAAGATGTCACTCAAGGCGTGGCCGAAACCCGGTTCCCCACCTGCCCTGTTGACGAGCGTTCTGGTAACGCGGATGACCACCGCCTCGTCCGCCGGGATAAACTTGAGCAGGTAGTCCATGTCCCCGGGGTGCTCCCGCCATTCCGCGATCTCGTACAGGGCGTACAACTGCCGGAGGCGCTCACCTGTCACGGCCTCCGGGGGGAGCGCCGCGAAGTAGCCGAACAGCCATGTCCCGCGCCCCGGGTAATCTCCGGCGGAAAGAATCTCGTAAGCGCGGTCGGGCCCACTCACCTGAATCAACTTCGCGTCGAGTGCCCACGGCCTGAGGCCGACGACGTTGCCCGCGTGCAGGTAGCGGTCCAAGACAGTTTCGTACATGGCCCCGTCCCGCTCGGCGAGCAGGAGCAGCACATCACCGACGCTGTTGTGAACTTGGTACTCATAAGGCCGGCCGTTTTTGGTGCGCAGTATCTGCACGCACCGGCCGAAGAAGGTCTCAAAGTCGGCTTCGCCGAAACTCGCCGTGTAAGCGGCTAGCCGTTCGCGCCTCACCCTCCGGTACTCCTCACGGCCGAGGTCACGGCGCTCTTTCCGGTCGTCGAACAGCAGTTCGGAGAGTGCGTACGTCTCGTTTGTGAAACGGCTCCTGAGTTCCTCATCTGCCGTGAGCCCGAGACGGTCTAGCATCTCCACATAATCTTGGACGGCGACGCAGTGTAGATATTCAGACGGATCGAGCGATGACTGGAGGAACGGCTGCACCTCCGCGGCATCTCCCGCGACGATCTCGCCGTTCTCGATCAAGTCCGCCGAACCGGTATGCCTATCGAGGAGTTCGAGCACCGGCCCCCGCAGGGCCGTAACTGAGTACAGCTTGAAGATGCGACGCCAGAGTTCCCGCCGGAGCTCCTGAAGCTCCGGCATGGCAGGCACGTCGAACTTAATCAGGGAGATGACGAGGTCGCTCTTCGACTCGTGCGTCTGGAAGCGGGTGTGTAAGAGCGGCTCGCTCACGGCGAGGAACAGGCGCGAGAACATTTCATCCGTCCCCCCGCGCGCGCTCTCCCACAACGCGTCAACGACGTGCCGCTCGACGTAGAATCCGCTGAGGTGCGAGTGGTGGGTCATGCCGTACTGCTCGGTCAGCATTTTCAAGACGAGCGGGAGTTCCGCGGGACGCTTCTCGACGTAGTCGAGCAGGAGGCTGAGCGCCACGCGAAGTGACGCCTCGTCCGCATACCTGAAATTGTCGAGAACGCCGAGCAGGCTCGGCGTGGGAGGAACATCGTGGCTCGCCACGTAGTTAACGTCTTCCAGCGTGACGGGGGCAGGCTCCAGAGCGCGAACCTTGTCACGCACATAAAGCAGCACGTCCGTCGGCTTCACGAACCAGAAGACGTCCATCAGATTCAGAAGCGTGTCCTCGTCCCCCCGTTGCCGGAGCATGTCCCATACTCGGTTAACGTGGGGGCGTAAATGCTCCACGATCACGTCCGTGTTGAACGCGCCGAGCACAGGGTTCAGAGCGTCGATGAGCCGGTGACGAAAGCGGGGGAAGAAATGCTCCAGCAGCGCGCCGAAGTCGAGCGCCCGCTGGCGGAAGAATGACAGGTAGAAGAGGTAGGTCGAGAGCACCTGGTCGGAGATTTTGACGACCTCATTCTCGTACATGTCGACCACCTCAAGCTCGTGGAGGCGGCGCGCCGATTGCCATAATGCCTCGGCGGTGAGGCCGAAGGCGCCGGTGATCGCGCCCATCAGCTCGTCCTTCGAGCGGTCTATCACCCTGAGGAACGAAATAATGCCGGCTGTCTGAAGGAGGCTCGGGTCGTCGAATTCGCTTATGTCGCGGCGGATCGACGCGAAGTACTCGTCATAAAGTGCTGAGACGTCCGCGATGCTCCGGAGGGTGTTTTCCCTTTCGGCTACGCGCGCGGCCATGACGGCGAGGCGGGGGTTGCCCTGGGCGATCTCGGCGATCCGCTCCAGGTAAAGGTAGTGGTCGATGCCGAAACTTTCCCTGACCAGTTCCTTGATCTGTTCCTCGTTGAAGGGCGCCAGTTCAATGAGCGCACCGCCGCCGAACTGCCGCGCGGCCTCAAGCGTCGAGTCGAGCGCATAGTCCCGCACGGTGGCGACAATTTTAATCCTCCTGTCGTCCCGCTGGTCGTGTAAAAGCTGGAGTGCGTACTCGAACCTGTTCACGCGGTTGGCGTCGTCGACCAGGAGCAGGTAGTGCCCTGGGGCGCTGAAATGCACCCGCAGGTCTTGGAAGAGGTCGGGGCCTCGGTTGAAGATACAGCTTACCCGGACATCCGGGTGTTCCTCGGCGTAGCGCCGACAACACTCCAGGGCCAACCTCGTCTTGCCGACGCCGGCGCGGCCCGAGATTAGTGTCAGGTCTCCTGACGCAAGTGCCCCAAGTGCTGTCTCTAACTCGTCTTCGCGGAACCGGAAGGCTATGGTGAGCGGGGTGGCGAGGGCGTTTTTATCGTGCGCGGCGACGAAATCGTCCGCCGGCAGGACCTGTCCCGTATCGACCTCGACGCTGAGGAAATCTCTCGCCAGCCCCGGGTAGTTCTCGTACAGGTCGTGTGCAATCCTGCCGAGTCCGTAAATAGACAGGAGTACTCCGCGCCGACGGCACTCTTCTTTTAACCTGTAATCCTCATCCGGTGTGAGGCGCGAGTTGTGGCAAAGTACGATCTCGTGTATACGGCCGACCGGGATGCCTGTCTTCTGCTCGTTGAAGCATTTGGCAATGTCGCCCGCGAACTTATCCGCAAGTCCGTCCTGCTGGGTAGAGTGCTCGGCGAAGTCGTACGTCCCGTCGGGCCGACTGATGAGGGTGTCCGGTGTGCCCTGGGCGACTTTCTCTGCCCCGGTGACGAGGCCCAGCGGGTTGATGGCTTCGTATCCGCGGCGGTGCAGGTAGGAGTCTGCCAGACGCTGGAACCCAGCCGGGTCGACCGCGCGCAATGCACTTTCGATTTGAGTCAGCTTCGACATGAGTCCTCTTCAAAACTTCCCCGGACCCACTGTATGGGTTACAAAATTTTAAATCGCCTCCCCTAACAGCCTGTAGGGACGGGGTGGCGATACAAATCTCGCTCACCGGAAGATTTCTTCCATGCGGTAGGTGAGGCGACGGGCGTTCGCCCATCCGGCGTCGACGAAGGTGTCGAGGGTTTCGATCAGCGCGCGGCGACATGCCTCACTCTCCTGAAGGACGTACCGGAACTCGGCGATGAACCTTTCGACAAAGCGCACTATCAGGTCCGAGGCCAGCGACTCGTACTGATAGCCTCCCCGCCTGCCGTTCCGCACCACGTGACCGACGATGAGGAACACCCCTTCGGGGTCGAAAGTGACGAGGTATTCGAGCGTCTCCAGTAGATGGTGTATGTGGCTGGGGTAGCCGATTTCCGAGGCAAGCTCTAAAATCCCGCGGGCTTCCCGGAGGAAGCGTGACCTCTCCGGTGCCCCCGGCGGGACCTTATTCTGATCGGCCCCGCCGTCTTTATAAGCGCCGGAGGCGAAATACACCTGCATACAAACTGAATCTACCAGTCCCAGGAGTTTTCCCGCCTCTTCCTGATCTTCGCTGCTCCACGGTTCGGACGGCGTCGCACTGTTCTTAACCTCAATAGACTGGATCCTGTCGCGGGCGGCACGGAGTATGTGTTCCATCAGTTGGAACGAGCCGGCGCGCACGGCGTCCTGATTGGCGTTCGGCAGTTCGACCGGGCCGAGGTTGAGCAACCCTCGCAGGTCGAAAACAATCTGGTTGGCCTCATCAATGTAAGTCGTAGGGTCGCCGGCTATTCTATTCACCAGCTCCCGGCTCCCCGGGTGACGCTGCCAGAGGCTCAACCCGACCAAGACTGAGGCGCAGCGCTTCCGCACTTCTTCGGCCCCCTCCCCCTCACGAACCCGCTCGAAGATGGCGCGGACAAGCTCTGTCACGCGGTCCGGGTGGTGTGTCGCCAGCCGGCGGAGCGGCACGTCGAGCAACGCGCGCAAGACGCCCCGGCTCTCGTCCGAACGGCTGAAAGACTCCAGCAACTCCCACATGAGGTCTGCGGCTGTACGGTAGAGGGAAACCAGGTTGAAAGCGATCTGATAGCGGACCGCGGGGACCGGGTCGGCGGCGAGACGCCTTATCACTTCGAGTAGTTCGGAGTCTACACACGAAGCGTGGCGGGCCATACGGATCACCCCGTGCGCGGCGTCGACGCGCGCGGCCGGGCTGCCCCAGCTAGGTAATCTGTCGAAACTCCTTTCGCTCTCGGGGTGGGGTTGAGGCTCCGGGTAATCCGCGGCCTCGACGAGCACCCGCTTGACGAACGCCCCGTCATCCGACTCGCACGTCAAACCGTCGAACTTCACGACCGAGTTGCACGCGCCGGCCAGGTCACCCCAAGCCATATCCTCTTGGCGCTCGTGTACACCTTCGACTTCTGCCGCCTGCAACGCTGCGTATAGGGCGCGCAATGAGGGCAGGATCTGCTCCACTTCCCCTTGAGTTGGCGCCGTGTTCAGATGGTTGGACGCAAAAGCCTTCGCCGGTTCCGCCAAGGTCCGGATGCGCCGGTTCTGATCTTCCTCGACCGGCACTCTCCGGCGGGCCAAATAATCTTCATCCGTATACCTGCCGCTGGTGATTTCGCCGGAGTCGAAATCCGGTTCGCCGGAGGGGTCTTCGCCCGCTTCCTTGAGTCTCGCGAGAATTACTTTCGCGGCGTCAGTGATTAGCGCCCCCTCGTCCAGACACATCAGCAGTTGGTCGCGGGCTCTCTCCTCGTAGCCCCTACGCTCGTCATCAGCCGAGTTCGGTATAGAGAGGATAGTTCGCTCCACTCGTTCACGCTCGGCTCGGGTGAGGTGGGGAAACACTACGCTCAGGTACTCCCCGGCCGGCTTCGCCGTGTCGTAGCCTGTGAGAATCGGCCTTGCCCAGGCGAGCTGGCGCAGGTCAAGGCCGAGCGTCTGCGGCGCCTTGGCTCCGCTGAACAGTAACCGCCGCCACAGCGCGGCCGCGCGGTTCTGCGCCACGATCAAATTGAGGATCTCGCGCCGCTCGCCCTCGCGGGCGGGGTCGGAGCTGACCTCATCCAAGTACTGTTGGAACGTATCGAGCATCTGCAACCGCTTGTCGTCGCGGTACGCCGAATCGCCGTCCCAGGACTGGCTGTAATCTGTTTTGACGTAGGCCACCCGCCCGTCAAAGTCGAAGCTCTGTTCGGCCTGCTCACCCTGCAATCCCCATCCGTAGTGCTCACCCGCGTAAGCACTGAGGGCTGCGATCAGAGCGTTCGTGGCGTGCAGGGGGAACCGGTCGAGGAACTCTTTATATTTCCCGGCGAGGACGTAACGCGCCATCTGGAAGTTCTGCGCCGGCGTGGTGTTGAGCCCTACGATGCGGCTGTCGCCTATGGGCACTCTCTCCTGACTGGCGTCGAAGAGTGTGAACGTAGCCTTGAAAATGTCTTCGACGAGCGAGGGATCGAGCGGGATCAGTCGGTCGATTTCGTTGCCGAGGCGAAAGAGTTCTTCGTGCCCGTGCCGGAGCACGCGATCCGGTTCCAGGCAGTGACGCAGAATGCCGGCGGAGGCGGGCAGGTCGCTCTCGAAAGTTCGACACACCGCTTGGATTCCGTGGACGATAAGCATGAGGTGGCGCACCTCGTGATTCAGGGCGAAGGCGAGCAGGCGTCGCGCGACCCTGCCGGCGAAATGGCGCTGTTGGTCGGTCAACTCTTCCGGGTGCAGACACACCGAGTTGAGCACCGGGCTGATCGAGTAGACGACCGCCGCGCGCATTGGCTCGGCGCACCGGTCGAGCAGCTCACTCCACTGAACAGACGACGGACCTACCAGGCTCCGGGGCGAGGCCGACGCCTCAACCAGGAGCGCGCCCGTCACGTGCCTCAGAGCTTTCTCGGCGGTTTCACGGGTTCTTACATCCTGGCTTGAGAGGGCGCTCACTAGGGGCGCGAAATCCTCGATGTCATTGGCCGCTTCGACCGCGACCGCCGGACCGACCGTTTTGCCCACCTCCGGTATGCTCTCGGACTTGGTCATGCGAAAGACCGTCGCCCAGAAGGCGTCCACGTCCCGCGAGTGCTCATGCTGAAAATGCATGACGATGCTCGGCCGTATGGTTAAAACCAGGTCGGGATCACGTTCAAGTCGCCCGATAAGGTTGTGAGGCTCGCCCCGCAGCAGGAGGCGCGCGGCGGCATAGTCGAAGAGCACGTGGTGGGCGAAAGTCAGCACGCTCTGTTCCACGGCCCCGGAAGGGCGTTCCCACTCCGACACGACGTGCGAGCTGAGCAGTTCGTTAAGTGCTCTGCTCAGGCCCGGTTCGGCGGCGACAGCTTCCCGGCGGTTTATGCGTAACGAGCGCGCGCTGATCATCGCCTCGACCGCACGCGTGAGCAGGGCCTCTCGCGCGTCACGCTCGAAGTCAGAGCGGATGACCCGCTCCTGCCAGTACCGGTCGAGCAGGCCGATCTGCGTCTCAATGGACCACAGGCTTTCGACGCTGCTCCCCCCGCCTAGTAGGTCGCCCAGTAATCTGACGTTGAATGGGACCGAGAGGAGATCGCGGAGGCTTTCGCTCGCGGTCTTAAAAAGTTGATCCAATTCGGGTGCCTGCTGTGCTATTTGTGCCCACTCGTCAGCGTCCAGAGGGGGCACGTTGAAGTGACAGAGATCACGGAACTCAAGTGCTTGGAATTCGGTGAGCGACCTGCCCGAGAACAGTCGACGCAGCTTGGTGTTGTGCCGCAGGTCGAACTTACGAATCGATGCGACCACACGCCAACGCGTGTGGTCCTCGATTACCTCCGCGAGAAGTTCGTAAAGCGTCCGCGCCAAAGCCTCTGATCTGGCGGCGTCTAGCGCGTCGATGACGAGGAAGCCGGGCCTTTCACCCGGCCAGTTGCGAAGAATTTCGCCGATGCTCGACGTCAAGCCGAGCTCTAAGCGAAGCCCTTCCCGGCTTTGGGCCTCAAGTCTGTCAACCGCGATAAGGACCACGTCCCGGTCTTCGCCCACCAAGTCCTCGACAAGATCATGTATCGCGCCGGACTTACCGGCCCCCGGGTCGCCGACCACAACGAGTGATGACAACTCCGCTGCCCCGCGCAAAGCCGGGGTCGCCTGCCTTCGGATTTTGACGACGCGGTCGCCCAGGCTGACGACGGCCAGGTCCCTTAATGCCCGTAGGGCGGAGAGGGTCTGCCCCTCCAGCCGTTCAATGTCGCCGCGGAAGCTGCGCGGCGACTTCAACCAGATCCCTTCGGTGAGCAGGTGTCGCTGAAGAGCGCTACGGTCAGCGCCGCTACGTTTCGTCGCGTACTCACCGCAAGCCCGCAGGAGGGCATTCCATGAGGCGCCGGATTGCGCCGGGTCGTCCACAACGCTTGATCGTAGTCGGTCCTTGGCCTCGCGCTCGTCTCTCCCGTCTTCCTCGACTTCCAAAACCTGTACCCACAAGAGACCAAATAGGCGGCGGACGTCATCTTCAGTTGGCTCAGCCGCCGTGGCCTCGCGCCACGCCCGCCCCAAGTGGCGTCTCGCGGCGTCGAGGACTTTCCGCTCTTCCGAGTTTGTCGCGGCGTCGCAAATGTTTTGACCTAAGGGGAGGTCGCGTATGCGTGTTAGTACCGCCGGCAGGCGTTCGATCACCTTCTTAGAGCTTCCCGAGCTGGTGACTAGGACGAGGCGGTCAAGGCGGGGGTCCAAGGGGCGCTCCCACGGGCGAACGCCCTTCGTACCCTCACCGGAGGCCAGATACTGCCTGACGAATTGAGAGAGCGCGGAGGCGAAGGCGGAGTCGTCCGCCTCTATTGATTTAACCGTATGCTTTACCTGGATAAAGGCGTGTCCGCCCTGCGAGGTGCCGACGAGTATGTCGTCGACCGGCTGATCAGTTTCACAACGTAAGAACTCAAGAGTCAGGTCGGCGGGCAGTTTCCAGGGGGGCTCGGCCTCCTGCTCGGCGAGGATGCGCACGCACATCCACGCGGCGACGCGGTTCTGGTAGGTGATTCCCGACTGCGCCGCCGCACCACCGCTCGACGTATCAGTAAAGTTCTCAGGCTCTTCCATGAGCTAACCACGCGGCATTAGATGTCCCACTTGGACCTCCGCCTTAGACGGGCGTTAGCCGACGCGATGCCGGAGGCCAGCCCCGCCTTCCTCTTCATCTCTTTCAGTCCTGGGGGGGCGCCGAAAGTCCAGTAATGAACACCCAACTTATCGTCAGGCACGAAGCGTAATGTTTCACTCAGGACTATAGCCTGAGCCGCGTTGGCCGGGAGAATCTTGGCGTACGCCCGCGCCTCCTCCGCCAAGTCACCGGCCACAGCCTCCAGCTTGTGCGATGCGCGGAAAAACACGGTACCGGGCCCGTCTAGGAACAGTTCAGTCGCGGTAGCGTGGGACGGAGAGTGTTCTGACTTCCGGGCAACGAGGCGGACACCGGCGAGTGGCGTAAGCGGCACCTGCCCCGGGAGTTCAAACGATGCTTCGCACCGGTGGAACGGGATGGTGGTGCGCGCCCCGTCGCTCGGTGTCATGTAGATCTCCAGGATGAGAGTCCACTTCCAAGCGTCTCGCCCGGAACCGGGGCGCGCGATCAGCAGGCCGCTGCGGATCTCGCACGCCGGCAGGACCTGCAACGGCGTGAGGATGTTCAGCAGCTCTGTACGCCCTGCTGTCCTGGTAGCGTTGCCCTCGCGCCAGGGCGTCTCCAGCGTCACCGGCCCGCCTCCCGGAGAGCCGAATGCGCCGTTCTTGACGACGTAAGGCGGCCGATCCGTGCTGAACAGGAGGGCGACGACAACCCCATCCTCCACATGGATGTTGAGGCTGGTCAACTGGGGGGCGACTCCTCCGTCGAACTGCGCCTTCACCTGGGCGTACCAGTCCGAGACCTCAAAGTTAGCGACGCCCTTGACTCCCTCGTCCTCATCGACCCCGATCAGCCACAGGATAGGTTCGCCCCGCGCGGCGTTGGCGTGCCCCGCGATGCGGCGGGCGGCCTTTTGAGCCGGGGGCCACTCGCTTTTGAGTTCCACGCGAAAGTCCTCACTCGGCCGGCCCTCTCTGACCCGCCCTATCACGCGCCACGCCCACCCCTCTATTTCGTGAGTTCGCATCGCCTTCTAAACCTTAATGCACCCGGGTTGCTGGTTCAACGACCCTTTCGGCGGGCCGGACTGCTACCTACGGCTGGTTGTTGCTAATTAAGCAGGAATATAATCCCGCGGTGACCTTTCACTATCATTCTACTCTCACTAGTGCATCGCAATAACGTCACACGTGGTGCTTTACCGGTCAGACTTTGGCGGACTAATACTCACCCCACTCACGGCGGGCTGCCGAATTTATAGAAAGACGCGAAATATAGTCGGCAGACGCCGGGTAAACGTGTAAAATATAGATGGTTAAGGAAGTTGGGTAAATTATGACCAAGATAAACCGAGAAAAGATTGTGAAAGCAGCCGTCGGCTCGGCGCGCCTGGAGGGCTATAAGGGCTCGCTCAAAGCGGCGACCGAGAAGAAGGACGACACGGCGCGGGCCGAGGCTAAGCCTAAGGCTACCGCCAAGCGGTAGCCCCGGTCATGACCGACCGATACGACACTAGCGGCAACCCCGAAGACGAGTATTACCCCGGCACCACCGTCCTCATTAACCTCGAAGGCATCAGCGATCCCGGCGAGTTGCTTGAACGCGAGACCGAGTTGCACGTCGCCGCGTACGAGGAGATGTTCGGCTCGTTCGACGAGGGACTTACTCCCGACCTCCCTTTCTTTTATTACCTTCACCACATGATCTTCGCCCCGCTCTACGTGTGGGCGGGCCTCCCCCGGACGGTGGGGATTTCTAAGGGCGGCACCCCGTTCTGCCCGCCGCAGAACATCGGCGCGATGATGGCCGCCCTCTTCTCCGAACTCGAAGGGGAGCGGTGGCTGACGGAACTGAATCTCGCCTCATTCATCGAGCGCGCGGCCTACTACATCTGCGAGATCAACGCCGTGCACCCGTTACGCGAAGGGAACGGCCGCGCCATCAGGTTCTACCTCGACGTGCTGTCGGCACGAGCACGCGGCGACATATTCGACTGGACTCTGACGAATGAGGATGAATACCTGCGCGCATGCATCGCGGGTTTTAGTCAGGACTACGGCCCCATGACCGCCATACTCAGGCGGTGCGCAGGCTAAGTCTCCTCGGCCTGTCAACCTTCTTCGCATCCGCTTACCTGGCTACGGTCTGAACATCCTGGTGCGGCCAACTTCGCCGATTATCTGCAGATGCTCGCTCAATACCCAGCGACGCTCCCGATCCGAGTCGGTCAAGCGACAAACGTAGTAGAAGATCCAACTGGCTGTTCTTAAAGGGCTCCAGAAGGTCTTACCGAGAAGTTGGTGCAGGCCGCGAATCAATCCGCTTCCAGCCCCGATGAGGAACGGGCGAGGGGTTCAGGCAGTCCGTCCTCCTCGAATATAACTTCGACGTCTAATGAGAGGACCTCGACGGGCGTGGGGTGCACCCGCAGTACCCCGCCGCCGGGGACGCTCTATACTACTGCACCTACTTCACCTTCAAGATAAGCTTCACAGAATCAAGCCTCGCCGCATCTCGTTATTCATCTTCGAGCGTCGTCATCCCCGGGAGCCGCAGTTTGCTTTATGCTAAAGAAGGAAGACTTCCCTTCAAGGAAACGGAAGTCTATGACTATGTCGTGTCTGCTTCGGGGATGAACCTTTTGTGAGAATGTCCGCAGCCCCCCGATGTTCGTGTTGTCCAACTGCACTGCGATGGCGGCGAAGTCGGCTTCGTAGACGCCCTTGAGTATCCGCTGGCTACGATCAGGGAACTGTAGATACTGGCTGTTATATTCCGACGGGTGGAAGTATGAAATGATGGACGCTTCGATTAAAGATACCTGATCATCGAGTGGCGGCCGGTAAGCCAAAGCCTTATTTTGCTGTTGCGCCGCGGCGTCTCCGGTGATCTCCGACGGGATTCTCACAAAATCCAGAGAGTTCTTTAGAAACTTGAACGAGTAGACGAGGGCGAAGACCTCTGCCTCCGGCGCGTTTGAATTAACCTCCGCGAGGATGCGCTGTAAGGTCGAGTGATTTTCCAAGCGGTCCTGCGCCGAACGCCGCACCCCCTTGCCGACGTAAATCACCTCCAGGTCTTGCGCCTCCTGCGGGAGGCCGGGCATGACGTGGGCGTAATTCGCTAGCAGTGTGTACGCCACGACATCGCCTTTAGTGTCGCGCGTGACGAGTTCACGATGTGGGTAAGTTGAAGCCTCGAAGGTTACTTCCTCCGGCGCGAAGAGTGAGAGTGGGAGTCCCGCATCCGACCTGTGAGTAACTCCGCCCGACTTATACTCGACCTTGAACCGGACGGCGTCTGTAGCCGTCACGGAACCCGGCACAACGCTTAGACGCGGCCGCTTGCCTAAAAGATAAAGGTGGCAGTTGTCCAGCCGATTCAGTAAATCTTTACCGGCGATCTCACCGAGCTGGTACAGGTCCGAGACGCGGTAGAGGAATCGATCAACCGCCCTGAAGTCCAGGAAATACTCGGTAGGGTACTTGGGCGTTGGGAACGGTGACATTGCTTGAAAACTCCCTGCGCGCCATACCCATATTAAGCTCGCGCGCGGAGGCATGCCCTGCAAAGGGTGTGACAGCGCCCGCCTATACTTCCGCGATGCAGCCCATATTCTATATAAACAGCCTGTAATCGTAAGACCCTGGCTTGAACCTGTCGAGTAAAGCCCCGACACGGGCGATCTCTCCCGAGGACTGAACGGTCGCGGGCAGCTTCGTGTACATGTCGAACGTGTTCCAGTTCATTTTCGACAGCCCCAGCAACTCCCTAGCGAGGATGCCGAGGCTGGAGCGGCCGTGGTGCCTGATTACGATCAGGGGGGCGGGTATGCGTGACTTGCCCAAATAGTAGTGCCGCCCCGCCATGGTCGCCTGCACCGTCCCGTGCGCCCAGACCAAAGCCCTTCGCGAGTCGAGCACTACGGCGGTGCCGCGATTGACGGGGAAGCTGTCGGTCTGGAAGCCATTATTCCGCCAACTGGAGGAGACGTACCTGAGGGCCGGGTCGATGTTAATTTCGAGCATGTCGACCTGCTCGATGCCCGCGAGTCCTTCAAGCAGCCCCTCCCTTTCGCTCGGCAGGAAGGGCGTCATCTTGTGGATCACGACCCGGCGCGGCAGTTTCATCATCGACTCGTAGAAGAGCTGTCGCACCCCGTCCCCGGCCCGGCGGGCGTCCTCGCGCGACATGTGCGGGTTCTTCTGCCGCCAGACCGGCTCCTCTATCTTGCTCAGGCGGTAGCGAAGCCCCACCCCCTCCGAGTTGTAGATGTGACTACACCCCAGTACGACGTGCTTCCCGCGCGGGGCGTTCAGGTCGAGGCTGTATCCCAGTCCCATGAACGCGGTCTCGTGGTCAATCTCCTCCAGAATCCACGGGGTCCGCATCGCCTTGGCGTAGAGCGAGAGCGCCAGCCACCACATCACCTCGCACTGGTGCGGCTTGTTGAAAGTGTTCTCTCGGAGAAATTGCGTCGCGATGCCGTGTTGGACGCAGTAAGCCTTGATGAAGTCGTGGAGGTCGAACCGCTCGCCCTCATTGTTGTAATACTCCCACCTGCGCCAGCGCTCGGGGACGAAGATGACAATCACGTGAGGTGAGGCGGCCGACTTCAGGGAAGTTATGCACGCCTTCAGGTTTTGGACCAAGGCCACCGAACCGCCCTTTTCGTCCAACGAGGGGTCTACTTCGGGGCACGCCTGCCACGCGTTGCCCTGAGGGCGCGGCAGGTCGAGCGGCAGGCCGAAGGCTTGGGCGAACCCGGGGTACTCCAACAGGTATTCAACCTTGCTGTTGGGGGCACGCCTGTGCTGAAGCCCGTTCAGGTAATTCGCCAGCCGTTGTGAATCGCGCGCAGGGCAGATCACCCCCACGCGCACGGTGTCCTGGAACCCTTCCCGGGTCAGCACGTAATCGTAAGGCTGATTCTCGACGATGCCCCTCAGAGGGTTCGTGTCCCTGACCTGACCGCTGCCCTGTCTGTTCGAGAACATTAAGGCCGGTTCCCCCACCTCGAAGCCCTTGTGGACGATGCTTCGCTTATCTCGTTGGCTGAGGTTAGGCCGCTGCCGGCCACCTCCTCCGGAGATGCCGGCGAAGGCTGGGGAGCGAGATATGTTGAACCGGAAGGCGGAGCCGGTGTTCGGCGGGAACTCGACGACCGCCGAGCCGCGCGGGAAAAGTCGCTCGCGCCAGGCGTTCGTCGCGTCGTTGAACTGGCGGTTGTACTGTTTAGTCAGGAGCTGGCGTTTCAGCTCCATAATCGTCTCCTCGGGCGGTTCGCCGCCGCCCCTCGCCTCGGCGTGAATCGTCGGCTTCACTACGAGGTACTGCTTGCCCGCGTAGCGGCGCAGGAAGATGGCAGCCGCGTCGTAGACGACGCAGTCCGTCCCGCGCGCTGTTACCGACTGCCCCCTCTCGCCATCCCACACCACGTCTCTCTTCTCGTCAACCTTGAGCCCTCGCGATTCCGCTAGGGCCTGCACCACGGCCTTAGTCAGGACCGAGGTGACCACGCCGCCCGTGATGGCGAGTTCCCTCTCGCTGATGGGGGTCCGCGTAATCTCGCCTTCGATCAGCCCTGAGAAGGTCTGCCTGATGTCGTCCAGAGTTCCCAGCGCCAGTACCTTCCGTTTAAGGAGCCCGGCCGCGATTCTGGTTCCGGCCGTAATGCCCCGCAGCACTTCCCAAGCGCCCTCCACATTCAGCGACGGGACATTGAACTCCAGCATTTCGCCGGGGCATTCGACCTGGAAGGCGTTGCTTTTAATTAACCGGGTGACGGCGTCGGAACTGATGCTGAAGGCGGGCGACTTCTCCTCACGCCCTCCGGTGTCGGCTTCGACGAGTTGTTTGGCGCGGTCCAGCAGCTCATCTGCGAGGCAATGCAGGGAGAGTCTGATCATCAGGTCATCGAACCCGAGCGTCGGAACGTAGAACGCTTCGCGGCCGCCGGCGCGTGCTGTAAGTAGCAGCCGGCGGACCGGCTCGCCGGGCTCCTCGCCTTCACGCCCGCACCAGTAGAGCCTTGCCGGCCCCTGCCGCGAGTAGGCCAGGTGGAGCGTCTCCATGACGTACTTATCACGACCGCTGTAGCCGCTCACAATCAGGCTGGTGTCCTGAAGGTAGTCAACGAGCGCCGTCCGGAGTTGCGCGTCCTGCCGCTGCAACTCGGCCTCAGTATTCTTCAGCTTGTCGTAGCGATAATCCCCGTGGATGGAGACGCACACCAACTCGCCCGCGCTGGGCATCCTGAACGCCCTGTGCGCGCTGTCGAGCCCCACCTCGACAGCGGTCACCCCGAAGGACGCAGCCGCGCGCGCCACGAGGCCGTCGAAGTTTGTGGTCCAGGCCCCCTTTATCAACCCGGACTCCGCCAGCAGGCAGAGCAATTTATACCCGATGTAAGGGGCGGCCCTCTCCGAGAGATTCTCGAAGTACCGGCGGCGGTCGTCCGCTATCGGGTAGCACCGCTCGGCGTAGAACCCGTACTCCTCCTCGGCGTTAAGGGCCGGGTAGCCCCCCTCCGAGTCTAGCCAGTGTTGGATTTTCTGCTGGACGCTCTCCATCGAGACGTCCCCGAGTAGAGTCTGGAGGCGTGGGTTATTCGTGAGGAATATCTGCCGCTTCCACTCCCAGATACACATCCCGGCGGACGGCACACCGGAGCTTACCGAGGCGCCCGCGCCGAGGAAGAATGCGTGAGGGGAGCGGCGGTTAACCGCGACAGACCGGATGAAAGCGTCCAGAGTTAAGGTGAGGTCATTTGACGAGGGAGCACTGACCATAGGCGGCATATTACATAACAATTAGCCGCCTCTGTCCACGTCTTTTTATGCTCCCCGGAACGCAACGTCTTACACAGGCAGTCCCGCTTGGTCGCCTTACGTCTTCAACATCCGCGCCGCAGGTCTGGCCCGCAGCATTTCGACGATACTTTTCGGGTCCATCCTGTTATCAACGTACTTCTGCGCGGCCTGCTCCCTCCAGCCCAGATCTCCGGAACCGGGGTAGGTGCGGCGCAACTCGCGAATAACCGAGAGCGCCAGCACGGCCCATTCCCTGAAATCTTCGAGTCCCCAGAGATACACATTTTTCAGATGCGGGACGGCATCCACGTCGGCCTTGCCGACCGGGGTGATCAGGACAGGTATGACCTCCGCCCCCGGTGAGAGCGAAAGGTTTTCACCCACCCAGTTCGGATGTGACGCGACCTGCCGCGCCTTAGTCACGCTCAGACTCGAACCGCCGTCGGCGTCGGAGTGATCCTCAAAGATGACACACAGCGTGTCGTCAACGATCCACCAAGGGTCGGGCGCACCCTGCGTCTCCTTATTCCCCGCCTCGAACCCGAGGAGGCGACCTAGCTCGACGTGGGCCCTCTCGAACTTCTCGTGGTCGCGCTCAGCCAGGTTGTTGAGGATGAACCCTTCGGCCTGTGCGTAGCGCTGATCGTTGAGCATCCCCAGCTCGTCGAGAACGTTTTCCAACCGCTCAATGAGCACGAAGACGCGCGCATCTATAGTGGATTCGTCCGCTCCCCGCGCGCCCGCCTTGGCGACTCCGGCAAGCCAGCGAAAGTTGTTAATAGCGTTCGACACCTTCTCGAAATGCGTCCCGGCGACGGGGACCAGGTTGACATCGCCCTCCCGGCCCGTTAACCACGCGGCGGATCCCGCTAGGTAATTCCACCACGCCCTGTACCCCTTCAGCTCCGCGTCCTTCAGCTCGGTTAGGACTTTGCGGCACGCTTCGAGCGCGGCCGCGTAGTCGCCCTGCCAGATCGCGTATAGGTAGTCGATTTCGTACTGCACCGCATTTTGGAGGTCGCCTGTCGCCGGAAGGCGTTTCTGTTCGAGGCGCTGGCGCAGAGAAACGATCTCCTCGTCGGCCTGACCCCATTCCTCCCCCTGGGTGAGGAAGAGGCGGAAGTTGTCGAGGAAACCGGATGCCGACAGACCCTTCGATTGGTCGATCCCGAACTGCAACTCGGCCTGTAGCTCTGGGTGCAGGAACTCGCGCCGCTCGCGCTTCATCAGGTAGTTGACCAGCTCTTCCCCGGAGACGATCACCGCGGCGTAATCCGTCGCCGAGCGCGTGCAACGCCCGAACGCCTGCTGAATTCTGGTAAGTATCCGGTTGTTGTAGAGCGAGACGGCCCCCATCCGCGAGATCGTGAACTGCTCCTGGAGGTTGGTGGCGCGGCCGACGCCCTCGATGTTCAGCAGCCGGCACTCGTCGTCCAAGAAGTCGATGCCGTCATACCTGTTGGCGACTACGGCGACCGCGCGCTCGTGCGAGACGAACGGTTCCTTCGACTGTTCGATCTCTCGCGCGTCGAAAGTCGGGACCTTCAGCCGCTCACGCACCAAGTCGCGTACGCCCTCAGCCGTCTGGTCGTCCGGGGTGATGACCAGAGCGCGACCGGCCTCGGCCATCATGTCGAGGGTAAGCTGCTCTGACTGGGCGGCATCGAGGGAGCGTTCGGGGAAGAAGAACAGACGCCTGCCGATGCTCTGCTTCTCCCAGATGCTCTGCTTCTCAGCGCCCGTCGGGACGTGGAGCCGGGTGATCTTTTTCCTGCCCGTGAGCCGCTCCAGGTCGCCGCCCTCGCCGAGCGTCGCCGACATGTAGACCCGCTGCTTCGCCCCGGCGAACGGGGCGTGTGTATTCGTCGGGGGGATGATCGGGCGGATGAGGATTTCGCGCGCGCTCACGTAGACATGACAGGCGTGCAGGCGGTCGCGGATCATGCCCCACGAGTACCGCAGGTCCGAGTTTTCGACGTGCGTGTCCAGTACGCCCGTCAGTTCGGGGATGAGGGGCTGGAGAACGGGGGTCGGTATTTTTTCTACCCACGCCCTCTCCCGCGGGTTGTTGCTTTTACTCGTTAGTTTCTGCCGCTCGGTCGGTGGGAGCACGTCGGAGAGCAGCGCGACGAGCGCCTTGTAGAGGGGGGCGTGGGCGCCGTTATACCGCTCCACCCGCACGGACCACAGCCCGGCGATGTAGTTCTCGGCCGAGTGGGCGTCGTCCAGTATGATCAGTTGGGGGTCGTCGAAGAACGGGTTGACGTTGAACAGTCCGCTGTAGGAGGTGACCGCGACCGCCTCGTTGTTCAGGTACTCCCCTTTCGCGCCGGGGTCGTAGTCAGCCTTCTTACCGACGAAAGCATTCACCTTCAGCCCGTACTTGGCGCGGGACTGCTCCGCGACCTGATGGACTAGTTGCCGCGTCGGACAGAGGTAGACGACCCGCTCGCCGAACTTGCGCCTGCGCCACTCGCCGAGCAGCAGTCCGACGAGGGTCTTGCCGCTGCCGGTGGGGAGCTGGAGCGCCACGTCCGCCTCATTGAGGGCCTTCTCGACGTACACGCGCAGCACGTCAGCCTGGTGCGCGAGCAATCCCGGGATTTTACGCGAGCGCAGGTCAAGGAAGAGCGCCTCGGGGCTTTCGGTGATCGTGGTGGATGTTTTCGAGAGCTTGAACGGCATCGACTGTCCCTTTACTTCTTGGCGAACCGGCCTAACACCCGCTCGCTGTGCTTGTCCCGCTTGACCGAGATTCGTTGGACGTAAACCCGGGTGGTGGCGGCGTTGCGGTGGCCCAGAGCGTCCTGCGTCTCCGTGATCGAGCCGGAGTCCTCGGCGACTATCCGGGCGAAAGTGTGCCGCGTCCGATGAAGGTGAAAGCCCTCGACCCCCGCCTCCCGGGCGTACCTCTTCAAATTCTTGACGTACGAGTGCGAGTTGAGCGCCGCCCCTGGCCGGCCGGCGTGGTCGTGCCTCGTCCAGACGGGCCCGTCAGTCTTTAGGACCTCGAGCCTGCCGGAGGCCGCCAGGTAATCGAGCAGCGCTTCCCTCACCCGCGGCTCGGCCACTTCGCGCCCGGCGTAACTCCCGCCTTTGACGCGGCTCGTCAGAATCAGACCGTCGTCCACGCGCAGGTCGCGCCCCCGGAGCGAGAGGATTTCGGCGCGCCGCATCCCCGTAGCCACGAAGAGCAGCAGCAGGGCGTAGTCGCGCTTGCCGACTATATCGCCTTCGGCGGCCTTTCGCCCCACCGTCTCGAGCAGCCTCTCCACCTCCTCGTCGGTCAGAGCCTTTACGCTCTCGGTCTGGTAGGGCTTGGGCGCGCGGGGCCGCGCCTGGCCTACGGGGTTCTTCCCGACGAGCGCGCCAAGTTCCGGGTCGCGCATCACCCAGTCGTAGAACGAGGAGAGGAAGGAGACGCGCACGTAGACGGTCGAAGGGCTGAGGCCGCCGGCGCCGAGACTCTCCTGCCAGCTTTTCACGTCCTGCGGGGTGACTTCGCCGGGGTGCTTTTTCGCGAAGAGGAAAAAGGCCGTGACGGCGCGCTGCTTGTCGCGCAGCAGGTCTTCGCGCCGCGTCGAGTCCTGCATGGTAGAAGAGTCAGCCCAGAGCCGGACGGCGTTGCGAAGAGCTGGAGGGAACTCTCCCGCGGGGCGCGTGAGGGCGGTTTCGGGGTTCTGACCGGGGTCTCGACTCATTCAAGTATCATAACACGGAGGTTACACTTATTGAGCCTTTGTGTGACCTCGTCCGGCTACCGGCGCTATTTTTACCTATCAACATGGCAATTTGCTGTATCATGCCCCCGTTCGTGAAACGTCGCCCGCTCGGGAGGCTTGCCCGCCCCAATGCGCGCTACACGTCGCCGACAGAGACGGCCTGACCCGCTCGCCCGCCCCGAGGCCGTCCGCGCCGTCTGCGAGGAGCTACGGTCGCGGATGCCGGAAGTCATCCCCAACTCGGAGAAACATTTAATCAGGTTCCTCTACGCCGTCCGCCACGTCGAGCGCCGCCCGGCGACCGAGACCAAGCGCGGCCGCCCGTCCCGCTGGAAGCGCGAAGATCTTGTGAGCGCCGCCAGTCACCTGCGCGCTATCCTCGCCCGTGAAACGGCGGGGCGTGTCTCCCTGAACAGCTTCACGGGGCAGTACTTGGCGGTGCTGGACTTCCCTCCCGACGTCGCCGAAATGCTTGGCGCCGGCCTCGTCAACCTCCAGGAGGCCGCGCAGCTCGCCCGGTTGACGCCCGCGCGGTTGGGCTCGACGGCGGCGGGCGCCCGCGCGCGACGCGCGGAGTTACTCAAGTCCCACTTGGCGGCCCAGGGCTCCCAGACGCGGTTGCGGGCCCGCGTCAAAGACCTCCTCGGGGAATCCCGGGGGGACGAGGTCGCGGAAGGGCTGGCCTCGGCCGTGTCGAAAGTCGACGAAATGCTCGAGGTCGACCCCTCGGACACGCGCCACATGTTCTGGGAGGAGATGAAGCGCCTCTTTTTCGCCGTACGGGAGGTCGAGCCGGAAGATTTGGACGAGGAGATGATGAACGACTTCCTCCGGGCGATGGACGGGGTCTCGAACGTCCTCCACCGCCTCGAAAAGCGCCGCCGGAAGCGAAAATCCCAGAGAGAGACACTCGTGATCTGACGGGGGTTTCTCTCCAAATCCTCGCTTTTTCGGTACCGTGCCACTTCCCCGCCGATAATTATCTTGACAGGCATAAGTTTTAAATCTATGCTCCGCTACCGGTGCTACCAGTATAAGCAGTATAACCGGTATAGCCGGTGGCACCACTCACACCGGCTACTCCGGTTACACCGAAAGGCCGCCGTTTAAATCAAGCGGAAACCTGGATAAATGACCAAGATTATCGCCGTCGCTAATCAAAAAGGCGGGGTCGGCAAAACGACCGTCGCCCGCGAGCTGTCGGCGTGCTGCGCGCTGCGCGGCTACAGCGTACTCGTCGTCGACTGCGACCCGCAGGGGAGCCTGTCCTCGTCCTGGGTGGACACCGACCGGCTCTGCGACGTCAACCTGTCCCACGTGCTCGTCACCCCGGCGAAGACCTCGGGCGGCGACCGCCCCGAGCCCCAGCCGATGACGAGGGCGATCGTGGAAACCCCGGTGCCCAACCTGGACCTCGTCGGCGGCGACATCAAGCTGACCAACTTCGACCGGGAGCCCGACGACGCTGCCTACCGCCTGAGGAACGAACTGCTCGAGCACGGCGCCGGCTACGACCTGGTTTTTCTCGACTGCCCGCCGCAGTTGGGAAAGCTGCTGACGGCGGCGCTCATCGCGGCCGACCACGTCCTGATCGTCTGCGCGGCGAGCGCGCTGGGGCTCGAGGGGCTGTCGGAACTCGCCTACACGATCAGGCGCGTCAAGAGCAACGTCAACCGCAAACTCGAAGTCCTCGGGGCCGTCATCAACCTCTACATGCCCCGCCGCCGGCTCGCCAAGAGCGCCCGCGAGGCGGTGGAGGCCGCGACGGACGTCGTCGGGCAAGTCTTCGCGACGAACATCCACAATTTGACGGAGATCGGCGAGGCGCCCACCGTGCACGAGCCGGTCGCCGTGATGGCCCCGGGCAGCAAGGCCGCGCAGCAGTTGTCGGCCCTCACCGACGAATTTCTTGTCAGGCTAAACCTCCCACGCGAGGCCGCAGGCAAAAACGCGCTCGCCACGGCGGCCCGGGCCGACGCGGGCCTGCCGGAAGCGGCAGTGAGTTAATCTCCCCGAACCCGGCGCGGCGGATAGGGGCCTTTCGAACGGGTATAGACCGATGGCCAAAAGGACTCAAATCCTGCGCGTCCCGCAGAAGAAATATACCGAGGAGACGGCGGAAGAGGTGCCCGTCCTGGGGCTGCCGCACGAGAACCTGATCCCGCCCAAAGAGGACGCCGCCGGGGGCGGCGACGGCGCGCACACCGAGCCCCGTGCCGGGGAGGCCGCCGGCGGGACCGCCGCGGAGGGTGTCACGCTCGGGCCGGGAGACTCGGCCGCGGCTACGACGGGCCGCGGTGAGGGATCAGGCACGTCCCACGAAGGGGGGCCTCGCCCGGCACATTCGGCCGGGGGCGAAGGCGATGTCGGCGATACCGGCCACACCGGTTACACCAGTATAACCGGGAGCAGCGCACATCCGGCCGCCTCCGCCCCGACGAATAGCGCCGCAGCGGCGCTCAAAGGCAGGACGCGGGACGTGTGGAACTACTTCTGCCGGGCGTTGGCGGAACAGAAGACGGGTGGGAACCGGGTCCGCGCGTCGCGCCGGCAGATTCAGAAGGAGAGCGGGGTCGGGTCGCTCAACACGATAGATTCCGCCATCGCGACGCTGCAGGGCAGGGGCTGGCTTCGCGTGCACCCGCTGCCGGGCTCGAACGAGGGCTACGAATACGAAGTCCTCGTCGGGCGGGCGACGGAGAGCGAGGCGGAGACGCCCAAGTTCATCGCCGAGACGCTGCAGCGGGCGGCGAGCGCCATCAGGCGGAAGGGGGCGGCCTTAACGCCGGACCACCTGAATAAGTGGAGCAGGGTCGCCCACCAGATCAACCGCCTCGTCGACGAATTCAAGTGATGTCGGGCGAGTCGACGGGGGCAGCCCTGTGAGGAAGGCGACTCCTGCGGTGAAACCGCAAGGCCGAGGGGCAATATCTTCGACGGGTAAGCATAGCATCCCCCACGGGTAAGGATAATATCTTCGACGGGTAAGTCGGGCGGCGCGAATAAGACCCGGGATGGCCGGCGGCCCTCCCCCCAAGATGTTGTATCTGCTCTAATTACGTGCCCCAAGATATAATATCTTCGACGGGTAAGAGGTGTAAAAACGGAGGTTTCGGCAGGATATTAGCTCTAAGTTTTGGCACTACAATAGTTTACGAACGACGGTGCGAGTCCGGGGCGAATTACGGGCGAAGACAACATCCTTCACGGGTAAGACTATTATCGCCCTCAGGTAAGGGTAATATCTTCGACGGGTAAGGGTAATATCTTCGACGGGTAAGGCCGGGGACGACCGCCGGTAAACCCCTAAACTTAGGGCCCACTTACATTAATCCGCCCGCCCGCCGTCGACGACCGGGGCCGATCCGGGGGCCTTAAATTAGATGTTTAAGACCAGTTTTTATTAATTTAGATCATCTCTAACAGGGGTGGGCACGGGCGGGCGACCGCCGCCGCGACCGACCCGCCGCGCCGATTTCCCCAGGAGGGGCCCGAAGTGAGTAGCCGGAAGCAACTACCCTCGAAAGATAAAGTCGGAGCCAAAGGCAAGGCGGAAGAGTCGCCGCAGGCGGGCGACGGCCGCGCCATCGCCAGGACGCACCGCGCCTTCGGGCTGTTCCCCAGCGCCCTGCTGCTCTCCGGCTACGGCGAGAGCGAGGTGGAGAAGGAGCGCGGCTTCACCATCACCGAGAAGAAGGTCGGGGGCGACGAGGTCGTCGAGCGCCGCTTCGAGATGTTCACCAAGAGTGAGATGGGCCTGCCGCGCGGGCGCGACCCGCACGTCCTCGTCAGCCTCCTCAAGCTGCTCTTCGGCCGGGACGAGACGACGAACAGCGTGTGGTTCCGCAAGGCCGAACTCCTCGAACTGCTCGGCTGGGCCGACAACGCGGAGAACCGCGCCGACATCGACGGGGCGATCTCGCGCTACTTCGACACGGCCTACCGCGGCATGAGCCTGCAGACCGACGCGAAGAGGGTCAGGGAGCGCGAGCGGGTCCGCCGCCTGATCATCGGCTACGACAAGGTGGACGAGCGCCGGGTGCGGCACCAGGCCGAGAAGGCGGCCGACGCGCAGGAGTCGGGGCGCCTCTTCACGCGCGTGATCTTCGACCCGGACTTCATCAACGACCTGCGCGGCGGGGAGCTCTCGCTCACGACCGACATCAACGTGCTGCGGGTGCTCGACTCGTCGAACTTGGCGAGCCGGCTCTACGAGGTCCTGAACTACTTCGCCAACGAGGGCAGGCTCGAGTTCAGCCTCGAGATCAGGGAACTGGCACACGAGCGCCTCGGCATCTCGCGCAAGACGGCGGCGCCCTCGCAGTGCTGGCAGAAAATCTCGCACGCCTTCGAGAAGCTGCGCGGCGCAGACTACCTCGCCTCCTACGGCTACGACCGCGCGACCGGCTACGTCTCGGGGACGATCAACAGGAAGTTCGCCCCGCCGCGCCCGGCGCCGCTGCCCCCGCTGCCGACGAACGTCGACCGGCGGGCCCACCTGAAGAAGCGCTTCGCCGCCCTCGGCACCTACCCGAACGCGGCGGCCGCGGTGCTGAAGAAGCTCCCGGACGAGCTGCTCGCCGAGGCGGAGCTGATCGCGGACCGCATCGAGCAGATCAGGCGGGAGAGCGCCGGCAAGGGGAAGGATTTCAAGTGGGGCGGCTGGGCGTACAACGAGCTGGTCGACCTGCACGAGAAGGGCTACGTCAACCCCAACCTGCTCGACGGCCCCGAGGACGAAGGCGAGCCGCCCGCCGCCCCGCCCGGCGGAGGCGGGCCCGCGCGCGCGTCAACGGCGGCCTGCGCCGACGAGAGGGCGGCGGCGGTGTGGTCGCGCGTCACGGCCATACTCGCTGAGCGGATGAACCCGCGCGTGCTCGCCGCCTGGTTCGGCGAAACCGTCATCACGCCGGTCAGGCTCGACGGGCGGAGTCTCGTCGTCAGCGCCGCCAGCCAGGTAGTCAAGGAGTGGGTGACCAGCAACTACGCCGAGGATTTGCGGGCGGCGCTGAACGAGGCCGCCGGGAAAAAATCCGAGTTGGAGGTCGTCTGGCAGATCGGCGAGGACGAGTGAGCGGCCCGGGCGGGAGGGCGTCACGCGCGACCCGCCGGTGCCCGACCGGGGTCGGGTTGGCCCTTTACGAGGACGCGCCGGGGAGAGCGACGAGGTTCGCCGAGGGTGCCGCCCGCGGCCGCGCGGGCGGGCGCGTTTCGACGGCCCTGTAAATATTTGGCTTGAAATGTAGTCCGACGTGTCTCATTATACTTTCCGGCCGGCCTTTTAATTTTCTACGACCACAACGCGATCTTTAGCCGCCGGGTCAATTCGTAGGGCAGCGGGGATAGGCGATCAGCTTCCGCCTCAAGCGGACTGACCGCCCCCGATCCCGAAGCGACTTCCAGACCGAGGAGAAGAGCCGTTGAGGACGTCCGACCGCCCCGCCTGGCTTCGCCGACCGCCGCCCCTCGACCTATTTAACGCCTTACGCCAGCGGGCGTCGGCGCTTTTTCGGCGGCGGTGTCGTCGAGCGTTCACCGCCCGGCCCCACGATCTCAAGCGAAGCCCCGTTACGCCGCGCCTCAGAGGACATGTTCATAGCATGAAAGAGATATCGTCATGGCAGCTTCGATCAACCAGATGGAATTAGCCCGCCGCCTGCGTCTGGCCCGGACCGGTGTCGGCTTCAGCCAGGACGCGGTCGCCACCGAGCTCAAAGTCCCCCGCCCGACCATCTCGCAGATAGAGGCCGGCAGGCGCGGTGTCAGCAGCCTGGAGCTGATGAAGCTGGCCAGACTCTACCGCTGCCCCCTCTCGGCGTTCTTCGAAGACGACTTCGACCTCAACTATTCGGAAGACCCCCTGACTGTCCTCTACCGGGCCACGGCGCTGCGCAGTGAAGACCAGGAGGTCGTTGCCGGGTTCGCGACCCTGTGTCGCAACTACAGTCAACTGGAGGACCTGCTCGGCCTAGCGGGGGAGATCCGCCTCCCAGACTTCAGCAACTTCGGAGAGCCGCGCAATAAGTTGGAGGCAATCAGGCAGGGCGAACAGGTGGCTTCGGAAGAGCGTCGGCGCCTCGGGATAGGCGACGACCCGATCCGCAACGCCTTCGAGTTGCTAGAGAGCCAGGGCATTCGGGTGTTCGTCCGGGAGCTCCACGAAAGCAGCATCTCCGGACTCTTCATGTACGGGCGCGCCATCGGGCCCTGCATCCTGATAAACGGCAAAGAGCACCGCAACCGGCTCGCCTTCAACGCCGCCCACGAGTACGCACACGTCCTCCTCGACAGAAAGCTGCAGGCCCGCGCCAGCACCACTTCGCAGCAGCTAGGCCGCCCCGAAGAGTCCAACGAGTTTCTGGAGGTGCGCGCCAATAGCTTCGCCGCCGCGTTCCTGCTGCCCGCGTCGGGCATCGAGCGTTTTCTCTGGGACCGCGGCCTGACGCGCCGCACGAAATCTTCCCTCCAAGTCGTCCACGTCCTGTACCTGCACCGCGCGTTCGGCGTCAGCTACCAGGCTGCGCTCTACCGGCTGCAAAATCTCAACTGGCTCACCAGGGAGCAGAGGGAGGAGTTGGCGAAGTGCCACCCGGACAAACTGGGCCAAGAGCTGGGTCTTCAGGACGACGGCGAAAAGTACGCGGCCGAGTACCCCCTGAGGTACGTTTATCTCGCGCTCGAAGCTTACCGCCAGGAGAAGATCCCCTTAGAGAAATTGGCCGACCTTATTGGGAAGGGCCTTCCGGAAACGAGGCAGTTGGTTAAGAAGTTGAGAGTCAGGAGCGGGGCCGCAGTGCAGGCCTGACCCTCTTCCGCCTGGGCGCCTTCGTCTAGAAAGCACCCCGGCGCACGTCCGCCAAAGCCCTACTAAAGAGTCCTCCAAAAAGAGAAGCGGGAGCCGTCGCGCTCCCGCTTCTTTTTCTTATAACCCGACGAGATGAAACGCCTCTGTCTTTGCGACAAAAAGTTCTTGCCAAAAAATGTCTGTTGTAATATTTTCTAACCGCATGAGTAGTAATGATGCGTCAGGTAACGAAATCTTACTTGGCGCGTTTTACGGTTTTGAAGAGCTCACTTCGACAAAGCGGCGGGTGGAATCTATTTAAGCTCTAGTGATGAAATATGTCTACTCGCCTGCGGCGCGTGTAAAGGCGGTGTCGCCGAAGAGACGCGCGGACGGCGCCCGGTTGAGGATTATCGAAGAAAGGAGGAGCAACCGTTATGGCAACCAACCCGCCGAAAGGCGACGGCCATCGCAACGGCGCGGTGCGCGAAAGGTCGCAGGTGCAGAACCCGCAGAACGGCAACTGGACCAAGCGCGACGCCAACACCGGCAAGTTCATGGACCAGAAGCAGGACGGCAAGCCTTTCAAGGGCGTGCGCAAGGAGAAGTAGTTGCTGAGAGGCGGGGGCGACCCGTGACGCCGGTCGCCCCCGCCGGCTCTAAGTGTGCATCGTCAGGCCGGAAACGTTGCCGGTCATTTAAGGTTCGAACGGCCGTTATGCCCGAACAGAAGCTGTGGGCGCCATTGCCGTTGGCCGGCGCAACATAAGGGATGATACCGGTGATTTTTTAGCACCCCTTGGGTGTGCTGCTAACGAGTCGAGGGCTGTCTAAACGAGTGACGAACGTTTTGCATAAATAGATCGGACGAAAAGTAAAGCGACTACGTAGCGCGGCGGAGTCTTCCCGGGGTGGGCGGCTCAGAAGGCCTCCCTCTCGGTCCCCGCGCTCGTTACTTTAAGAGAGTCTTATGCCTGCCACCGGAGTAAAGAGCGGCCCCGTCGATTTCGCCGTTATCACCGCGCTCAAGCTCGAGCGCGACGCGGTGCTGAGGCGTCTCGACCCGGGGTACGAGTTGGTCCAGGAGGACAACGAGCCGCTCACTTATTACTACGGGCACGTCAGCATCCCCGGCTCCGGCGAGCGCTACACGGTCGTCGTAGTGATGCTAATCGGGATGGGCAACGACGAGGCGGCCGTGGCGACGACGAGGCTCATTCAGCGCTGGCAGCCTGAGCACGTACTCATGGTCGGCATCGCGGGCGGCGTGCCCGGAAAAGTCGGGCTGGGCGACGTCGTCGTGGCGGAGTCCTGCTACTACTACGAGTTGGCGAAGCGCACGCCTAAAGGAGAGCAGCGGCGTCCGCAACAGTTCACGACCGACCGCCTGCTCTACGGCCGGGCCCAGGCCTACGAGGCGAGCGAGTGGAAGGGGGAGATCGGGGTCGACCACCCCGGCGCGGCCGCGCCCGAAGCGTCGCTGCCGGATGCCCATTTCGGTGTGATCGCCGCCGGGGAGAAGGTCATCGCCGACAGGAAGACGCTGCCCAAACTCCTCAACGAAAATCCGAGAATAATAGCCGTGGCGATGGAGGGTGCCGGGGTCGCGAGGGCGGCCCTCAACAACAACCCGCAGCCGGCGTTTCTCGAAATCCGGGGCGTCTGCGACTTCGCCGACGAACACAAGAACGACGACTGGCAGCCGTACGGCGCCAACGCGGCGGCCGCGTTCACCGTAGGGCTGCTCCGCTCGCGACCCATCTCGCCCCTGGAGGCCAAGCCCCAGGAGGGCAAGACCTCTCCGCTCCTGGTCGTGCGCGCCCAGTCGCTCAGGCCCATCGCCCCCGACGAGATTCTCGGCGCCTTCGGTGGCGACCTGAAGGGGCGCGACATCGAGACCGTCTCGCTCGATTTCACAGACCTCGTGCGCGTCGACGTGCTCGCCGACCCGGAAGAAGCCGTGCGGCGCGTGGTCGACCCTCAGGGCGTCCTGTTCGGGGCGCTCGCGCGCCGCGGCGACGCAGAGATGGTCTTTCACGGGATCCCGCACATACCCCTGGCCGTCCTCGCCGGCCACCTGGTCACGGATCGCCAGCGGGTGCGGATGTTTGACTTCCACCCCGACTCCGGCCCGGGCACTTGGGCGTGGCCCGAAGCCGACGACGCGGAATTCCCGCCGCTCGAAGTGAGCGGCCTGCCGAAGAGGAGGGTTAACCGCCCGGGCGACGCCGTGGTGCGGGTGTCGGTGAGCTACCAGGTGAACGCGGCGCCGACCCGCGCGGTCGTACCCTCCCCGGCGCTCGAAGTGGATTTGAATGTGCCCCAGCCCGAGCGGGGGATAATTAAGAGCGAAGAGCAGACGCGCGCCTACGGGCGCGTGTTCCGGCGGGTCATCGATACGATCGCGCAGCAGGCCACGGCCTGCCGCCGCCTTCACCTGTTCTACGCGGGCCCGGTGTCGCTGGCCTTCCACCTCGGGCAGCAGATCTCGGCGAACATCCACCCGCCGGCGACGGCCTGGAACTTCCGGCGCGGAAATTACGAGTGGGGTGTCGACCTTGCGGCGGCGGCCGTCGGCGAAAGTTCCGTGGTTCACCCCCCGGGGGAAGGCGAGGAGAGAGTATGACCATCAAGGCGAGGTTCGAGAAATTCACGAAAGAGATAAAGCCGACGCCGGAACACATAGACGAGGCGAACCGGCAGACCGACTACATGATCGCGCAGCTCAAAAACAAGGTCTCGGCGGACGGGAGCTTCAAGCTGGAGAAGGTTTTGAAGGCCGGCTCCAACGCGAAGTTCACGTCGCTGCGGAGGACCGAGGAGAACCTCTTCGACGTCGACCTCGGCGCCTACTACTCCGGCGAGGGCGCGACGAAGAAGCAGCTCGACAAGCTCATCCAGTTCACCCGCGACCAGTTGCGCGCGATCTACCCCCAGAAGGCGGACGGGGACTTCGAGAAGCTCAAGAGCGCGGCCCGGGTCAAATTTCGCAGCGGCATCAAGCTCAACGTGGACGTGGCGCCGATCATCCGCGACGACTCGCTCGACGTCGATAACGGCGGCTGGATCCCGCGCCCGGACGGGTGGCGACTCACCTCCGTCACGGGGCACAACAAGTTCGTCCAGAGACGCACCGTCGAGAGCAACAGGGTCAGCGGGCCCGTCAAATTCAACCGGCTCGTCCGGATGGTGAAGTGGTGGAACAACCGGCAGGGGGACCTGGCGCAGCCGTCCATCTTCTGCGAGCTCATCGCAGCCAAGGCGTTCGAGGAGTGCGGCGTGACGGGCGAGTGGCAGACGAGTCTCCGGCACGTCTTCAACTGCTTCCGCAGGCACCAGTTCCTCGAGCCCATCGTCTTCGACGACTACTACGACGCCGGGAAGGTCGAGCTTCCGAAGGATAAGGTCGTGGTGATGGACTCGGTCAACGCGCAGAATAACGTGACCGGCTTCTGGACCGAGACGACGCGCAAGCAATACGTGGATAGGATTCACGACGCTTACGACTTCATGATGGAGGCGCGCAGCGCCGAGCTCGACGGCGACGAGGAGGCCGCCGTGGAAGCATGGTGCGGGGTCTTCGGCGAGGCGTTCCGCACGCTCTCCGAGCCTGAGGAGGGGGACAAGTAATGTCGACGAGTTACACGCGCTCGAGCACGCAGTCGAGCACGTACACGAGCGTGGTCCACATCACGCGCAAGGTCCAGACCGACATCCTCGAGATCGGCGACACCTACGACTACTTCACGGAGTCGTTCGCGCAGGACGTCATCAACGACGTGAGGATATTCATCGACGAGGAGGCCGTAGACTACGTCAAGTTCGTCTGGACGAAGCCCGGCTCGGCCCGCGTGCTCGAAGAGCTCCGCTACCAGATTGTCAGCGGCGCGATCGGCCTGGCCGACGACCGGCCCGGCGGCATCCGCTATGACCCGGCGCTCGCCGACGCCGACTTCAGCGTCATCATCACCTACAGCGACCACTGGAAGGGGATGGCCGAGAGCGAGCGCAAGTCGGTCAGGGACAGGCTCGAGTTGAAGTGGGGCCCGGCGGGGCGGCTGGACTACAGCGGCGGCAGTTGGAGTTCCGACCGCACTTACTCTATGAACGGCTCGGGCGCGATTCGCACCCGCTTCTCAAGCTGATGGCAGAAGTATTCGTACAACTTACGGGGCCGGGCGGGGAGTCGCTCGGCAGACTCCGGCAGGGTGCATCCGCTCTCATCGCCGAGGCCGAGCAGGTCGCCCGCGAGCAGCGGCTGACCAAGCGGACGGCGCTCGCCGCCGTGTTGCGGGGCCACCTCGAGGAGGCCGGCTACCCGGCGGGCGAGCCGGAGCTGTCGGCGGCGGCAGCCGACCTCGACTCCGTCCGCCGCGGCGAGAGGGTGTCGAGCGTGCAGGTGACGGTCGGCGCGGGCGGCGGGGCTCACCGGGCGGGCCGCCACGCGGCCGAAAACAAACAGGATCCACCGAGGAAGGTTATTCCGATGTCGGCGAACGCGAACCGCAGTCAGGTCGTCAGCTTTTTCGAGATGGAGCGCACCTACCCGGACAAGGAGGCGCACGAGTGGTACGAGCGGCTCGTCGGCATCGACGAGCACAAGGAACGTCTGCTCGTCGAACTCGAGATACTCCTCTACCCGGAACGGCTCGAGGCGTGGAGCCGTAAGCACCACGGCAAGCATGTGCTCCACCTCTGCGAGCTGCAGCGCAACCGCGTGCCGCTGGTCCTGCTCGAAGGCGACGTCGGCACTGGCAAGACGGCGCTGGCCGAAACCGTCGGCGACGCCCTCGCCCGCCAGGCCGGCGGGAAAAAGCGCGCGCACCTCCTGAAGATCAACACCCAGATCCGCGGCACGGGCCAGGTGGGGGAGATGAGCGACCTGATCGCGCAGGCCTTCGCGCAGGCCGAGGCCCGCGCCCGGAGCCTCGGCGGCGAGCCGGTGCTGCTCCTGATCGACGAGGCCGACGCGCTGGCCGCCACGCGCGACACCCAGCAGATGCACCACGAGGACAAGGCCGGCCTGAACACGGTGCTGCAGCGGCTCGACAACCTCCGCCTCGCCAAGCTCCCGCTGGCGGTCATCTTCATCACGAACCGCCCGGACGCGCTGGACCCGGCGGTCAGGCGCCGCGCGGCGCTCCGGCTCACCTTCGAGCGCCCGAACGACCGGGCGCGCGCCGAACTGTTCAAGACTTCGGTGCCGGAGCTGCACCTGAAGCAGGACCAGTTGGAGGAGCTGGTGCGGCTAACGGGTGAGCGCGAGGAGAAGAACGACGGGGTCCCGTTCACCGCGTCCGACATCACGGACAGGCTGCTCCCCGGCGCGCTCCGGGAGGCGTACAGCGCGGACCGAGAGCTGCGCTACGAGGATCTGCTGGAGCAGGCGCTCAGGATCAAACCGACCCCGCGGATGGGGACGACCTGAAGGCGAGGAGGCAGGCGGTGAGTGAAGAGGTTTACATCTCCGTGGACGTCGAGGCGGCGGGCCCCGTGCCGGGGGAGTACAGCATGCTGAGCGTCGGCGCTTGCGTCGTGGGGGAGCCGGAGATTTCGTTCTACGCCGAGCTGAAACCCGTTAACGACAACGCCGTGCCGGAGGCGCTGGCGGTGAGCCGTCTGGACATGGCGAAGCTCTCCGAGGAGGGTCAGGAGCCGCGGGCCGTAATGGAGTCACTGAGGGGCTGGGTGCTTGAGGCGGCCGCCGGGCGCAAGCCGGTATTCGTCGGCTTCAACGCTGGCTTCGACTGGTCGTTCGTGAACTGGTACTTCCACAAGTACCTCGGCGAAAACCCTTTCGGCTTCGGGGCGCTCGACATCAAGGCCTATTACATGGGGCTCTCGGGCTGCAGGTGGGGCGAGACGACCTCCAGCCGGCTGCCGCGGGAGTTCCAGCCGGAGGAGCCCCCCACACACAACGCGCTCGACGACGCCAGGGCGCAGGCGGATACGTTCGCAAAACTCATGGCGGCGGCGCGCGACAGGGCAAAGAACGAGGGCGCGTGAGCCGGCGTTTCCAGATACTTTCGCTCGACGGCGGCGGGATCAAAGGGTTGTTCTCCGCGGCGGTGCTGGCTCACGTCGAAGAAGACTTAAACATCAAAATCACCGATCACTTCGATCTCATCGTCGGGACCTCGACCGGCGGCATCATCGCGCTCGGACTCGGGCTGGGGCTTCGCCCGAAACAG
The DNA here is from genome assembly GCA_036389815.1 of Pyrinomonadaceae bacterium. Lineage (GTDB taxonomy): Bacteria > Acidobacteriota > Blastocatellia > Pyrinomonadales > Pyrinomonadaceae > QHXN01. Next base: position 54,374 of record DASVWB010000277.1, on the reverse strand, counting down.
GTCGTAGATTTCTACGCGGAAAAAGGGGCGGCAATCTTTCGAAACCGGTTGGGTCTTCGCCGGGCGACGCACGCGCTCTTCCGCAAGTACCCGCAGACCGCCCTCCGCGACGCGTTGCGGTCCCCCGACGTGTTCGGCGACAAAAATCTCGGCGACAGTAAAAAGCGCCTTGTCATCCCCTCGTACAACCTCGGCGAGGACGACGTCTACCTCTTCAAAACCCCCCACCACGAGCGGCTGAGAAGGGACTGGCAGGTGCCCGCGTGGAAGGTGGCCCTGGCCACGAGCGCCGCCCCCACGTACTTCCCCGTGTGCCGTCACGTCGACCGTGTCCGGCACGTGGACGGCGGGATCTGGGCTAACAACCCCACCATGGTGGGGATCACCGAAGCCGTGGGCGTGCTGGGTGTCGGGTTAGACGAGATCGCCGTGTTGAATCTGGGGACTTCCGATCCGGTGATAAAGCGCCCCGGACGTCTTAACTGGGGCGGGTTGGCCTTGTGGGCGATGACCGCCACCCATCTCATCATGCGCGCACAAAGTTTAGGCGTGCACACGCAGAGCGCCCACCTGATCGGGGAGAGTAACGTGGTCCGGCTCGACCCGAAGGTTCCGAAAGGACTCTTCGACCTCGACAAGGCGGGCCGGGCGAAAGAGTTGATGGCGAAGGCAGCCCACGAAAGCCGCAAACTGGTTCCCGTTTTCGAACAGCGATTTTTACGGCACAAGGCGCCACCGTACGTTCCACACCACCCTGGTGCTGTAAGGGAGAATGAGCATGCTTGATACGAGTACGAAGCAGATCGGGACTATTCTCGGCTTCCTGGCCGACGAGCTCGACGTGCCGGAGGACCTTTACGCCGAAATGGTTCGGAAGTATGAGCACCTGAGCTCCTGGATAAAGGAAGACAACGCGGAGAGGTTTCACACCGACTCCGAAATCTACCCGCAGGGTTCGACCAGGCTCGGGACGATGATCAGCCCGGTGAAGAAGGACTGCGAGTACGACGTGGACCTCGTTTACCGCCGGGAGCTGTCGAAGAGAAGCGTCACCCAGGAAGAGTTGATGGAACAGACGGGCGATCAGCTAAGGCGGTACATCGCCGACCTGCGCGAGGAGGGCGGAGACGTCCCCGAGCTGGTACGCCGCAGGCGCTGCTGGGCGCTGAACTATAAGGGGCGCTTTCACATGGACGTCCTGCCCTCGATCCCCGACGACGAGGCGGCAATCTTCACGGTCCGCTCCCTCGACGCGGCGATCCTCATCACCGACCGGGAACTCAGGCAGTGGCAGCACAGCAACCCCAAGGGCTACGCGGAATGGTTTAACGACAGGGAGAGGAGGGTCCTCCGGGAGCGGCGGGAGGTAACGGCGAAGGCGGCGAACGTCGAGATCGAGAGTATCCCGGAGGAGAGGGTCCGGACGCCGCTGCGCAGGGTCGTCCAGATTCTAAAGCGCCACCGGGACATCCGCTACGAGGGTAACCCCGACGACAAGCCGATCTCCGTCATCATCACGACTCTCGCGGCGGGGGCCTACTCGAACGAGACGGACCTGTTCGACGCCCTGATCTCTGCCGTGAGGGAGATGCCGAAGGGCGTCCAGAACCGCAACGGGGGGTGGTGGATACCGAACCCGGTCAACCCGAAAGAAAACTTCGCGGACAAATGGAACGAGGAGCCGCGGAAGGCGACCCTCTTCTTCCAGTGGCTCGGCCAGGTGGAGGCGGACCTGACCGCCGCCGAGCAGCAGACCGGCGGGATCCACCGGGTCGGCGAGGTGCTGGCACCCGCCTTCGGGGGCGACGTCGTCCGAAAGAGCATAGAGAGGCTCGGCCGCGAGACGGACGCCGCCCAGCAGCGCGGCGACCTCAGGATGGCGGCGAAGACCGGCGCGCTCGGCGCCGTGGGCTCCGTGGTGCCGAAGAACACGTGGTATGGCGACGAGTAAGAGCTACTTCATAAAGCAGACGCGGACCGTCGCGATGCAGGCCGCGAGCCTGAAGGGCGCCTTCCCCGATTCGAAGTTCACGCTGGGGGGAAACGGCGCTATGACCTGGGTCGGGAGGCTGCGGCCCACGCCGTTAAGCGCGACCTACGCCTTGAGGATCAGGTACAGGCTGGGCGAGAGGCCGGAGGTGACCGTCCTCGACCCGCCCCTCGTGTCGCGGGAAGGTTCGCCGCTCCCCCACGTATTCCGGGGCGACCTCCTCTGCCTGTTCCGCTATAAGTACCACGAGTGGGGCCCGGCGATGTTGATCGTTAACACGATCGTCCCGTGGACTTCGTTGTGGCTTTTCCACTACGAGGTCTGGCACGCCACCGGGGTCTGGTGCGGGAGCAAGGAGGAACATCCCGGCGACGACCGGAAGAAGCCGGCGGGTTGAGCGGGGGCGCCGGACACTCGATGAAGTGGCCGAGGAGTTCGGCGTCGGCCGCTGCGCCGTGACGCTTATGCCCCCCCGCGGGGCCGGCCGTAACCTTTGACTCTCGGAGCGAGCCCTCACGGCCCGGAGACGCATCCACCTCCGCCCGGCGGGCGGTAGTCACGCACCTTCTGCCGCCGCTCGGCGATGGAAGGGTGGCTGTTGAGCATCAACTGGATGATGAACGGCGGGTCCGGGTCGAACGGGTTCGACTCAGCGAGCAGGTCTAAAACGCCGAGCGCGGCCCGCCGCGACTCCTCGTCGGTGATCGTCTTCTCGGCCGCGAACGAGTCGGCGTAACTCTCGGCCCTCCACGACAGGACGTTGTCGAACGCGCGCAGCGCCAGCACGTAGACGTTCAGCAGCAGCAGGCAGGCGAGCATGCCGGCCGGGGAGGAGATCTTCCGCCGCCCCGGCCGCGAGCCGAACTGCAGCCCGGCCCACGTGACGAAGGCTATGAGTACGCACACGGCCACCTCGGCGACGGAGAGGTACCGACGCGCCTCCGACCTGTAGACGGGGTCGTAGGCGTGGCCGATCTCGTGGGTGGCCGCGAACGTCACCTCTCCCGGAGTCGCCTCACGTAGCAGGCGTCCCGTAAAAAAGAGCCCGGCCGCCGGCCCCGCCCCCAGGGCGTAGGCGTTCACCACGACGTCCCCTTTGCCGCGCACGACGAAGAGTTGCCGCTCGGCGATCTGATGCCGCGCGGCGGCGGTTACCGCCGCGGCTTTAACCGCGGGCGACACCCCCGGGGCCTCCGCGAGAGGCACGACCACCTCGCCGTCGCGCTCATGTATTTTCGGCGTCTGGAAGTTCGCGTAAACATAGGCCCCGGCCATGATCCCGCAGATGACGCCCACCGCGGCGCGCCTCGCGAACGTGTTGACGCCCCTGGAGGCGCGAAGGAACGTGTTAAGGACGACCAGCGCCGCCGCGAGCCCGCAGTTGTAGACCACCCGCTCGGGGATGTACAGTCTGCTCCAGACCTGGTAAGCGTCCGCGGGCGTCTCATTTCCGCTAAAGAAGCGGACGACGTCGGAGATGACCGAGACGGAGGCGAGGCCGAGGACGACGGCCGCCGCCGTGATCAACGCGTCTTTGGAGGTCGAGGCCGTCCGGGCGACCCGGGCGCAAATTTTCCGCCGCCGCCGCCTCGCGCGCAGTTCGAACCTTTCAAGGCGCCTGCGCCCCCTCGCCCTGCCGGCCTTCCCGCGCGCCCAGCGGCACAACCTGTCCCGCCACCCGGCCTCCAGCCGGGACGCCAGTCTTTCACGCCGGGGGCTGCCCCCGCCGCCGGACAGTAACCTGCGGCGAAGGCTTTCACGCCAGCGCCGCTCCTGCCTGGACAGCAGTTTGCTGCGGTGTCGCCTCTCGCAGTCCTCGGCCAGCGAAGCCGCCGCCCGCCGTATAACTTTACCCGACCACCGGCCCCGAAGCCGGCGGGCCAGTATTTCATCCCACCTGCGGCGCAGCCGCGCGAGCGTCCCGGTGAAGAGCAGGGCGGCCAGGAGGCCGAGACTCGCCGCCCACTCGGCGACGAATACCGTGAACTCGCGGAGGGTGAGTCGCCTGGCCTCGTCCGGCGTGTACTCGATAAATTTCTGCGGGGCGGCGCCGAGGGTCGCCCCCGCACCCCCGGCGGGAGGCGGAGGGGCGCCGCGCGCGCCGAAGGCTGCGGAGAAGGCTCCGCCGGCGAGCAGGACGAGGCTGAGGGCGGCCGCGTAAAGGCGCGGCGAAGAGCCAGCTTTAGGCGCGCGCGGCTGCGGGCGTCTCGGGGCCGGCGGCGGGGGCGGTAAGTCAGACATGCGTGTTATGCCCGGCGGGACTCTTACGCCGGCGTTTAAGCGGAGCGGGTCGGAAGCGGCCTTGAGGAGGATCGGGGCGGATGGTCAGACCGACGGGATTCTGACTTCGGGCGTGTTGAAGGTGGAAGCCTGCGGCGGCGCGCCGCGGTTCTCGTTCCGGGTCGTCAGGGTGACGCAGGGGGCGAGATCGTGTGAGTCTGCCTCGAGGCCGGGTCCCAGAACCGGACGGAACTACCCAGCCGCAACTTCTGGGGGAATACTGCCAGCACCATTTGATCCGGGAGCCTGGCCGAGATGGTGCGGAAGCCTTCGACGCCGGCGACTCCGAAGAGTGCCGCCCCGAGGTCCTGCGTGGGCGCCGAGCCCGCGGGCGCGCTCACGGACGTGTGGGGCCCGCGCAACTGGTAGCCGCGCCAGTCGCCGGTCAGCTCCTGCGCGCTGGTCGCGAGCGCCGCCTGGGCGGCCGGGTCCGTCAGGTCGACCACCGATTGGAGGTTCACGTCGACGTTAATGATCGACCACGCCCGCCGGGGCTGCGGCACGACGCCGCCGGGCGAGAGCGGGGAGCCGAGCAGCGCCTGCACCTCGAAGAGCGCGACCATGTGGTTCTCGGCCAGGTAGAGGATCTCGTACTGGGGTGTGGCGGGGGCGCCGACGCTGAAACGGCTGGGGATCGTCTTCGTGTGTGACGTCCCGAGCGCGGTGGCAAAATGTTGCGGCTGGATGGCGCGGAACCAGACGGTGCCGCTCTCGGGGCCGGCGGGGAGCGACGGGCACGCGGCCGTGTTCATGTGAAGAGCCCGTGTTTGATGGAGTCGACGAGGTCCCGCACCCTCCGCTCGTCCGCGGCGTCGCCGGAGGCGAGCAGGTCGACGGGCTCGCGCCCCCCCAGCAGGTCGTGGGGGGTCATCAGCCATCGGTCGGGGTCAAACACGACCTCGCCGACCTCCCTCCGCACCTCGTCGACCTTGAGTTGTACCGCCTCTTCGTGGGTCAGGTTCTGCACGCAACCACCTCCTCCCGAAGCCCGGGCGGGCGCCCTCGCGCGCGGATTATATCACCCTCCCGCGGCCAGAGACACGGCCGGTAAAGAACCGTCGTCGCCCGCCCCGGGCGGGGCAGTTCCTGGAACCTCCCCCGGCGACTTTAAGCGGGCCGCCGGCGCAGGCTGCCTTACCACGTGATCAGAGGCCTTAGCCTGATGCCCTGACGCAGCAACTCGAGGTGCCGCCTACCCTTCCGCTCGTCGAGCAGGAGGAACGGGTCCCCGACTATCGCGCGCAACGCGTGGGCCGCCCGCTCGCCGAACGTCCCGCTGGCGGTCTCACAGGCCTGCCGGGACAGTCGCAGTTTATCGTCGACCGTCATCCCGGCGCCCTCGAGGGCTTCGATGAAGCCGCTGAAGTCGAAGCGGAACGTGGACTCGGCGGTGGCCGTCGCGTCGAAGGCGGCCCCCCAGGGGTCATCTACGACGACGGAGTGGATCGCGGAACGCGCCGCGCTGACGCCCTGCTGGAACTCCTTCCAGTCGTCGCGTTCCGGCGCGGCGCGCCGCATCTCCTCGCAGTAAACCTGGTAGGCGATGTCGAAGGCTTCGCGCGAGCTCAGGCCGGCGGCGTAGGCCCTGGCCGCCATGAAGAGCATGCGCGCGGGGCGCTCGGCCCCCGGCACGAAACAGACCACCTCCTTCGCCGCCCACAGCGCGAAGAGCCGGAGGGCGGCCTCGTCACGGTAGTCGCTCATCCGCAGCATCCACAGGAGCGGGTCGGAGTGGGCGGCGGCGTGCCACACGTCCGAGAGCGTCGCGTGACTGTCGAAGAGCTCGGCCCACTTGCCGCCTGTGATCTGCTCGGCGCACGTGTGAGCGGTGAACGGCCGGCGTTCGTCCTTCCCCCGGCCGGCGTCCGCACGGCCCTCGTCGTGAGGGTCGGCGCCGGGCGCCGGCCGCTCGGGATCGGGAGCCGGTTCGGAAGCCCGGGCGGCTTTACGGCGGTACGACGAGCCTCCGCGGGGGCTAAGCAGCCGTATCAGGCCGCGAAGCCCCGGGGCAGAGTCCGGATAGTCTCGCATCATATTCTCGACTCCTTGCGGCGGGGCAATTTCACGTCGGGCGTGAGGTGTGACGAAGGCTCTCCCCGAGCGGGTAGGACGGGGAGGTCAATTGCGACGCCCCTCCGCGGGGGCGTGTTCATAGATTCGGGCGCCGGGTCTCTTGCCCCGGCCTACCCATTGTATCAGAGGCGAGTCTGCCGGCGGCGGGTTAAAGAAATTACGGGAGTTAATCCCGCGCGGACAGCTCAAACGAGCTGCCGCGACTTTCGTCCCGGCTTGAATGACGTTTCGCATAAATGACGAAACGCGTGAGAGATAGGCGATGACGTTTCGCGTGAGATTTATACCGTCTGATAAAGTTAATCATATCTCACCCGATTCGTCACAACGCTTAACCTGATCCGCCGGCGCGAAGACTCGCCGACGACCCCGCACTTCGTGAAGTCAGCGGCCCGCGCCGCTCTTCCCGGAGCGGTACCTCAGCGCAGGGCCTAAGCGTTTCATTACTTCCTCAGTCACACGATCCGGATTAGGGGGGTTGGGCACAGCGTTGTCGTCGTTTACAGGCGCTAACAGCGATTCCATGAGCGGGGAGCGTTGTCCATTCCCGCCGTCTTCGCGCAGTTCGAACGGAGCGCACTCTCGGCACTGCGCCGCGACGCGCAGCCCTGCGCCGGCGAGCGGGCGGCGTGTAAATAGAGCGCTCTCGCCGATCGTAGAGCCGCATGAGGAGCAGAGCAGATCCCTCAGAGCGCGGTAGACCGGTACTTCCGGATCATCACGCCCTGCTGCCCTGCCCCCGATGACGCTGATGCCCTTGCCCATCTCGGCTACGACCCGGAATGCTTCCGCCTCTGAGTCTCCAGCCACCGCGCGGCCGCGCCCTCGACCTCCGCCGCGGACTCCAGCCACTCGACCTCGCGCCAGAGGGTGAGGAAGGCGTAGCGCGCCTCCTCCTCCGACGAGAAGGAGACGTAGTCGAAGCGCCTGATGTGGACCCGCCGCCTCTGCCCGTCGAGCCATAAGGAGTAGGCGCCGCCGTAGAATTCGGCGGCGACGTCCGCACCCACGGGCAGCGAGACCACGTCCGGCATTTCGTGGGAGCGCGCGGTCTCGACGACCGCAGGGGCGTCGCGGAACCGCGGAGGCGTCGCTCGCGGGTAGACCCAGACGCAGTTGCGCGCGGCCGCGTTGATAGGCAGGACTTCACTCATGTCGCTCGGCCATTATAGTCGCGGTCGTATCGCGTAGGGGCGTGCCACGGCTCACGAGGTGTACTGGGCTATGTTATTCCTATCGACCCTCAGCTCCAGGTGGTGCGCGAGCCACGGCAGCTCGTAGGGCGAGACGACGAAGGTCGTGCCGTTATTCTGCTGCTTGACGGCCAGCATGAAAGTGGGCGCGGCGACGTCGGCGCGCGGGAGCCCGGCCATCCGCCACTCGCCGTCGCCCTCCCAACCGCACCGGGCGGCCAGCTTCATGGCGATCGCGAGGTCGTCGGCCTCCTCGTCGCCGACGCCGTACTCGGGGTACGGGTCGTCATCCGCTTTCGGCCAACTATGTTCGGGCGTCCAGCCCTGCCAGAAGTCGACGGGCGGAAGCCTGTAGACGAAGATCCTACCGGTCATGTGAAGCACGTGTCGTTCTCCCTTCGTGGGCGGTCAGGTCGCCGCAGAACTCTATTAGTGAAGTGCGAACGCACCGTGTCAAGAACTTTCTGACGGCGGTGGGCGCGCCAGATATAAACTTGTTCGGCCTCAACCGGTACTTGACAATCTAAATCAAATCAGTTATAGATATATAGTTTTGCCTTGATACAGGCAGACCTGGAGAACCTCATGCTCGTCTGGAAGCCAAGAGAAAAGAGTGAGCTCGACCGGCTGTACAAATTGTGCCGCCGGATGGGGGCCCCTCTGTTCCTTTCGGCGGAGGAGATGCAGCAGTGGCTCCACCTCCACCTGGACTCCTTCAGCAGGTTCTACGCCCTCGACGCCCGCGGCGTGCTCTCGGCCTTCCGCAAGGCGGGGGCCGAGGTCTTCGGCGGCCTCCTCAAGGCACTCAGGGCGATTCAGAGGGCGCGCTCCCGCGCCTCGCTCCGCGAGCTCCTCATGCTGCAGGCGGCCGTCAAGTCGCTGCGCGCGCCGCTCAAGTTCTTCCCGAAATCCCTCCACCCCGACGAGTCCGCGGCCCGCTAACGGGTCGCAGTCCCTTCCGATCAGCTCCCGTTAGTCGGCCAGTCGCTTCAGTCGTGCCGGAGGTGTAGCCTCCCGGCCGGTCGGCTTTTCATTCGCCCCCCTCACCGGGCGGGCACTGCTCACGGGAGTGCATAGTGATGGACTCAAATCGTAACGACGGAACGGGGTTCCCCCCGGAATTGATAGCCTTGCAGGAGAAGGCGCTCGACTTCGCCATCGAGAAGGGGCGCGCAGACCTCCTCGACCGCAGGAGGCTCACCAACTTCTTCATGGCGATAGTGGGCCTCTCATTTGTCGCCCTGCTCGTCATGCTCGTCCCCGTGGCGCTCGGCGCGGCGCTACCTCAGGCCTACTTCTACGTGCTTGGCCGGCTGGCCACCCCTACCCTGACCGCCGCGGGCTGTGGGCTGCTGATGGTGGCCTCGGCGCTCTCGGGCGCCGGGCGGCGCGGGGCCGGCGCGTCCCTCCTGCTGATGGGTCGGTCGGCGCTCGGCAACATCCGGCGCGTACTCGGTTCCGGGCTAGGCATGCGCTGATGACGTTTCGCGTGAGAATTGGGCGTTGTCATTTCGCGTGAGATTTATTTATCGGACGTATTACCATATCTCACCCGATTCGTCATCAAGTTCCGGCGCGCCGTTTCGCGGGGCGCGGCCGACCGGCCCGCGGTTAAGTTACGGGTGTCGTGCCCCTTTCTTTCGTGACTTTCATGACCGGGCACTCGAGCTCACGATACCGGCACGTGTCGCAGGCGCGGCAGAAGTCCCGGGGCGACCGCGGCTCCACCTGGGCCGCGACGCCCTCGCCGGCGAAGAACGCCCTGACCCGCTCGGAGTGAGCGCTGCTGACCCGGTAGATGCGGAGGTTGGCCCCCTTCACCTTCAGCCTGCTCGGCCTGTCCGACTCGACCAGCCCTTCCCTCCGGAGCGCGCGGCCGACCCACTCGGGGTGGGCCCACTCCGGCGCCCCGCCGGCGGAAGACCCGCCGCGCGCGTGCGCGACGAGGGCGCGCATTTCGAGCGCGAGGTGCGTGACCGCAACCAGCTCGTGGCCCCGGAGGATCAGGTTCTTGAGAGCCTCCTTCATCACCCCCGCCGGATCGCCCGTATCCACGCCGCGTCGGCCCCGCCTCGTCAGGGCTACCTCCAACTGCCGGTGCAGTCCGGCGTCGCCGGCCAGGTTCGCCATCGCCTTGAGCGGCGCGGAGATCTCGTCGGCCCGGTCGGTCCCCTTGGGGCAGAGCGCCCGGTACTCGGCCTCTATGAGCGGGACGTTCTCGAACGTCCAGGTGTGGAGCTCGTCCCGCAGCGCCTGGAGCCTGCCGGCATCCGAGGGGCGTAGCCCCGCGAACTGTTCTTTGAGGTGGTCTGGTATCTTCGCCGCCCGGATGTGCAGCATCCGGCTGCCGAGGATCTCGTCCGCCCCGCGCGTGTTGTTGATCATCTTCACGCCGTAGAAGTCGAGAGAGCGCGTGCGCATCGTCTTCACGTCCGTCCACAGCTTCACGGCCGTCGCCTTGTTGTAGCTGAGCTTGAGCGCCTGCGCCAGGTCCGAGAACTCTCCGCCTCGGCCGCCGATCAGCTCCAGGTCATCCATGACGACGAAGCCGCGCGACTCGTCGATGAAGCGCGCGACCGAGGCGGCCGACCCCTGCCCGCAGACGTAGGCGTTGGCGCAGACCCTCGCCATCGCCCGCCCCGTCTCGCTCTTGCCCGAGCCGGGCGGCCCGCTGAGGAACAGGAGCGGCACCGAGTCGAAGACCCGCTGTGCGTAGGTCACAGGGACCGTGAGCGTGAGGACGGCGTAGTCCTCCTCGTCTGGGAGCCAGACGCTGGCGCGCAGGTGGTCGTAGACGTCCTTCAGGATCCGCGCCAGCGGTCTGGTCGCGGTCTCGCCCTCGAGGTAGCGGCCGATCGACGGCCACGACCAGGTGGCGTACTTGTTCTCGCGCGGCTCGCGGTCGAGGAGCGTCCCGTCGGTGAGGCGCAGCACGCGGTCGCGCTCCCTCGTCTCCTTGGGCGCCTTCGCCCAGGCCGCCGAGTGGAGCGAGCGGTCGCTGCGCACGACGACCGTCTCCAGTCGCTCGCCGCCGTCCGCTCCGCGGCGCAGGGTGCGCGCCGTGTAGTACAGGCGTCCGCCGTGATAGGCGCCGCCGATGTCCACAGGCTCGTAGGCGAAGCGGCCGGGGCCCGCCCCGCCCGCCGCCTCGGGCGTAGCGAGCGAGACGGCCGGGGCCTCTTCGAGCAGGCGGGCGAACTCCTCATGGCCGCAGCCCGCCTGCCAGAAGTCCGTCCAGTCCTCCCCGAGGTGGCGCGGCACGCGCGCCCTCCGCGACTCGCGCCCCGTCAGCTCGAAGAGGCGCGCCGCCTCCCGCTCGCCGGCCTCGCCGTTGCCGTGGCCGAAGTAGACCGCCTCCCACGGCTCCCAGAAGGCGGGGTCGGACCACTCTTCGGGGAGGGCCGGGCCGTGGGTCGAGGCGACGAGCAGGAGCTCGAAGGCGAGCGGCGACCCCTGCAGCCCCTGCCAGTGGCGCCAGAGGTCCTTCGCTCCGCCACAGACGAAGAGGCCCTTTACGCCCTCGGCCGGGCCGGAGTAGTAGGTGCGGGACTCGCCCTTCATCCAGCCGACGGGGTCGAACGGGTTTTTGGTCACGCCGGGGATGTTGTAGTAGGCGTACTTGCCGTAGAAGCGGCCGTCGCGCCCGCGCAGCGGGTAGACGAGCGCGTCCGCGTGCTCGCGCCCCCCTCCCCTGCCGACGTACGGCTCGGCGAGCCCCAGGCCGAAGTGGTCGAGCGTCCCGGCGTCGAGCCCCCGACGCGAGAGGTAGCGCAGCGCGTCAGGGTTCTCTCGTAGCCGCCTCCGCCTCGCGGCGTGGAACTCCGGGTTGAGGGGGCGCCGCCCCCCGCCGACCGGACTGAGGTGGGAGCCCGGGCGCGACCTGACGGCGGCGTAGTCCTCGGCGTCGATCTCGCCCAGCCGCAGCAGGAGGTCCTCGTACGGGAGGCCGTCGGGCCCGGCACCGGGCCCGACGGCCTCGACGCATTCGACGGCGTGGTGGAGGCGCCCGCCTTCGCCGACCGCCTCCGAGACGCCGCACCTGTAGCCGTCCGCCCCGCACAGCGGGCACACGGCCATTCCGTACCAGGCGGCGGCGCCCCGCTGGCCCGCACGGAAGCGGATTCCGTTGCGGGCCAGGACGGCAGCCGCCGCCTCGTACACGAGATCGAGAGCAGAACGTTGCGCGCTCACCATTCCCGCCTCACGCCGCCTTCTTGACGACCGGCCCGCACGCGTCGTACTCACGCTTGAGCTTCATGATGTCATCGTTGAAGATCTTCACCGTGTCTGCGGCCCTCACCCAGGCGTAGTGCTTTCTCACCATCGTCGCCGTGATGTGGAGAATGCCGGCGGCCACCTCCCACCCCTCGGGTTTGTGCTTGATGTATGTGCTGGCGACGAGGTGGCGGCACGCGTGTGACCAGAAGCCCTTGCACCCCGGCAGGTACTTCCGCGACGAGTCGTAGATGATCTTGCTCACGCGCCCGGGCTTCATGGGCTCCGCGCCCGTCCGCCGCTTCTTTTTCGCATTCCTCGTGGCGTGGAAGAAATACACCGAAGGCCGCAGGACGTAAGGGCACTTCTCGATCCGCTCCTCCTGCTCCCGCGACAGCACTGCCAACCCGTTCTTCGTGCGGTACGAGTTGATGGCCCGGCGCATCGCCTCGAGCAGCACGGGGCGGTACTTGAAAATGTAGTCGACCAGGGCCGGCCAGACTTCTTCGACCACGGGGACGTCGTATGGCTTCCGCGCGGCCCCCTTCTCATTCTTAAACGCGCCCTTGGGGAACCTGACCCACCAAGACCCGTCCGGCTTCTGGTAAAGGTTACTCCACCTGGCGGCGCGGACGTAGACGCTTGCGGGGTCGCCGGTTACGGCATATTCAGCGCACGCCCGGCGGAACTCCTCCCAGTCCTGCGGCACGAACTTCATCCTGGAGTAGTTACGACAGCGCAGCGGGTTGAAGCTGATCATCGTGACGTAGAAGAGGTCGCGCTTCAGAACTGCCAGGTCGTGTCTCAGGCCGGGTTTGCGGCGGTCCGCGTCCGCCCGCATGTTCCTGGCCATGTCCCAGAGCACGGACACCGGCACGTTCAAATCTTCTATGTAGGGCCTGACGATCTCGAAGGAATCCCGCCCCTTCCCGACGAGCCGGTTGTTCCGGGCCGCCGCGCGCCGCCCGCCGTCCTCCGACTCCATGTCGTCCTCGTCGTAGAACTCCTCGTCGTCCCCGACCGCGTTGCCGGCGGCGAACAGTTCCTGGTATTTGTCGCGGATCACGGCGCGGTTTGCCTCACACCACGCCCGCCACCGCGCCGGCCGGACTGGGTCTGGGAGAGTTTTGCCGAACTCGGGGTGCTGCCAGAGGAACCCCGTCTCGGGGCGCAGCAACTGCATGCTCCACAGCAGGAAGTTTTGCGTGAAGGCGTTGAAGAGGTTGTTGTGCGTCCGCCGCCGGCGGAACTCCAGAAAGTCGAAGACGTATTCGGGGACGCCCACCATGGCCCAGGTAAGTTGCTCGGGCGGGAGACCTTTCCCCCTCAGGAGCGGCTCTTCGGCCTCAGGGTCGAGTGAGGCGAAGCCGAAGAAGCACAGCATGTTTCTCAAATGTTTGTCCCCGGTGGGGCATTCGCCGGTGTCGGGGGAGTCGCGCCAGACGCCCCGACGCTTGTACGGGCCGAGGGCGGAGACGACGGGGACGGTGAAAAATTCTTTGATCAGGCGCCACTGCCGCAGTAGCAGCGGTGTCAGTTCGGTGAGGCCGTACGGGACCGAGCGAAGGGCGGACAGATTAGCCCTGAAGGCGGTATTCTTCGACGGGAGTTCGCCCGTGATCTGGAGGCCAGTCAGGGGCAGCTTCGCGGACAATGTGCCGACCTTAACGGCGAAATACTCCTCCAGCGCCCGGACGGGCGGGTCCCAGGGTGACGGGGCGACTTCGCCCGAAATCCATTCCCGCAGCAGACCGTGCGGCAAGTCGAGTTCGTGTTCCACGTCCGACTCGGACGCGTGATGAAGCCGGATCAGGTAGTCTAACGCCTCGGCGAACCTGTCGGGTATCTGACCTTCTTTGCAGAGCTGGAGCCAGCTCTCACGCACCATCTTGGCGATAGACTTGCGGTCGCTGACCGTCTGAGTGTTGCAGCCCTTGCTCTCCAGGTGTTTCAGGTAGTCGTCCAGCGACTTGGAGAACGCCCGGCCGAGTTCATCCCCGACCATCACCTCGCGGGGGTTTATCTTGTGAGGCGTGGTGGCCCTACCTTCGTCGGGACCGCGCTCTGTATACGCGCACCACTTCCTGATGGCGCTCTCGTGGTTGTCGAGCGTTTTTTGGGAGCGAGGGGTGCCGTCTCCCCTCAACTTTATTCTTTCCAGGTGGTATGCGGTCAGCACGGCGTAGCTGACCGTGCCGGCCTCCGAAGCCGTCTCTTTTTCGAGTGTCATTTTCCGTTGTTCTCCGTCCGCCCTGGGGCGTGGCTAAGGGTTGACACGAACGGAGAAATAGCTCAGAATGACACTGTAGTTAGCGCGACAAGCTAATTAGCGTCATCCGAAGTGCTCAGGTCTTGCCGGACCTGAGCACTTCGCTATTTACCCCGCCTTAAGGCGTCTGAATAGGGACTTGCCCTACCGGTTGCTCTTTTGCGTCCGCGGCCAGGAGCGTCAGGCATTTCTTTGTCAGCCTGATGTTCCGGCGGCGTCGTAACCTCCTTGTCAGATACCCCTTCTTCCTAAGCGGCTCGAGCAGCCCCTCGGCCGTACCGCTTTTAATTCCTAGCGAGCGTGTTATCTCGCGTTGCGTGGGATAGCGCCCGTGCTGAATGTAGTAGGCCCAGACGAAAGCCAAGCAGTCTTGCTGCCTGCGGGACAGGGGCGGCAAAGGTTCCACCCGCGCGCCAGAGGTGTCGTCTTCGTCCATCATACTATTTCTCAAAAAGCGCTTATATATACTCCGTTTGCTTACTATAAGCAAACAAATTCTGTTTCCGCGCTAACCTGTATAGAAAACTAGGTTTAGAGGAAACGGGACTGGAATTTTGTCGGCAGCCGATTTTCCGGTTGTCGCGTGTAACTATCATCGAAGATTTGAAGGAAATCATTGGTATTTTGCATTCCCCTACCTCCCGAGGGTGGGGCCAGACATGCCCCGCGAAAAGATTCTTGATCGAGACTGCAGGTCGCTCGAACAACTCCGGCGGTCCTCCTACTGGTAGACGCTGCGGGGCGTAAATGAGCGTGTAGGGACTTTCCTGTTGTTGCGCCGGTCTCGGCGAAGACCGGAGATGCGCGCGACGATGGACGCGGAAATCCGCCTATTCAGCCTACCTTTAAAGCCAAAGCACCGCTTCTCCCGTTACCTTCAACGCACGTCAACTGTTTGAAAAACAAGTCCTGCAGGGCCGTCATTCCTGAGTCGTGAGGATCGAATTCACTAAGCAGACACTAACCACTTTTCGTTTCACTAAAAATGTAAGTAGATCCGCGATAATTCATCTGTTTTTGCTGCTCAGTTGAGTAGCGTTATATGTCACGCGATTTGTCAAGATTGGCATTTTAGTGAAGACGTCGCTCAGGCTTACTAAATTCAGTCAAAAAGCGCGTTACACCCACGACCGTATCGAAACTGGGTCGCTGCATTTTTCACTAAGCCACACTCGCGCGCACTCTGTAACCACCACGGTTGGCCTGCTATGGCTTATCAAAGATCCCTTCGCACCCCGTCCGGGAGGGACGTGAGTTACGATGAAGTCTTTAGCATCTCTTATGCCATCCTTGCGCCGCAGTTTTGAGCGAGAAAATAAAGGCATTCTCCGGGGAATTCGACTCCGCCAGAAAGCAGCAGGTTCGCGTGTTCAGAAATGCCTAACCAAAAATCCCTCGTCTATTCGGCCTGTCCAAAACTCCACACCCCGACGCAGGCACCGGGGTTATGTCTCGAAGCGTGGCTTCAATGATGCGCCGTCGCGAGAAGGTGGGAGGGGGTGACGAGAGCCGGGCGGATAACCCCCGACGAAATGCTCCGTCAGGCGGTCCGGCCATGGGGCGAGGAGCAGAAGTAGTGGGAGGGAGGTATACGAGAGGTTCTCAGATGTTCGTGTAGCCCATAGGAAGTCCAATTCCCTCCCGGCCAGTTTATGTGGGCATCTCCGGCGGCGTCTCGAACGTGAGGCTGTAGTAGATGTCGCGCGCCACCCCAGCCGAGACGATGCAGTGGCGTCTGACGTCGGCGTACTAGGCTGGAAGAAGGCACTGTACAGTGTCGTGGCGTCCGACGGCGGTTCCGTGGGCGTGGCATTCGGGTCGAGTGACGTTGCCGCGGATTGCGTCGACGCGCCGCCCACCTTACCTCTACTCCTCGAGCGTGTGAATGGTGTGGGTCACCACCGCCAGAACGCTCGCCTCCCCACCTTTGCGCACCTCGACCGGCTTGCCCGCCCCCCCGCCCCCAGTCAGGAACTTTCTCCCGCGCTTCTCTTCATACCGCATCACTACCTGACGGCCGCCGACGGAGGCGACGACCAGGCACCTGTCACAGGGCTCTGCAGACCGGTCGGCAACGACGAGGTCGCCCTCCCGCACGCCGCTGCTTTCGAAGCCGCCCGACTCCACCCTGATAAATATCGTCGAAGGCGGGTCTTTAAAGCGGCGCCGGTTCAGCCCGAACTCGACGGCCGACCGGTCTACAGCGCCGGACTTCCGGCGGGGTTTATCCATACGGTTGTGTCACGTGAAAATTGGGGATCGAACGGCAGGGTAGTGCCAGACGGCCTTCGGCTTCAGAAGCCGGGCGAGCGTTACAGCTCGGCTTTAACCGCGCTCGGCGGCGCCTAAGTCCTACAGGTTGAAGAATTCCAAGGGGAGCGGCGTCAGGCCCTTCACCCTCTTCCAATCTATCCCTAGAAACTGACCACGCCTGAGGGCCTCGGCGAACTCCGGGTTGAAGGAGACGGAGCACTCCGCGCCGCCCCCCGCCCCGCCGCCGACCTCGTACCCGCTCAAGAGCCTGAGCTTACGGGTGGACTCCCCCGGCCCCCTCCCGCCGCCGGTCTGCGGGCCGTCAACTAACTGGTAGAACGTGTGAAAATACCTGGCCGCCGCCGCCGTGACGGCCTCGCGGGATTTGTCGGTCTCATCCCACCCCAGGATCGCCGGCACGTCGCCTGCGGCGACGCGCCGCCCGCCCCCGGCTGCCGCGCCGCCGCCCATCAGTAGTTGGATTAAGGCCAGCAGCACCAGGGGCTCTTTCCGGCGCGGGAGGCAGGGGGAGGTGCCCGCCGGACCTTCAGCGACGAACATCAGTCGCGACCGCGTCGCCGCCTCGCCCCCGCCGGCCGACTCCACGACGAAGTCTCGGCTCGACGGCGCGCCCTCCTCGCCGTACCCGCACAGCAGTAGGGCGCCGAGGTGCTCGCCGAAGGTCTTCTTCGCGTAAGCGATCAGCTCCCGCTCGGCCTTTGGTTGTCGAATCATGCCGCGTACCACTTGCCTGAGAGCTGCGGCCGCCTTAAGACGGTTACAGGGAGAGCGCCGCGAGCCTCCAGCCGTCGTCGTACTTCTGGAAGCCCGCCGTCGCCTTGTGCACCTGCCCCCAGCCCGCGGTCGCGTCGCGGGCGAACGGGCCTATGCCGCGCTCCTTCCTGAGTGCCGCCTGCAGCTCCTGGGGGAGGCTCTTGAACGCAGCGCTCGACGGGTCTAACGCCTCGCCGGCCTCGTTCGGGACCGCCTTCCAGGTGAAGTCCGCGGACGCCTGCCCGCCCTGCTCCCTGACGCCTGTGACCTCGACCAACTCTCGTTTCGCCAGCGGCACGCCACCGTCGCCCGTCAGCCCCTGCGACTTAGCCAGCACCCTCCCCTTCTCTGTCAGGGCCGGCTTAATATTTAAGACCCACGGGGTCGTGGCCGTCGAGCCTTTCACCGTCTTCCTTGGCGTCTCTATGACCGAGACCTGCACATCCACGTAGCCGAGGTGACGCAGTGCCGCTATGGCCGGGTGGCTCTCCACGTACGTACGCAGCACCCGCTCGCGCACGGCCTGCTCCGTCTCGTCGGGGGAGTCGGGGAAGATCTTGAACTCCTTTTCTTCCTTCAGCGCCGCGGTGACGGGGGCCTTGAACTTCTCCGACGCCTCGATCATCCGCCGCGCGGAGGAGCGGTCTAGTTGCTTCGCCCCGGCGCACCCCGGCGCGGCCAGCAGCGCGAGGGCCAGGAGCAGGAATATCAGCCGGCGCTCTTCAGTTCCCCGAGTCTTCATACGCGAACTCCCCTTTGATCTCGCCGAGCCTGCGCCCGAGCTTCGTCTTCGTCAGCGCCCCCTCGAGGACCGTCACCTCGCGCCCGCCCTTCTCCTCCGGGAGTTTCCTGGTGGATACCCTTCCCGCGAAGGAGTATGAGACGCCGCCGATGTTCTGCGTGCGGAAGGTGAGCCTGTCCCCGGTGACGGAGGTGGGGATGATCTTGAACGTCAGAGGGGCGGATGCCGTCCGGTTAACCACGACTTCTCCGGACAGGCGCGCGGGGTCTCCGTCGGCGGCGACCAGGGTGATCGAGCCGAAGTCCTTCATCGCCGCCGGCAGGCGCCCCTCGAAGGCGTAGCGGCCGGTCAGGTCGGACTGCGGACGGATGATTACAGGCGTCGCTGCGTAGGCGGTTACGCAGAGGGCGCAGAGCAGCACGCCGAAGGCCAGACCCGCGCGGCCGGTGCCAGTAGCCGCGCGGGCGCTCACCTCTTCACGCACGGTAGAGTTCTCCGCTATTTATTTTTAGGTGTTGGTGACGACGCCCGCCGGTCTCTGGTAATCTGCGGTGGCTCTTCAGATCTATGAACGAGACCGGCCGTCATCGCGGGTGATGGGCGCGGCCGAGGGGCGGAAGAAGCCCACCCCCTCGGCCGCGCCTAACCCAGGTGGCATATTAGCTGCAATTGCAGCCACGGGCAAGCGGCGCGGCGCCGGGAGTCTCCCGTCAGGAGGTAAGACCTGATGGGAAAGCACCCCCGGCCGAAGCAGGAGCGACTGGGCGAAAAGCTTCTCCAGATCCGCCGCTCGTTCGGCCTCTCCCAGAACGGGATACTCAGGCGGTTAGGGCTAGAGGATGTGCTGCCCCGAACAATAGTCTCTAACTACGAGTTGGGGGAGCGCGAGCCGCCGCTCTACGTCTTGCTGCGGTACGCACGCGCGGCGGGGGTGTGCCTGGACTCGATCGTGGACGATGAGTTGGACCTGCCGGACAGACTGCCGGCCACCCCCAGGCATGAAGTTCGGAAGCGGAAGGCCGAGCCCGGGAGAGTTAAGAAGTGAGTTACCTCTCCCGGATGGCCGAGTGTTGCCCCTCGGCGATGCCGTAAGGGGCTACTAACACGAGGAAGTATCAGTCGCCTCCCTGCCTGCCGATCGCGCTGCCTCTTAAGCAACGTGATGGGTGACCGACAGAGCGGCCACGGGCCGGCACCCGCATTATGTTATTCGAAGTCAGGGAAGTCCGCATTCTTAATTCTTCGGCGGCAACACTTCTTCGCCCGCCGGTAAAGGTGGCAAAGGAACAGGGCGCGCTGAGCGTGACCCTCACGTGCGCCCGGGCGCGGGCGCGGCGGACTTCTTAACCCTTCCCGCCCTGCTAACGTGTCACGGATTGTTCAGACGGAGCTTTCACCCGGCGTGTGGGCCGTAGGGCGACGTGCCGACAGTCGAGAGCAGTCCTTCGAGGTACTCTTTAAGATCGAAGAACCCGCCGGCACCGACGCGTCTTATTTCGTCGAACACCGCTTTAGCCCGCTTACCGGCCTTAGCCGGTTTAACCCCTCTGCCGGCCTTAGAGATGTACAGTATTTCGTGTTCGCCTGACAGGCCGGCCCAACGCGACTCGATGCCGAACCTTTCCAACACCCTGCCAAGCCGGTACCTGCTCTCCGGGTTAAGAACCAGGGGGTAATAATTATCCAGGATGAAACGGCCGTTAGCCTGATCGATCCTCAGCACTTGGATTGGAAGGTTGAGATAATGTTGCCTACCCTGTTCCTTACACTGCCGATACACGGCGGCGAGGTGGTGGGACATGTCGGTGTTGTCGACGAATAATTTCCCGTCCCACTCGCGGTATAGGGCGGTGACACCGCGGCCGTAAAATTCCCGGTCGACCTCGGCGACGTTTCTGAGGTAATCCGCCTCGGTTTCAAACCATATCGGTTTAGAGCCCGTGTACTGTGAGCGTGGCTGCAGGCGGTAAGCCAGGTCTTCCAAGCTGCGACAGCTGCCACTCTTCGAAGCCCCTACTCCGTGTAAGTCTGCGACGGGGATTGAATGAACACCACGGGCGTCTTGCCTGGTCATTAATCCGCGAACGGCCCCGGACAACGTCCTGCGTCCACCCGGGCCGGAGTGGAGTCCGAGATGATTCTCGGTGTGGGACCACTCGTGAACGAAGTCCTGGTGATAAAGCATCGACTCGCGGAAGTGAGCCCCGAGGTCGACGCCGTAGTACTTGACTTCTCCGACCTCCTTTTTCAGCGCGGTCTCGGTTTTCAACCAGGAGTGAAGAGACGAGAACAGGTTCATAGTCTGTGAGCCTCGGCGAGGTCTACGGCGGGAGCGCTTTGTCGCGCGCCGGACCGGCGGCAGAGGGAGGAAGCCGGCCGAGGCGTGGCGTACGCCTCACGCGATCCGACGGGCGTCGCGGAAGTAGTCCTGTATCCTCACGAACCAGTCCCCATAGGACGCCCTGTAATGCTCGGCCGGGCGCACCTCCCGTCTCAGGTCCACGATCTGTTCGACCCACAGGTTGTACTGGTCATAACCTGTCCTCAGCAAAGTGCCGGGGTGCGCCTCGCCCCGCATCAGTTTCTCCTGATCCGCGGTGGGCAAGATGCGCCCGCGGAGAATGCTCCCGAAGCGGGAGTTGAGGAGTTCCAGCAGGCGCAGCACGTCTTCGATCTTGTGGTAGTCATCGCCCCACGTCCAGAAGTTGATCTGACAGTTGAAGGAAAGGGCGCGCCACTTAAAGGCGTCGAATTGCGCCGCGCCGCAGAGATGAAATCGTTCGAGGTCGAGGGTGACGAAAAGGGTCCGGTGGAATAACTCGATGAGCCTCCCGATGGCGGCGTGAGGGTTGTCGAAATGCAGCTCCTCGACCGGGTAGCGGGGGCCGCTCCCGTGCCGAAGCCAGGTTACGGAGGCGCCGGTCCGGGTGGCCGCACGGTCGATCAGGTCACTCGGCGCCTCATCCCTCCCCTCTTCGATCCGAACGTATTGCTTCTCGCTCGGGCACCCGATCAGTTCGGTGAACTCACTCGGCCGAAGTTTCAACTCCCTCCGTATCTCGGCCAACCTGGCGCCGCAGTCGAAATAGGTGACGCCCGGCAGCAGCGCCGACTCCGGGGACGGGCGCGCCGGCCTGGGTATTCGCAGGTACTTTTCGCAGAGCCCGTCCTGCGTCTCCAAGCAGTTCGCCATGCGTTGCAGCGAGAAGAGGTCGAGCTCCCAGCCGCGGGCGCGACACTCCTGCCTGTAGGTCTCGATCTCCGAGCCGACGTTGGTGGCGAGACACACCACGACCTTGGCCACCTTCCCCTTGAAGGGGCAGGCGTCTTCGTCGAGTTTACGCAGATCCCCCTTGACCTTCGTCCTGACCCCCTCCTGCTGGGCCGTAAACTGGAAGGCTACGTAGCGGCCGTCGGGCAGGGCGACGTAGGCGTCCGGCGTCCCGCCCCGCGTCTTACCCAGACTGGACATGTTGGGCTCGATGCCGGCGTAGGAGGGGTCTACGAGCGGCATTAGCTCGACGCAAAGGTTCTCGAATTGATCCTCGCCCAGTGTGAGGAGCTTGAGTTTGATTATTTCATCCATTGTTTGCACCGGTGGCCGCGGGGCGCCCGGGGGCACCCATGCTGTCCCGCGCAATCACAGTCATTCGCCGCCTCCGTCCTCGGAAAAAAATCTGCCCCTGTCACCTCCCCGAACGGCGGTTGTCGCAGGTGTTTTCGTCGCCGACTTAAGGAACATGTCCGAAGGGACGTGCATGTGTGCCGTGTGAAGCGAAAGGTGAAAGAGCGCGGCCGGATTTCCGGCGATTCGGACGGGGCAGTGAGTGATTATCTTTGCGAGATCAACGCCGGCTCGCGACGGCAGACTTTTTGAATATATCAAAGCCCCGAGATTAGGAACAAACCGCGCGGCCTCGCGCGTGTTTGGGTGCGCTCGCCGTCATTCCTGCGGCGACTGGCACAGACGTGCCCTGCGAATGTAGTTGCGCGCAAAAATGAGAAAAAGAGGAGAGAGATAGAGAGGCGTCGTCGAGAGGAGCAAGAGCGTCGCGTTTTTAAGCCGTAGCACCTGGCGAGAGCAAGGGATTAGGAATGTTCTCTTTCTGTGCCGTCAAACGACGGCACGCGCCCCTCATTTACTTAGACTTGTTACTGCTCCTCCGCTGCTGGGAGAACATCCGGGCGATCTCGGTCGTCGTGGTCGCGTCCTCGGGCGACTTGTCGTCGCGGACGAAGTCGACGACGCGGGGGAAGCGCAGCGCCAGCCCGCGCCCCCGCTCGTCCCGGGCGGCGGTGTGGATGGGAGACCGGGTGATCTCGTCGGCGAGGACCGTGATGACGAACTTCGGCTCGACCCACACGTCGGGGACGAGGCGGGAGTCCACGCGCGCCGGCTTACGGTCTACCTTCTGCGTGTCGAGGAGCGCCTTCATCCTCGACCAGTTCTCGTCGCTCAGCCCGCTCCCGATCTTGCAGACGCTTTTGAACGTGTCCGACGCCTCGTCGTAGACGGCCCCGAGCAGGGAGCCGATGCCGAAGCGCGCGCGGTAGCCGCGGCCGAGGAGGTAGCCGACGACGCAGACGTCCACCGTGTCGTTTAGCTCGCTCTGGTAAGCCCTCTTCAGCTTGATCCAGTTGTAATTCCTCGCCCCCGGCTCGTAGCCTGAGTCGAGCCTCTTGGCGACCACGCCCTCGTGCCCGCGCTCCAGGCTCGCGTCGAAGAAGTCTTGCAACTGCCGCCCGGTCTCCACCAACTCGCCGTCGGAGAGCTGCAACCGGCCGCCGCCCTTGATGCGGCCTGCCAGCTCCTTACGCCTCTCTGCGTACGGCCGGTGCGTGAGGTCTTTGCCGTCCACGTAGAGCAGGTCGAAGGCGACGAGGTGGAGCGGAAGCTCCTCGGCCATCCGCTCGATCTTCTGCTTCCGCTTCCTCTGCACCGTGACCTGGAAGGGGTGGAACTCGCCCGTCTCCTCGTTGACCGCGAGCGCCTCCCCGTCGAGGATGGCGCTCCGGGCTGAAAACTCCTCCCGCAAGGCCCTCGCGATGTCGGGGAACATGTCGGTCGTCCGCTCCATGTTTCGGGAGAAGATCTCCACCTTACCGCCCTTCAGATGAACCTGGCAGCGGAAGCCGTCGAGCTTGGACTCGACCTCGCACCGGCCGATCTTCTCGACGATCTTCTCGGCCGAAGGCAGCCGCTCGGCCAGCATCGGGCGGACGGGACTCCCGACCCGTACCTTGAACTTCTCCAGCGCGCCGAGGCCGTCCGCGAAGAGTGTCGAGAGCACCGCCCCCAGGTCCGAGCACGTGTTGTACGCGCGCTCGACGGTGCGGCGCGCCGCCTTCGGGTCTTCCTCTCGGCGGGCCAGCGCCTCGATGATGGACGGGGCTGCAACCCCCATGCGGAGGCGGCCGAGCGTGAGCCGCACGATGTACCTGGACTCCAACGGGGTCGCCCGCGCGAGCAGCGCGGTGAGCAGCTTCTGCTTACCCTCGGTGCTGCCCCTACCGCCCGTCCGCGCGACCCCGAGGAGCCCCTGATAGACCTCCGTGAGGGACAGTCTGGGGCGTCTTGAAGGGGGCGTCAGTTCTTCCGCGGCCAGCCCCAGGTCGCCGAGGCGGCCGGAGGCCACGGAGACGTCCTCGGGGGAGCAACCGGTCGCCGCCGTGAGGGACTGCGCCGCGGTGCGCTCGCCCACCCCTGTTTCGACTCCTTCGAAGGCCGGCAGGAGGCGGCCTTCAAGAAGGTACGCCAGGGGTGCTACTTCCCCACCCTCCGCCTTCACGAAGAGGGCTGCTAATTGTGAGTACATCTCGAGCCGGCTGGAGGTGTTCTCCAGGGCCTCGAGCGAGCGGGCGAACTCCGCGAAACGCATCCCTCTGTCATCCCCTCCCGGCGTGCGGTCTTATTCTTTCGACTATCTATAGCACGCGCGGCTGGTGATTGTATCGCCGGCGCGCGGCGCGTGGGCGGGCGGGCGGCCGTGTGTCGGAAGAGCCTCAACGGGACGAGAGGCAGACCGCTGCCTCCTCCATGGCAACGCCGTGCGCCGGGCCGCGCGCCCGTGATAACATCCCGCGGCGGCCGACCCGAGCGTCACCCGGCCCGCCGGACCGACCCACCCGACAGTCACGTCCCGGATAAACCTCCGAACCCGGAAGAAAGCCAGTACACGACTCAAGTAGGACACCCATGACCTCGATTCTCAACCCCCCGTCAGAGCAGCCCGGAGGGCCTTCGTCTCCCTCGACCCCTTCGCCCACGTCGACACACGTGCCTTACGACCCGGACCCGCGCGGGCCGTCGCCCTTCACCAGGGGCCAGGGGTACGTGCTGCTGCTGCTCGCGCTCGCCGCCGTCGGTCTCGCGGCCTACGGGCTCTTCAGGCCCGCCCCGAAATACGCCTACAAGGTCGTCAGCGTCCAGGCCCAGTTCACGCAGGAGCCGTCCACGTCCTCGTACAACAAGGAGAACGCCGCCAAGCTGGGACCTACGTCGGTCGACATCAAGGACGAGCAGCTCGCCGTCCTCGGGCAGGAGGGCTGGGAGCTCGTCGGCACGTTCCTCGAGGTCGAGACGACCCACCCGAACTACGGCAGCTCCGAGTACGTCACCGGCCTCCAGCCGAACGTCAGGCCACAGAAGGCCGTCCTCCTCTTCAAGAAGCCGTTATAGGCGGAGCTACACCCGTGTCCGTTAAAACATCCTCCGCCGGGCCCGCCGCCGCAAGGGCCGCCGTTTGCTGCCTGCTGCTCGCCGCCTCCCTCGCCTCGGTCTCGTGTCGGCGCGAGACCGAGGTCCGCGGGAGCGTCTTCATCGTCACGCGCGGGGCCGACAACCAGAAGCTCGGCCTCGTGGTCGTCTCCGCCATCCCCGCAGAACAGATTAAACGATTCGTCGAGGAGAAGAAGTCGCGCGCCAAGGCGCAACTCGAACGGCTGAGGAAGACGAACGAGGCCCGGGGCGCGGAGGTCGCCGCCGCCCAGCGGGCCTACGACGAGGCGAAGAAGGCCGTCGACGACCTCAACGCCCAGAAGGAGGCCGTCTTGTCCAGGCAGTCCGAACTCAACTCCTCGTCCCAACCCTACCTCGACGACCTCGCCGAAGAGGACCTTGGCGACTCGCCGGCGCTCGCGGCCGAACTCGCCAGGCAGCGCAAAGTCCGGCAGCAGATTCAGGCACTCGCACAACAGGCGGCGAAGCTCTCCTCGCAGGCGGACGCTGCCCGGACAAGACTCGCCTCCGCCGAGCGACAGCTCACCGCGGCGAAGGCCGAGGCCGCGGCCGAGACGCTGAAAGTCTTAGAGCTCGTCAACGAGGCCGCGCTCTTCGAAGGGGTTCCGGAGGGGCGGCGAAGGCCGTCACCGACGCCGACGGGAAGTTCGCCCTCAAGCTGCCCGGGCCGGGCAGGTACGCGCTGGCCGCGCGCGCCGAGCGCCGCGTCTACGACAAGACCGAACGCTACTTCTGGATCGTGTGGGTGGACGCCGGCGGGAAGGGCCCGGACCAGGTCATGCTCACCAACCAGAACATGCTCGGCCAGGAGGCCGACGAGTCTGTCTTCGACATGAAGGAGCTGCTGCCGAAGGGCGCCCTTCAGGGCGCCCCCGCTGGGCCATCCGGGACGCCCGCACCGGGCACCTCACTCTGAAGCTCGGCGGCAGAAGTTGTTAATCGAGTCGGTGAGGATGTGTGGCGAGAACTGATCTTATCTTAATACGTCCGGGGGCGGGCGGCCGTAAGGTAGCGGACGCGCCTCGGATTTGAGGCCGCGGTCGACGCCGGCGCGGACTACCCCTCCCCGCCCGCCCCCCGCCCCACTCCTAAGACCTGAGCCCAACCGAGTTCCGCCCAGTCGAGCTCTTCCTCTATGCGCTGGAAGGCCGCGTCGCCGATCGTCCCCTCGTCCCTGAGTGCCATGAGGCGCCGCCGCTGGGCCTCTCCGGCGGCCTCCACGACCGCCGCGTCCGCGCCCCGGTCGTCGGTATCACCCGAAGACGCAGCCGCCGCTCCTGGGCCTTCGGCAGGGCCGCCTATCACGCCCGCTTCACCCACGGCAGCAGCCTCCTCCGCGCGACTAAGCTGCAGCTCGTAGCGGCGCCGGACGAGCTCCGTGGTCTCGGCGCCCGGGCAGGCTGCGGAGGCCTCGACCGCCGCCCTCAGCGTCTCGACCCGCGCCAGGAGCACCTCGCGGTCCACCGTCCCGTCATCCTCCAGTCGCAGGCGCAGCATGAGCGGCCGCAGGCTGAGCCCCTGTAGGACGAGCGTGCCGAGGGTGACGCCGAACGCGGTGGTGAAGATCAGGTCGCGCCGGGGAAATTCGGCCGGCAGCGCGAGCGCGGTGGCCAGTGTGACCGTGCCGCGCATGCCGCACCACCCCACGACGGCCGCGCCGCGCGCCGAAAGCGCCACCGCGTCGCGCGGCCCGGACGGGCCTTCGGCACGGGGCCGGCAGCGCCAGCGGCTGAAGGCCGCCGCACCGGTCACCCACGCGATGCGCGCGAGGATGACCGCGAGGCAGACGGCCGCAGCCACCGTCGCGTATCGCGCGCCCTCGCCCCCGGTCGCGCGCGCGGCGACGGACCTGAGCTGGAAGCCGACGAGGATGAAGGCGAGGACGTTTAAGACGAAGACCGCGACCTCCCAGACCGCCCAGGCGGGGATGCGGATGCGCGCCGGCATGATCTCGGGCGCGCGGCGCGAGGCCGCCATCGCGAAGACCACCATCGTGATGATGCCGGAGAGGTGCAGCCGCTCGGCCAGCACCCAGACGCCGAACGTGGTACAGAATTGCACGACGACCGCCGTCGAGACGTCGCTGATGCGCGCGTTGACGGCGAGGGTGAGCCGCGCGAGCACGAGCGCGAGGACCACGCTGCCCACGGTGACCACGAGCAAGGTGGGAATCACGCTCCAACCCGAAAGGAAGCCGGTGAGCGTGGCACCTACGGCGAGGCGGTAGACGAGCAGCGCGCTCGCGTCGTTGAAGAGGCTCTCCCCTTCGAGGATCACGAGCAGCCGGTGCGGCGGCCGGAGCGCCTTGAGCACGGTGGTGGCGGCCGCCGCGTCCGGCGGGGCGACGATGGCTCCTAGAGCGACCGCCGCCGCCCACGGCATGTCGGGGACGAGCGCCCTGGCGACGACGGCGACGACGGCGACGGTGAGGGCGACGGCCCCGAGGGCGAGGCTCGCGATTGCGCGCCAGTTCGCGCGCAGGTCGCGCGGCGAGGCGTCGAAGGCGGCGTCGACTAAGACGGGGGCGACGAAGAGCGCGAGCGCCAACTCCGGGTCGAGCACGAGCGTCGGCACGCCGGGGACGAGGGCGAGGCCTGCCCCGGCGAGCGCCACCAGCGCCGGGTAGGGCGCGCCGAAGCGCCGCGCCACGGCCGCGAGGGCCGCCCCGCCGAGCAGCATCGCGACGACTATCTGGAAGACTCCCATAGCAACCGTGCTCAGGACAAGACGACCCCTTACCGAATCCGGAGCGCGTAGTTGTCACGCCTCCTCGCCCGGTTCGTCGGAAGGCGCGCGGTTCCCCTGCTCGCGCGTCATCTCGATCATCGTCCGCCGGAACCCCGCGCGTGCGAACAGGCGCTGCGCCGGCTCGTTCCGCTCCGCCGTCGAGAGTACGACCCGAGGTGCCTCCAACGCCTCCAGCGCGGCGAGCGTGGCGTCGAGCAGCATCCGGCCGACGCCCTGACCGCGATGGGCGGGGTCTACCACGATGTCGTAGAGCACGCCCGCCGGCCCGCGCAGCGCCATGTAGTCGTACCCCTCGACGGCGGCGTAAGTGTAGCCGAGCACCTCGCCGTTCATCTCAGCGACGAGCACGACGACGTTCGGCTCGTCGAGTTGCCCGCCGAGGAACGAGGCGTACGAGCGCTCGGTCTGCGGCGTGGTAGCGATGAATCGCTCTGAGTCGAAGTCGTGGTGCGTCCGGACGAGGAGCGCGCCGAGGCGGCCGACGGCAGGGAGGTCGGCGGGCGTCGCGCGCCGGACGGCGGGGCCTGGCCGAGAGTCAGACGGCGTCATACCGAGGCGTCAACTTCGTGGGAATGGGGTGCCCGTGATCTCTTCGCACAGGCTTAGAAATCTATCCCGCAACGACGCATCATCGGCTTCGGGGTTATGGCGGCTTTCTTTTCGATGATGAAAATACCGGCCGCTGACCTTCGCCTTCTCGTCGTCGCTTACGGCGAGCCACGCCTGCGTCTCGTACCCCTTTTGCAGGTCGTCGGGCGCACCCCGTCCGCCCATCCTCGTAGGGACCCAGCCGGGGTCGACCGCGTTGGCGTAAACCTCGGGCCACTTCCGCGCCGTGGCCATGCAGAGCATCAGCACATGCAACTTAGAATCGGAGTAGGTAATGCGGCCAGGGTCAGTTCTAAAACTATCCAGTTTCGGGCTCCCCTGCAAATGCATGTCGGAACTCAGGTAGATCAGCCGCTTCGGCCTACGTATGAGGCACGTTAGAACGTAAGGCGCCAACGTGTTGACGGCGAACACCTCTTCCGCCGGGGCGTTATAAACACCCGCGTTATGAATGACCGCGTCGAACTCCCCCAGGGCGTTCACTTGCGAAGCTAACTGTTTCGTCTCGTCTACACTGCCCAGGTCAGCCGTCACTACACTTTCCGCGCCGGGCACTTTGTCCAAAGCCTCCCGCCCCCTCTTTTCGTTGCGCGCGTGAAGGACGACGCGGTGACCCCGGGCGATCAGTGCCTGTGCCGCCAACCGCCCGAGACCGTCTGCCGAGCCGGTGATAAATATTCTTGCCATACGCCGAATTCAGACCCGTCGTGGCCCCTGACCGAAGAAGATGAGAGTGATTCTCGACCCGGGCCGGGGCCGCGTCAAGACCGTTCCCGTTCTACACCGAGTGCGGTCAGGCGCGAGTAATCTTCAGGCGTGTCTACGTCCACCTCGCCGCCCGTGAGGGTTAGAAAGTGAGCCTCCGAAGTGTGTCTCTTAATGACCTGCTTCGCCCCGGCCGTCCCTTCGAGCCGGGCCAGTTCCGCGAAGAGCGCCCTGCCGAAGAGGGCCGGTACGCCGAAGCCCCCGCCGTACGCGGAGGCGACTACGGGACGGCCGGTGGCGCGGTGCGCCGAGACGAGGCCGGAGACGACCTCGGCCGTGACGTGCGGCTGGTCGCACAGTAAGAAGACCGCCGCGGCCACGCCGGCGTCCGCGCCGAGAAGACCGTCGACGCCCGCGCGGATTGACGAAGCCATCCCGGTCTCCCAGAGGGGGTTGAAGACCTCCCGTACGTCGAGGCCGTCCAGCTCGCGTCTCGACAGCCCGGCGTATGCGCCCGTTACCACGACTACGGGGCGGCACCCCGCGCCGAGCGCGGCGAGGGCGGCGCGCCTGAGCAGGCTCTCGCCCCGGTAGGAAAGCGTCTGCTTAGGCCGCCCCATCCGGGACGATGATCCCGCCGCCAGGACGACGGCCCCGACGCCCGCAGGGTTGCTTTCAGCCACTCCGGAATGGCCCTCCGCCTTAGTCTTGGCCCTTCAAGCCGCCGCCACGGTCAGTTCCGGCTCCCGCTTGGGTGGGACGCGCTCGCCGTTCTCCCTACTGCCGTGAATGGAGCCGCGGCACTCGCGCAGCATACGGCCGCGCCGGCCTTCCAGTACCGCGCGCATCTCGGCCACGATAGACAGGGCGATCTCCGCCGGCGCGTTAGCCCCGATGTCGAGACCGGCCGGCGCATACAGGCGCGCCAAGTCCACATCTTCGGGCCGGAATGGGTCTTCTCCCGTCTCCAGCTCAGAAAGCATTCTCTCGGTCCGTTTGCGCGGGCCCATGACCCCGACGTAGCGCGCCGGGGACGCGAGCAGGAACCTGAGCAGGGCCAGATCGTGCGAGTAGTTGTGCGACATCAGCAGTGTCAGAGTCTGAGGCGTGATGCTGACATGTGCCGCGACGTCTTCGGGGCGCGCCAGCGTCACCCTGTCGGCCGCGGCGAACCGTGAGAGGCTGGCCGGGCGCGCCTGCGGGTCAACGACCTCCGTCTGCCAGCCCAATCCGCGCGCGAGTTCGATGACCGGCAGCGCGTCTTGGCCCGCACCGAAGACGACGAGCGGGACGGGCGGCAGCAGCGTCTCGACGAAGACTTTCACCGCGCCGCCTTCCAAATCGAAGGCGTGGGCGACGGACGCACCCCCGCCGAGGAGGAGCGCCCGCACCTCGCCCTCTATCCCAGCGGCCGCCTCGTCGCTCAACTTCTCGCGGCCGACTTCCCGGCCTTCGTGGATAAGCAGGCGCGCCCCGGTCTCAATTCCGGCCGCGGGCGGAGCCGAGTCCGAGGGCGTGTGTTGATACACCGTCGCCACCGTAACCGGCTCGCCGTCGGCAGGCACCTCGCACGAACGCCGCAACGCCTCGACGTAAAGTGAGCCGCGGGCGAGCGGCTCGACGAGCACGCGCACGACGCCGTTGCAGCCGAGCCCCAAGCCCCAGGCCATCTCCTCGCCCGTCGAGGCCGTGTCGTACTCGACGAGCACGGCCTTCCCTTTCGAGATGACGCGCTTCGCGTGCTCTATCACGTCGGCCTCAAGGCAGCCGGCGCTGATCGTGCCCGTGCTCTGCCCGCCCTCGCGGACGAGCATGCGCGCGCCGGGCCGACGATACGAAGAGCCTTCGACGCTCACGACCGTCGCCAGCGCGCAACGCTCGCCACTCGCGTTCGACGCGTCGAACGCTTCGACTAAAGCCCGCACTTCGTTCATCGTCCGTGCCCCCTTTACAGAAGCTTGTCCGGCGTAATCGGCAGCTCGCGGACGCGCCTGCCGGTCGCGTGGAAGACGGCGTTGGCGATGGCCGCGGGTATGCCGACCATGCCGAGCTCGCCCATGCCTTTCACGCCGAGCGGGTTCACCACCTTGTCGTCCTCCTCGACGAAGACGGTCTCGATTTCGTGAACGTCCGCGTTGACGGGCACGTGGTAGTGCTGGAGGTTAGGGTTCATGATGCGGCCGTAGCGGTGGTCTATCTCGGTCGCCTCGGTGAGCGCCATGCCTATGCCCCAGACGACGCCGCCTATCTCCTGACTGTGCGAAGCCTTCGGGTTGATTATCTTGCCGCACGCCGTGACTTCTATCGCGCGCGTGACCTGCACGCGCGCGATGTCTGGGTCAACCTTCACCTCGACGAACTGCGCGCCGTGCGCCATCGTCGCGTACTTCTGCCGCTCGGGCGACGGATTCGACTCGAAGGTCTCCGTGACCTCCGTCAGGTTATTCCGCCGCATCACGTCGGGGATGCCGACTGACTTTGACGTGTCGCCCTTGAGCCGGAGCCTGCCGTCGAGCATCTCCACGTCGGCCGCCGCTGCCCCCTTCAGCGGGGAGGAGGAGTCCTGGTTCGCTAACGCCAGAAGCTTGGAGGTGACCGCGAGCGCCGCGCCGTGGACGGCCGAGCCGACGCTCGAAGTCGTCTGCGAGCCGCCCTGCGCCGGGGCGCGCGGGAAGTTCGTGTCGCCCAGCTCGAACTTCACCTGCTCGGGCCGGTTGCCCAGGTACTCGGCGGCGATCATGGTCATCACCGTGTAGGTGCCGGGGCCGATGTCGCTCGTCGCGCTGGTGACGTGCGCCGTGCCGTCGGGGCGGTAAGTGATCTTGGCGCTGGCCGGGCTCTGGAACGCGCCCCAGACGCCGGTCGCCGTCCCCCAGCCGACGAGGAGCCGCCCGTCGCGCATCGAGCGCGGCTCCATCTTGCGGTTCTTCCAACCGAACTTCTCGGCGCCGAGCCGGTAGCACTCGCGCAGCGCCTTGCTCGAAAACGGTCGGCCGCTCTCCGGGTCGCGCTCGGCGTAGTTGATGAGCCTGAGTTCCAGAGGGTCAATCCCCACCGCGTAGGCCAGCTCGTCCATCGCGCACTCCAGCGCGAACATGCCGCTCACGGCGCCGGGCGCGCGCATCCACGTCGGCGTGTTGAGGTCCGTCGGGACGATCAGCGTCGGCGCGTAGAGGTTCGGGCAGGCGTAGACCTGACGTGTGAAGCCGGTCGTGTTGTCCGAGAACTCCTCGAAGGCGGAGGTGTTGTGCACGGCCGTGTGAATCATCGCCGTGAGCTTGCCCGACCGTTCGGCCCCGAGCGCGATCTTCTGAATCGTGTACGGGCGGTAGCCGTGGCCCGTGAACATCTGCGTGCGCGTGTAGACGACTTTGACCGGGCGTTTGAGTTCACGCGCCGCCATCGCCGTGAGCGACGGGTAGTAGTTCGGCCGAAGCGACGAGCCGAACGCGCCGCCGACGTAAGGGCTGACGACCGAGACGTTCGCCTCGGGAACGCCGAAGGTCGAGGCGAGGTGCCGGCGCACGCCGTAGACCTCCTGCGTCTTGTCGAAGATGGTGAGACGGTCGCCCTCCCACGCGGCGACGGCCGCGTGCGGCTCCATCGGGTTGTGGTGCTCGACGGGGATGCGGTACTCGGCCTCGACCTTGACGGCCGCGCCCTTCAACGCCTCTTCGGGGTTGCCGCGGGCTTTCGGCGGCGGCCCCTGCGAGGGCGAGCGCGCCTCCCCGCGCACCGCCTCAGTATCTGTTACGTGCTTCTCGGCGTTGTAGGTGACTTTGACGAGTCGCGCGGCGTAGCGCGCCTGCTCGTAAGACTCGGCGACGACGAGCGCCACGGGCTGCATGTTGAAGTAGATCCTGTCCGACTGTAGAGCGAGGAAAGACTTGTCCTGCTCCCTGCTGTTGCGCGGCGGCGCGTACTCCGTGTTGGCCTTCGGCCCGAGCTTCGGCGCGTTGAGGTGCGTGAGTATGCGGACGACGCCCGGCGCGCGCTCGGCCTCGCGCGTGTCTATCTCCTTAATCGTTCCCTTAGCGACGCTCCCCAGCACGATGAAGCCGTAGGCGAGGTTCGGCGCGCGGAACTCGGCCGCGTACTTCGCCCTGCCCGTCACCTTCGCCACGCCGTCCACGCGGCTCATCTCTTTCCCGATGTATCTCGCCATACTCTTCCCCCTCCCCTTCAGGCCAGGCGGGCCGCGCGCATCAAGGCGCGCACGACGGCGCGCTTCCCCAGCTCGACCTTGTAGGCGTTGTATGCGAGCGGCTTCGCGCCCGCGAGCGCGGCGTCGGCGGCACGGCGGAAGCTCTCTTCCGAGGCGGGCCTGCCCACGAGCGCGGCCTCGGCCTCCGGGCTCCGCCACGGCTTATGCGCCACGCCGCCGAGCACGACGCGCGCCTGCCGGACGTTGTTGCCGTCGAGTTCGAGCGCGGCCGCGACGGCGACGAGCGCGAAGGCGTAACTTGCGCGGTCTCTCACCTTCAGGTAGTAAGAGTTCTTCGCAAAGCTCGACTTCGGCAGCTCGATGGCCGTGACGAGTTCGCCGTGCGCCAGGTTGTTGTCCTTCTCGGGCGTGTCGCCGGGCAGCCGATGAAACTCGCCGACGGGTATCGTCCGCTCCTTCCCGTCCGCGCCCCTCACCCGCACGACGGCTTCGAGCGCGTAGAGCGCGTTGGCCATGTCGCCGGGGTAGGTCGCCACGCACTTGTCGCTCCAGCCGAAGATGGCGTGGATGCGGTTCAAGCCTTCGAGCGCGCCGCAGCCCGTGCCCGGCTCGCGCTTGTTGCACGGCATGGCCGTGTCGTAGAAGTACTGGCAGCGCGTGCGCTGCATCAGGTTCCCGCCGTTGGTCGCCATGTTGCGCAACTGCGCCGACGCGCCCGCGATGATGGCCTGCGTCAGCAGCGGGTAGTTCTTGCGTATCAGCGGGTGGTTGGCGGTTTCAGAGTTCTTCGCCAGCGCGCCTATAGAGACGCCACCGCCCGCGGCTTTAATCTCCGCGAGCTTCAGGCGGGTCACGTCCACCAGCTCGTTCGGGCGCTCGACGTCCTCCTTCATCAGGTCGAGGATGTTGGTGCCGCCCGCGAGGAACTTCGCGTTCGGGTTCGCCGCTACCGCGCCGGCCGCAGCGCCCGCGTCGCCCGCGCGCGTGTACTTAAACGGTCTCATCGGCTTCCCACTCCTTCCTGACCCGCGCCAGCTCTTCCTCTTCGACGAAGCGCCACGTCCGCGCCGACTCGCGCCCCGTGTGGACTTCGCGGATGGCCGCGACGATGCCGGGGTATGCGCCGCAGCGGCAGATGTTGCCGCTCATCCGCTCACGTATCTCGTCGTCGGAGAGTTGCTTTACGGAAGCCGACACGTCCTCGGTGACGTGGCTCACGTCGCCGCGCCGCGCCTCCTCCAACATCCCGACGGCCGAGCAGAGCTGACCCGGCGTGCAGTAGCCGCATTGGAAGCCGTCGTACTTGATGAAGGCCGCCTGCAAGGGGTGCAGCTCCTCGCCCTTCGCCAACCCCTCGACGGTCGTGACCTCCTTGCCCTCGCAGGTCGCGGCGAGCGTCAGACACGACAGCACGCGGCGGCCGTCCACGATCACCGTGCACGCGCCGCACTGCCCCTGGTCGCAACCCTTCTTCGTGCCGGTCATCTCCAGACGCTCGCGCAAGGCGTCTAATAACACCGTGCGCGAATCGAGTTCGAGCGTCTTCGTCGCGCCGTTGACCTTAAACGCGACCCTGACGGGATTCTCCAACGCGGGCGCTGCGGCGAAGACCGCGCCGGGCTCCGCACCGAGCGCCGCCAGCGCCTGCTCCTTCTCAAGCAGCATGAGGGCGAACAGCCCCATGCCGCCCGCGAGCGTCTGCCCGAGGAACGTGCGCCGCGCCTGCCCGACCTCGGTCAGCGTCGGCATCTCCTTTACGAGCGCCTCCTCGTCGGCCGTCAACTCGGGCCCCGAGCCTTCGTCGAATTCGTCACTCATTTAAGATTCACCCCCTGACTTGTCCAAACGGTCGAGCGTGTCCGTTTACACGCCGGCGTGGCCTATGCGGAACTTCCCCATACACGAGGCCGCATAAAGAAAACCCTGAGGTGGCGGATGATACCGCCGCAGGCGTCGCACGGTTGCGGTCACGCCCGCATGCCCTACGGCCCACCCGGCGAGCCCGGCATGATTTGATGGTTGCTGTCGTGTGCCCCGGATAATACCAGTCCCCGCCCGGTGTTGAAGTCCGGTCAGGAACTAAAAGGGCCTGCGCGCTTGTTCGAAAAGCGTGAGACCGGTCAGTCCAAACCTTTCTCCTTAAGAAATTTGGACACGAGGTCTGCGATCTGGAGGTTATTCAGATCCGACATCGGAAAGTGGGTGTTGCCGCGGACTCCTATCTCGGGCAGGTGCACGAGGGTGACGTCGCCGCCCCGCTTGTTGACCGCGTCCCGCCACCTCTTCGCCATCTCGAAAAAGATACGCCACTGCTCCTGCCCCGGGTTTGAGCTCGGCTTCTCCGGGATGTTGTCGCCGTAGTAGATGACGACCGGTATCTTCGTGAACACCAGGAAGTCCGACATGGGCACGACGAGGGGCTTCAACTCTCGGCCTCCCAGGTTCATGCCCGGCGGCGCTTCCCCCTCGGGGAAAGGAAAGTCGAAGGCCGGCTCGAAGGAGACGACCGCCCTGACGTTCCTGTTCCTCATCGCCGCGCGCCAGCCCAGCCCGCCGCTCTGAGAATGTGTGACGAGGATGCCCGGCCCTATCCTGTCGAAGAGCGCCGAGACCGCGTCCGTGTTCACCTGCGGGTCGTACGGGCCGGTGTTCGGGACCATCTGCCGGAAGAACTGGTTCAAGGCTTCCGGGTCGCGCGAGAACTGCACGCCGGGGTAGAAGTCCGGCCACGCGCCGAGGCGGAAGATGCCGAACCAGAGCTGCTCGTCGGGCGCGGCCGTGAGATTGACGGGCTGCGTCGAGCGAGCCGCGCGGCCGCGCCGCGGCTGGTCGATGAGGTAGACCGAGAAGCGGCGGCGCAGGAAGATGTTCTGGAACCCCTCCCGCCCGTCCGGGGTGGTCTCCCACGTCTTCGCGGACTGCCCGTGGCCGTGCCAGAAGACGAGCGGGAGTTTTCTGGCGTTGACCGGGACCTGGTAGAAGACGTAGGCGTGGTCGCCGTGCAGCGTCTGCCCCGCGGGGTCTGTGCCGGCGGGGTTGAACGCGCCCTGCTTGATGGGGTCGAAGGCGCCCGGGGCGGTTGTGACCGTCCCGCCGACCGCGAAGCTCCCCTGTTCACGGATCACCAGCGGCTCGGGCCTGTTCTTTCCGGCATCTTGCGCGCTTGCCGGAGTGATGAAGGCGGCCGCGATCAGCAAGAGCGCGCCAAATAATTTCCGATAATTCCTGCTCATAGAATTCGCCCCGATGACCCCGAGGCCCGAGAATTTCAGGCCCCCCGGTAGTGCGATAAAGCTGTGTTGCTAATCAAGTTCTTTGTCCCGGACGATAACCCCTCGCGTAGCCCTAACTCCCGAAGTTCTTGCGCTCGACGATCCAGACGGGATCGTGGCAGAGCTTGCAGCTCTTCCCCTTGAAATAGGACCCGGCGGCCTTGTCGCCGTTGAGCGTCCACTTCAGCCAGGCCGAGCCCACCTCCGCGAACCACCCGCCGCCCGGGTGGGCGAAGGTCCCCGCGTGCCCGGTGTTGATGTTGGCCTTCATGACCGGAACTCCCTCGATGCGCTTGAAGTCGTCCTCGGCGTTGGGGTACGCCACGTCCGTCGGCCCCCCTATGAAGTAGGCGACCGGACTGTGCAGAGTCTTGAGACTCTCCTTGCTTGCGCTACTCATCTGGTTCATGAAGGTGCCGCGATCGAAGGTCCCGCTGTCGAACAGCACGACCGATTTGACGCGGGGGTCGGCCGAGTTCTCGATGGCCTGCAACCCGCCGCAGGAGTAGCCCATCAGCCCGACCCTGCCGAGGTCCAGCCGTCCTCGATACGGGCTTCCGCCCCGCCTGCTCTCGGCTTCGGCCCAGTTCAGGGCGTCGGCCATCACGGAGCCCTTTGTCGTGCCGCGCCCGGTCGGTTCCTTCGGGCCCGGCGCGATGACGAAGAACCCGTGGGACGCGACGGTGGTGAGGAAGTCGCGGGCGCTCCTGTTGTCGTTAGAGCAGCCGCCGTTTCCCCAGGCCACGACGGGAAACTTCCTCCGAGCGCCCGCCGGCGCTTTCGGCTGATAGACGGTATGGGTCGGCAGTCCGGGATCGGTGAAGACCTCGACGGCGTACGGGCCCCGCGGCGGCGTCTTCGGGGGCGGCGCATTCTCGGGGACCCGAAGCAACTCGGCGGTGTTGATGTTCGGGCCCGGCTGCTGCGTCGTGGTCGGGGACGTCTGCGGCATCCGGGTGGGGGCCGGCTGCTGCGCCGAGCCCGGCGCGGCGGCGAGGCCGCAGACGAACAAACCGGCGAGAATTCGTCCTGAGACTGCGGTCATCCTGCCCCCCCCACCCTGTTGGAAAAATGGATGAGCTCGTGCGGCGCCCGTGGCGAAATCTCTCCCGCGACCCGCACTTCGTAACTCATTTCTTCTCGAAGAGCTCCCTGGCCACGCCGATGGCGGTGACCGCGTTGGGCCAGCCCGTGTAGAACGCAAGGTGGGTGATGGTCTCGACCAGCTCGTCCAGCGTCACGCCGTTCTCGCGCGCCCTGAGGAGGTGCCCCCGGAGCTGGTCCGGGCGGTTCATCGCGATCAGCGCCGAGACCGTCACCAGACTCCGGTCGCGCTTCGACAGTTGCGTCCGCTCCCAGACGTCGCCGAACAGCACGTCGTCGGTCAGCTCGGCCAGCTTGGGGGCGAAGTCGCCCATCGCCGCTTGAGACGGGCGTGGCCGCGGGCCGGGCGCGGTCGCCGCCGGCCCCTCGGCGCGGAGCGGCGAGCCGTACTGCTCGTCCGTGACCTTCTCCATCCAGTCCACGGACTTCCCGTCGAGCGCCTCGACGATGGCGATGTGTGCCATCGAAGTGTCCGGCCCGGCCCCGTGCCAGTGCTTCTCGCCGGGCGGGATCCAGACCACGTCCCCCTGCCGAATCTCGTCCACGGGGTCGCCCCACCGCTGCACGCGGCCCGTCCCCGCCGTCACGATGAGGATCTGGCCGAGCGGGTGCGTGTGCCACGCGGTGCGCGCGCCGGGCTCGAACGTGACGATGGCGCCGGAGGCGCGAGCCGGGGCGCTCGCCTGGAAAAGGGGGTCGACGCGCACGGAGCCGGTGAAGTTCTCGGCCGGCCCCTGCCGGGAGGGCAACGAGCCCCTGCGGGTGATTATGATCATCTTTGACTCCCGGGCCGACGCGGGGGTCGCCCCCGCCTGGTTGGACTGGGCGGACGCCGAGGCGAACAGTGATAGCGACAAGGCGGCCGCAACAAGAAGTTTCATTTCCGTCCTTCCGATTCGTTGAATAAAGGTGTCACCCTCCCGCGGCATCATCGGCGGCAGGCGAAGCCCTGCGCCTGCTCGATGCTCCCCGCGCCCGTGTACCGCGCGACCCGCGGGTACGGGCAGAGGGGGCGCGTGCGACCCGGCCACGGCGTCGCCGGGCCGGCCGTCGCCACGATGCGGTCGGGCGCGACCCCGCGCTCGACCCAGTCGACGACCGCCGCGAGGCCGTCGTAGCGGTCGGTCGCCGGCCCGCCGACGCAGTGCGTCATGCCCGGGACGGCGAAAAGGCGCACGAACCTGGCGGCGCGGCCCCCGTCGGCCGCGTTCACCGCCTCCCACCAGCGCCGGGTGTCGTTGAGGGAGAAGACCGGGTCGCTCACGCCGTGAGTCACGATCAGCTTCCCGCCGCGCCGCCTGAACCTCGACAGGTCGGTGGACTTCGCCGCGATCACGTCCCAGCTCGAGCGCGGATACGCGGGCGACGTCGCGAAGATCTTCGGCGCGTCGGCGTCCATTCTGAAGCCGAGCTGGTACGCGAGGTGGGCCCGCGGGTCGTCCGGGACGGGGGTCGGCGGCGTCGTGAACACCGCGGACAGTGACGGCGACCCGAGGATCACGTTCAGCGCTGACGCCCCCCCACGCCCGTCATAGCTGCCGAGCTTCCACATCCGCCACCCGGCGTCGGCGACGCCGGCGTCCCACGGCCAGTCAGAGTACAGCGCTTCGCCCCGCCCGTTAGTGGGTCCGCCGAAGACGCGGTTAAGGGTCGCGACCTGGTCGCCGCTCAGGCACCCGTCGGCCTTCGCGCCGGCGCAGGTACGCTTCGCGAGCGCCGGCGTCACGCGCGCGGTCGTGCACGAAGCGAAATCGCCGATCATTCCGTCAACCGCGCCGTCGTCCGCGTCGCACGCCTCGAGCGTCGCCCGCGCAACGAGGTCGAGGTCGGCGTCACTGAAGGTGCGGTTGATCTGAGGCGTCCCGGTGGAGTCGACGAGCCCCATGCGGCGCGCGAGCCCGGCGAACGCCTGCGTGTCCCACGCCTCGGCGATCGACGCCTTGGGAAGCGCGAAACCCGGCGCCGTGGTGACGATCCCGTCGAACAGCTCCGGGAAACGCTGGGCGAAAATCATTCCCTGCCGCCCGCCGTTCGAACAGCCGAGGAAGTAGGAGCGCCCGGGCGCCCGGCCGTAGAACGCGGTGACGAGTACCTTCCCCAGCCGCGCCACGACCTCCAGCGACC
Source organism: Pyrinomonadaceae bacterium (assembly GCA_036389815.1). Taxonomy (GTDB): domain Bacteria; phylum Acidobacteriota; class Blastocatellia; order Pyrinomonadales; family Pyrinomonadaceae; genus QHXN01. The sequence continues at coordinate 15,119 of DASVWB010000277.1, read as the reverse complement.
GCTCCCCGTAGTCGACCCGCGCCTGGTAGTCGAAGCCGAAGGCGACCTGCCCCTGCCGCGCCGGGTCGTTATTCCTGCGGTTGTCGTGGCCGGCGTCGGTGGCGATGACGGCGAAGCCGCGGTCGAGCGCCGTGGGCGCGCCGGCCGTAACGGCACCGGTCGCGTCGCGGACCTCGCCGTCGGTGCCGCCGCCCCCCTGGAACAGGAAGCGCCCGTTCCACCTCGTCGGCAGCCGGAGGCGAAAGCCGATGGCGTAGCGCCGGCCGTCGGCGCCAGTGCGCTCGAACGCCTTACCGAGCACTTCGCAATGCTCCTGCATGGCCGGCGCGGGGCCGGCCGACGGCGTGACCCCCGGCGTCGGCGGCGTGGGCGCGCTCGCGAGGCGGAACTGCGCCGAGGTGATGACGGCGCCGGATTCGAGGCGCCTGCTCGCGGCGACGGTGAGCCCGGCGCAGCGGCCCGCGGCGGGTGTCGTTACCACGGGCGCGGTCCGCTGCGCCGGCGTCGCCGTTGCGGCACCCGTCTGCGCGCGCGCGGAGACCAGCGCCGGGAAAGACGCCAGCCACACCGCCAGCACGACGAAAGTCTGCGCCTTGAGATTCCAGCGCATTCCGCAAACCCTCCAGCGGCAAACAGAGACGTCTACAGCTCCTGGCGCGTGGGGCGGAACAGTATCTCGTTGATGTCCACCTCCTCCGGCTGGCTCATGGCGAAGGCGACCGCCCGCGCGAACGAGTCGGCGGGGATCGCATACTCCTCGTAGAAGCTGTTGATGCCTTCGGCGACGTCCGTCTCGGTGATGCTGTTCGGCAGCTCGGTCGCCACCGCGCCCGGCGAGATGACTGTCGTGCGGATGTTGTAAGGCTTCACCTCCTGGCGTAAGCCCTCGGAGATCATCAGCACGGCGCTCTTGGTCGCCGCGTAGACCGCGCTGCCGGGGCGGACCTTGTGGCCGGCGACGGAGGAGACGTTGATGAAGTGGCCGGACTTCCGCTCGATCATGTGGGGCAGTGCCGCGGCGATGCCGTAGAGCACGCCCTTGATGTTGACGTCTATCATCCGATCCCAGTCTTCGACCTTGAGGCGTTCGAGCGGCGAGTGCGGCATCAGCCCGGCGTTGTTGAGCATGACGTCGATACTCCCGTAGGTCTCGACGGCCGCCTCGACCAGCCTCTTCACCTGCTCGGAATCCGTGACATCCGTGGCGACGGCGAGCGCCTTCGCGCCGCCTGCCGTCAACTCCTCAACGAGTGCCTTGAGGCGCTCGGCGCGGCGCGCACCCAGCACGACCGTCGCGCCCTGCGCGGAGAGGTGGCGGGCGGTCGCCTCGCCCAGCCCGCTGCTCGCGCCCGTGATGACTACAACTTTCCCCTCAATGTTATTGCTCATAAGCTGGCCTACTCTCCTCTATCGGGGTAAATATTTTCCCCAGAATTCGACGGCGTGCCCGACCCACCCTTCGGCGTCCGTACCCACGCCCAGCCCGAAGCCGTGGCCGGCATTCCTGTACCCGCGGTATTCGACTTCTATTCCGGCGTCTCTTAAATTCCGGACGCGCCTTTCTACAGTCGCCACGTTCGCTATCGGGTCGTCAGCACTCACCGTCATAAACGTCGGCGGGAAGTCATTCGAATAGGTTGACTGTCCGGTGTAGGCGATGACCACGGCGGCCGGCTTGGGGAGGTCCCCGCCGCCGTAAGCCGAGACGCCGCGTAAGGCGATGTTGCCGACCATGCGCGCGCCGGCGGAGCCTCCCCACAGTGAATAGCCTCGCGTGCCGACCCCGAGCGCCCCCGCGTTCCTGAAGACGTAAGCGAGCGCCGCCGCCAGGTCTTCGGTGGCCCTCTGCTCACCGACGCGGTACCTGATGACGAAGGCGTTGAGTCCCTTCTTACTTATCTCGCGGGCGAGCGGGAACCCTTCGTGGAGCGAGCCGACGTAGGAGAAACCTCCCCCGGGACAGACGACGGCGAAGGGCGCCCCCGGCTTCCCGCGGTAGAAGAAGAGCCCGGCATATTTTTTAGATGGGTCCTCCCGCTTCTGCCGCTCGGTATAGAAGTCGTAGAAGATAGTACGGCCTGCGCCCGCTTCGTCGATCAGGTGGTTGAGCGCGCCCACTACTTCATCGGCGTTGACGTGGCCGTGGTACGGCATGAGCGAGTCGACCTGACTGAGCCGCGTGTCGTAGTAACTGGAGTTGTCATCCCACGGCAGCATCAGTTCGCCGAAACCTTTGAATGCCGGGTGGCTCACGACGTCTCGGACGGAATGCCTGGTGGTTAGATACTCGCTCTTCGTCTGCGCTTCCATGCCCTCTTCCACACAGCCCGGAAGAAATATCATCAGGAATAACAACGCGCCCGCGCGGCAGAATTCCGCGGCGGACACTCCAACCCTGCTGCGCTCTTTCATCACCTGATATTGAATGAGCACCCGGCTTACTTGCCTACTCTTTCCTGAAGGTGTTTGGGGTAGCGAGCGCCCTGCACCGTTATCTTCGAGGCGGCCTCCTCGATCTCTCGCAGGTCGTCGGCCGTCAGCTCGACGTTCGCGGCGCCGAGATTCTCCTCAAGCCGGTGCAGCTTCGTCGTCCCCGGGATGGGCACGATCCATGGTTTCTGCGCGAGCAGCCACGCGAGCGCGATCTGTGCGGGCGTCACGCCCTTCCGCTCGGCGGTCTGCTTCAGCAGCTCGACCAGCGCCAGGTTCGCCTTGATGTTCTCGGGCGTGAAGCGCGGGAACGTGGTGCCGCGCAGGTCGCCAGCCTCGAACTTCGTGCTCTCGTCGATCTTCCCCGTGAGGAATCCCTTACCCAGCGGGCTGAAGGGCACGAAGCCGATCCCGAGTTCCTCGCACGCAGGCAGCACGTCCAGCTCGGGCTCACGCCAGAAGAGCGAGTACTCGCTCTGGAGCGCCGTGACTGGCTGCACGGCGTGGGCGCGACGGATCGTCTCGACGCCCGCTTCCGATAGGCCGAAGTGCTTGACCTTGCCCTCTTGGATTAGCTCCTTGATCGTACCCGCCACGTCCTCGATGGGAGTGTTCGGGTCTACACGGTGCTGGTAGTAGAGGTCAATGGCCTCCACGCGGAGCCGCTTGAGCGAGCCCTCGGTCACCTTCCGGATGTTCTCCGGCCGGCTGTCGAGCGCCTGACCGGCGGGCGCGTCGAGGTCGAAGCCGAACTTGGTGGCGATTACCACATCGTCGCGGAAGGGCTCGAGCGCCTCGCCCACTATCTCCTCGTTCTCGGCGCCGTAAATCTGGGCGGTGTCGAAGAACGTCACGCCCCGCTCGAAAACCGCGCGGACGAGCGCGACCGCCTGCCGCCGCTCGGTCGCGGGGCCGTAGCCGTGGCTCACACCCATCACGCCGAAGCCGATCTCCGAGACCTCTAGCCCGCCGTTCCCTAGTTCTCTTTTTTTCATAATTGCTCCCTGAAGATGATTCACCCGCCTACACTTTCCTGCGGCTGTAATACCGGGCTTCACTTCAGCATCTTTATCTTCTTTAACCAGCTCTCGACTTCTCTTCGTGCTTCCTCCGCCCTCGCTTCTTTGATAACGAGGAGTTGTCCTTCCCTCTCCACCCCGCCCCGGGTGACGAAGCCCTCCAGCACCGTGCTCTGCGGACAGAGTTCCCTGACGGTCTGAAAGCTGCTCCCTTCGCCGTACCCCGCGTTCGTGTTAAAGGGGATGACCGTCTTGCCTCTCAGGTCGTGTTGACGAAGAAAACTCTTAACGGGCGGCGGCAGTTGCATCCCCCAGGTGGGAAAACCAAGGAACACGACGTCGTACTGCTCGATGCGGTCGATCTTCGTCTTCAAAGGCGGCAGGTAGCCGGTCTCATTCTCCCGGGCCACCTGCTGAACGGTCGCGCTATAGTCGGCCGGGTAAGGCGTTTCCAATTCGAGCGCGACCAGCGTGCCGCCGACCTTCTGTTGGATTAACTCCGCGACCGCCCTGGTGTTGTTAGTCCGGGACAGGTACACGATCAGTACCTTCTTCTCGCCGGGCGGCGGCTGATGATTTGCAGGGGATTGCTGCGCCCTCGAACAGCCGAATAGAAGACAGATGGTCGTCGCGATCATCAGCGACAACCCAGGTATTCTTTTCGTGCGCACCTCGGGCATGGGAAGTGTTCGTACTACTTGCTGCTAACGGCGTCGCTAAGGGGTGAGCAGCCTGGTGAACGACAGCGAGCCTAACTTCCAGGAGCCGCTCTGCCGCACGTACACCTCCGTGACCACGAAGGGGTTGGTGACTTCGTTCCCGCCGACGACGGCCACCAGGCGGACCTTGTTCAGGAGGATGGCGGTCTCGCCGATTAACCGCACCGACACCTCCTGGATCTCCACGTCCTTGTACTGGATCTCGCCGCTCCTGATGACGTCGAGTTCCTGGGCCTTGGACATGGTCGCGCCCATGTGGACGAAGACCGCCTCCTCGTGGAAGAGGGCGGCCAGGGGCTCTACTTTGCGCTCCGACATCCAGCGCCACTTATCTTTCGAGAGAGCGACTATTTCCTGTTGCGCCTTCGGACTACTCATGGCAGGTGGACCTCCTCGTTTCTGTTGTGCGGCAGCCCCCTGCACGCTCACCATTAAGAAGCACAGTCCGAGAAGTGATGCTTTCATGCGGGTATTTTCTGTTCCTTTCCAGGGCGGCCTCTCCGCCCTGGTCCCGTTAATCTCCGCGGGCACTTCCGACCTGCCTCGTCATCGTCACGTTTCCGCGTCGTGCTCTTACGGTTCGCGAATCCTCACTTCTTCGGCGGCGCTTCGACGCCCGAGAAGACCAGCACCGAGTCGGGCAGGCGCTGCCCGCGGACCTCCATCGCCCTGACGGCCGAATTAAGCTCGGTGAGTTCGGCTGGTGTGAACCGGACCCCGGCCGCGCCGCTGTTCTCCACCATGTGCGCCATCACGGTCGTCCCCGGGATGGGCACGATCCAGGGCTTCTGCGCCATCAGCCACGCGAGAGCGATCTGAGCCGGGGTGGCCTTCTTGCGTGTCGCCCACGTCTTTATCAGCTCAACCAGCTTCATGTTTTGGGCCAGGCTCTCGGGAGCGAATCTCGGGGTGATCGCACGCAGATCGCCGGGTGAGAACCGCGTGTTCGCGTCGACCCAGCCGGTCAGTAATTGGCAGTCCAGAGGAAACCAGCACACGAAGCCTATCCCCAACTCTTCGCAGAGCGGTATCACTTCCCTTTCCGGGTCTCGGGACGCCATCGAGTACTCGTTCTGAATGGCCGTCAGCGGCAGCGTCGCGTGGGCGCGTCGAATAGTCTGAATCCCCGGCTCGGATAGTCCCCAATGCAGCACCTTCCCCTGATCCATCAGGTCTTTGACCGCCCCGGCGACGTCTTCGATGGGCACTTCCGGGTCGACGCGGTGTTGATAGAGAAGGTCTATGCGGTCGGTCCGCAGCCGCTTGAGCGAGCCTTCGACGACCAGCTTTATGTGATCCGGTTTGCTGTTAAGCCCGGGGAGCCGCTGTCCCGTCTGCTGGTCGACATTCCAACCGAACTTGGAAGTGATCCTGACCTTATTTCTAAACGGCTCGATGGCCTCGCCGAGGATCCGCTCGTTCTCGAAAGGCCCGTACGCCTCGGCCGTGTCGAAGAACGTGACGCCGCGGTCGTACGCCGCGCGGAGGATGTTGATCATCTCCGGGCGGTAAGGGACCTCGGTCGTGTACTTGCGGTGCATGTTCTGCACACCCATCCCGACCGCCGACACCTCCAGCTTGCCCAAGCGTCTCCGCCCTATCGAAGGATTAGCGGCGCCCTTCGTATTATTCCGCCTTCCGGTTTGAGCGCCGGCTTGATTCTGCGAACCCGCCAACGCGACCGAACCGGCGGCTAAGCCGGCCCCCGCAAAGATTGTCTTCGCGATAAACCCACGCCGGTTGACGCCGCCGCCCTCCGGGTCGTTCGAGTCGACCTCGTCGTTATTCCTTTTCATCTCACTTTCACCCTTCATGCTCCCGACGCCCTGCCGTCTTGGTTATCAGGTATTGCGTAACGCTTCGCTGAGGAATTTGACCATTGCCGGGTCGCGGTGGTCGAAGAAGAGGCTCGCGCCGGTGTCGAGCTGCCCGATCGCGTCCATATCTTCCTGCGTCAGCTCGAAGTCAAAGATTCGGAAGTTCTCGGCCATTCGCTCCTTCCGGACGGATTTCGGAATGACGACGATGTCCCGCTGGGTCAGCCAGCGGAGGATGACCTGGGCGACCGATTTGCCGTGCCTGCCGGCGATAGAGGCGAGGACTTCGTTGCGGAAGATGTCGTTCTTCCCCTCGGCGAACGGCCCCCACGATTCGATCTGCACGTTGTTTTCCTTCAGGAACTTCTGCGCCTCCACCTGCTGGTGAAAGGGGTGGGTCTCGATCTGGTTTACCGCCGGGGCCACCTCGTGATGGACGAGGAAGTCCATGACGCGGTCCGGGTGGAAGTTGCTCACGCCGATGGCTTTGATCACGCCGTCGCGGTAAAGCTCCTCCATCGCGCGCCAGGAGCCGTAAACGTCACCGTACGGCTGATGGATCAGGTACAGGTCCAGGTAATCAAGTTGAAGCCGTTCCAGCGAACGATTGAACGCCTTCTTCGTATTTTCATAACCCGTGTCCGCGATCCAGAGCTTTGTGGTGACGAATAGCTCCTCCCTCGCGACGCCGCTCTGCCTGATCGCGTTGCCGACCGACTCTTCGTTCCCGTACGAAGACGCGGTGTCGATGAGGCGGTAGCCCACGTCTATCGCGTCACGCACGCTCCGCTCGCATTCCGCCGGGTCCGCGATCTGAAAAACGCCGAACCCAAGGATGGGCATCTCCACGCCGTTATTCAGCACAACATTTTTCATGATTCCCCTTCCTTCTCCCCGAGGCCCCGCCCGCCGGGCTCATTCCGGATAGGCCCTTTTGTCCGCGCCGTTCTTCAACGGCCGATCCGACCCGGCGCCACAAGCCGCCCCCTTTCCTCCGCCGGACGCGCCCCTTCACTCCCCGCCGAGGCGGCGCAAACCGGCCCCCCCTCGGCTTTTATAGATTTTTCGGACGTTACTGTTTAATTGTGATTCTAATGGCGCCGTGATGGGGGGCGATATGACGATTCTGCTGAATTCTTGTATGATCCTGCAAAGGTTTTACGTTCGGCGTGCGTTAAAGTACACAGGGCGGCTAAGATGAGTTCATGAACCGTAGAGCTGCGAAGCGCGAGGCGCAGAGGGCACAGAGCAACAGGGAGGAGCTGGTGGAGCGGATGGCGCGGGCCCTCCCGGAGGACGGGAGGCTGGAGGAGTTAGACGGCCTCCTTCTGGCCCGCCTGTCTAAGCCGATGGAGTCGGTGCACTCCCTGTACCGGCCCGCCTTCTGCCTCATCGCCCAGGGCAGCAAGCGGGTAGTACTGGGCGAGGAGGCGTACCGGTACGACCCAGGCCACTACCTGATCTTCACCGTCGACCTGCCGATAGTCTTCAGGGTGGAGGGGGCGGACGAGGAGCGGCCCTACCTCGGCCTGACGCTCGACCTCGACCCCGACCTCGTCGCCTCGGTCATGATGGAGGCCGAGGCCGTGACCAGAAAGGGGGACGCCGGCGTGAAGGCGATAGGTGTCAACCCGGTCGGCGCGGATCTGCTCGACGCGGTCGTCCGGCTCGTCAGACTTCTCGACGAGCCCGTGGGACAGAAGGTCATCGCCCCGCTCATCAAGCGCGAGATCGTCTACCGCCTCGTGGCGGGGGGGGAGGGGGCTCGCCTCGGCCACCTCGTGGCAACTTCTCGGGGGGACACCGGCCGCATCTCGCGGGCCATCGGGCACCTGCGCGAGCACTACCACGAGCCGCTCAGGATCGAGGAGGTCGCGCGCCAATGCGGGATGAGCGTCTCGGGCTTCCACCACCACTTCAAGTCCGTCACCTCGATGAGCCCGCTCCAGTTCCAGAAGCAGGTCCGGCTCCAGGAGGCGCGCCGCCTGATGCTCGGCGAAGACTTGGACGCGGCGAGCGCCGGGCACCGCGTCGGCTACGAGGACCCGGCCTACTTCAGCCGCGACTACAAGAAGCTGTTCGGCGACCCTCCGCACCGCGACATCTCGAGGCTGCGAACTCGCCTCGAACACGGAGGCTCCGTGGCGAGAGTCTGAGTCACCCTGAGGAAGTGAAGTGATGTCGGGGCGGGCGGGGGCGACTATTTATGGGTATGTCGGCCACGCGGAAGTAAGACTCTGCTTCTTCAGAATTGAATGGGATGAAGCGGCTGGCCGCCGCGCTGCGGCATAATGCCCTGCTCTTTGAACACGCGGATGATACCCGCTTTAGAGGAGGCCAGCCATGGACTTCGTCGGCATCGACCTGCACAAAACTTCCAGCCAGATCTGCATCCTTTCAGAAGGGGGTGAGATGACCGAGCGCCGCATTAAGTCTACTAGGGCGAGCTTCGATGAGGTGTTCGCCGGAAAGCCGCCGGCGCGCATCCTCGTCGAGTCCTCGACCGAGAGCGAATGGGCTGCGCAGCACCTTGAGGGCCTCGGCCACGAGGTTATTGTCGCTGATCCGAACTTCGCGCCGATGTACGCCACCCGCGACAAGAAGATCAAGACCGATAAGAGGGATGCCCGTGCCCTGTGCGAAGCCTGCCGCCTCGGCGCCTACCATCACGCGCACCGCACCTCCGAGCGCCAACGCCGGGTCAGGTCACAGCTCCTCGTCAGGTCAACACTCGTGCGCACCCGCTCGAAGTACATCTCGCTGATCGGCTCGTTAGCGCGCCGGGAGGGCTGCCGCATCGCGACCGGCGGCTCAAACAACTTCGGCGCCCGCGTCGAGGCAGCTAATCTGCCCGCGCACGTCATGCAGGTCATCGCCCCGCTCCTTGAGAGCCTGAAGATGTTGAACCGCCAGATCGCAGAGGCCGACGACGGGTTGGAGCAGATCGTCCGAGAGGACGAAGTGGTCAGGCGGCTCTGCACGGCTCCCGGTGTCGGGCCGGTGACGGCCACGACCTTCGCCGCGACCATCGATGACGCCACCAGGTTCGGCGCGGCCAAGCAGGTGCGGGCGTACCTCGGTCTCGTCCCGCGCGAGTACAGCTCCGGCGAGCGGCAGCGGAAGGGACGTATCAGTAAAGCTGGAGGGGGTCGGGCGAGGACACTGCTGGTCGAGGCCGCGTGGGCACTGCTGCGGTGGCGCAACGCGAAGAACGAAGCGCTCTACGACTGGGCGATGAGGATCGCCGCCCGCCGTGGCAGAGCCAGGGCCTGCGCCGCTCTGGTGAGGAAGCTGGCCGGTATACTCTACGCGATGTGGCGGGACGGGACGGAGTTCGACCCGCAGGCCCTCAAGCGAGGTATCGCGGAGCCTGCCGCAGCCGCGGCGTAGTGCCCCCTCGACACATCGTGATCTTCACCCGGCAGGCTTAACAGACAGGGCGGCGAGCACGTGATAACGGCTGGCCTCTTTATGAGAGCCGTGAATTGAATGGTGCCGCCGCCCTACCGAACCCCATCATGCGCCGTGACCAATGAGTCACCACAGGAGAGCGCGGACAGAGTGTTGAGACAAGCCTCGTCGAGTCGGAGGAGACGTGTGTCGAGACTAGAGAGGAAAGAAAATACTTGACGCAGGGTCGCCGCTTCACAGAGCTGAAATCAGACGCCCCACTCCGTTCGTTATTCCGCAAAAAGGTTCAAGCGTGGCATTCATCTTTCTTTACTCTGCACTGAGTTGACTTGCCTCTTTTAACGACTGAACAGACGGTCGAACTCGGCCTTGACAGCCCGGTAGCACTCGCACACGAACTCCTCTAATCCTTCTCTGTCCAAGATAGTAATTATCCCGCGCGAGTAGCGGAGCAGCCCGGCGCGTTGCAGGATGATCGCCGCCTCGCTTACGCGCGAGCGGCGCGTGCCGAGCATCTGCGCCAGGAACTCCTGCGTCAGCCTTAGCTCGCTGCCGCCGACCCGGTCCTGGCACAGCAGCAGCCAGCGCGCGAGCCTCTCCCCCATGTTGTGGTTACGGTTGCAGGCCGCCGTCTGCGAGACCTGTTTGAGCAGGGTGAGCGAGTAGCGCAGCAACAGGCTTTGCAGTTTGCCCCCGTGTCTCAGCTCGGCCCTGAGCGCGGCCGTCGTCATCCGCATCGCCCCGTCCGCGATCTGCACGACGGCGTGGTTCTGCGAGACGTCGTCCCCCATCACCACGGAGAGGCCGACCATCCCCTCGCCCCCAATCAGGCCCACCTCCACGCTCGTCCCCTCTTCCATGTGGGTGACGAGCGAGACGACGGAGCTGTTGGGGAAATAGACGTGCCTGATGCTGCCCTCCATCTCGTAGAGGGTTTCACCCAGGCTCAGGGAGACGGGCGTCAGGCGGGGCAGCAGGCGCTGGTACTCTTTATCGGGTAGGGCGGCGAGAATCTTATTCCAGGGCGGTGACGATTTGGCGGTTTTGGGCACGGGCACATCTCCTTCTTGACCGGGTAGCGTGTGTGAACACAGCCGACGGCAAGAGGAGATGCCCGTGTTCGGGCAAGTCCCGATGTCGAAAGTTGGATTCTAAAAGAACGGTATGGCTTAAATACGGCTCCATCTTATCACGCGTTAGGCCATATGTCGCTTTTTCGGGCATATGGCTATATGCCCACATTCGGGCATATGACCTTTACTCGCCGCCGCCGGGTAAGGTACACTGCTTTTATTAAGTTGTTTTCTGCCGAAACGTTAATCCTTCAGCCCTAGGCTCAAACCCTAACCAGGAAGCCTCCCGCTCCAGCCTTAATCTTTCCCCAGCGAGCACCCTTAATGGCGTGAACGTTCGCGGGCCTCGGTGTCTTCGCCGGCCCGCAGTCCGCACAAGGGGAAAGCATGAGCACGACTGAGGCGCGCCCGACCGTCATGGTGGTCGATGACTCGGAAGACATCCGCGAGGTATTGCGGATGCAACTGACGCATCTGGGTTACCAGGTCATCGAAGCCTCGAACGGGCAGGAGGCCGTCGAGGCGGTGGGCGAGGAGTGCCCGGCGTTGATCCTGATGGACATCACGATGCCCGTCCTCGACGGGCTCGACGCGACCCGCATGATCCGCGGGATGGCGGAGAAGTGCGGCGTGGTCATCATCGCCTTCACCGCGCTCCACAGTTCCGGGAGCCGTGCGAGCGCGCTCGCGGCCGGCTGCGACGACTACGCGCAGAAGCCTCTCGACCTGGGGCAACTGTCTAATCTTCTTAACCGACACCTGCAAGGGAGTATTCAATGAGCACGGAACAGGGAACTATATTTTTCATCGAGTCGGACGACGACACGCGCCGGCTGTTAAAGCAGGGCCTGCGGGCGAGCGGCTACAGGGTGTTAGTGGCAGAGGACGTTGAGGAGGCGCTTGAGGACGCCGAATACGGACTAGCCAGGGCGGATGTAATCCTGCTCGGCCCGCTAGGCAATAGCACCGAAGACGCGTTAGATCTCGGGCGGCGGATGCGCGGGCACGCGAAGCATAATGGCGACACGCCGCTGGTCGTGATGGCCGGGAAGTACGGCAAGGACGTGGAAGGTACGGACGTAAATGCCGGCGGGAATGACTGGATCTTCTACCTCGGCGAAGACCCCGGCCAACTGCGTAACCTGTTAGAGCGGGTCTCACCCCTTAAAGGGCGAACGTGGCAGGAGTCATGAGGCCGACGGGTCGCGGCTAATTTGTAAACAGGCGCTTGTACTCGGCTTTCGTTCTCTCGTAGCACTCGCACGACTCCGCCTCAAGCCGCGCGCGGTCGAGTATCTGAATGTCGCCTCGCTTGTAGTTAATCAGCCCGGCTTCCTTCATCTTCACGGCCGCCTCGGTCACGCCCGCGCGCCTCACGCCGAGCATCACGGCGAGGTACTCGTGCGTCAGGGCCACTCCGTCGGAGCCGATGCCGTCACTCGACATCAGCAGCCAGCGGGCGAGGCGCTCCTCCAACCCGTGGAGGCGGTTGCAGGCGGCGGAGTGCGAGCCGTTGACGATGACGGTGTGGATGTAGCGGTTGAAATACTTCCGCACGTCCCTGTTGTCCTCATAAGTTTGTTTGACCACTTCCGCCTTCACCCTAACGGCCTCCCCCGGCACCTGGCAGAAGGTGGGCATGGTGGTCGTCCCGGCGTCGAGAAGGACGGGGATGCCGCTTGTGCCCTCGCGCCCGACGGTGTTGCACTCGACGGACGCGCCGTCACTCATCGTTGTCACCATCGAGAGCAGGCAATTAAGGGGGAAGTAGAAGTGGCGGATGAACTCGTCAGGCACGATGGCGTGTTGCCCGTGGCGAAGCGAGACACGCTCGAAGTGAGGGCGCAGGGATGCGAGGGCTTCGCCCGGTAAATTCGACAGCAGTAGGTTATCCATCAACAGTTATATGGAAAAGTGCAAATTGAAGGCGGCACCCACTTTACCACGACGGGTGCCTTACCGAATACTTCCAACTGTTGGGAGAACCCGTATCGTAAAATGCACCCGCCCTTTAATCTGGCCGGCGCACGCCGGGGTAATCGCCCTAACGCCGGAGCAGCTTCTGCCAGGAACGCTGATAGTTGTTGTGGTTGAACACCACCCGGTCGACCGACTTCGTCTCGGGAGGTATCTCGTCGGCGTCAACGTAGAACTCGAAGGGCGTGAGGTCGCCGGCTGTGATGGTCGATTCGTACTTCGTGTGCCCGCCGAGCAGTCTCCCCTTACCGTCCCTGAACAGTAGGGTGATCCACGCCCCCGTCTCGCCGGGGTAGGGGTTTCTGATCTCGCCGGTGACGCGCAGCCGGCCGCCGTCGTCGCGCGCACGCACCCCCACTAGCTCGAACGGCAGGAATTCGGAGGGCCTGAACGCGGTCGCCTCGTAGCCGGCGTCCAGCGGGCGGAACTCCACCTTCGCCGGCATCTCGTCCGCGTAGAGCGATTCGCAGAAAGCGATCCGATGTTTCGGCGGGATGCCGGCGGAACTCACCTCCCGGGTGGTGATGACCGAGCCGTCCGCGGCCCTGAGAGTGACTCTGACCGTCGGTCGCGACGCGAACTTGTCCTCGAAGGGATTCTCGACCACCACGGCGACGCCGACCTTCAGCTTGCCGCCGTACGACTGCACAACGTTATAGGCCGTCTCGGCGACGGTAGTCTCCGTCTCGACGGGGGGCGTCTGGGCGCCGGCGTCACACAAGAGCGCGATGACCATCAGGAGGACAGCCTGAACGAGACGGTTCATTTTTTTCATTGCGAGCGACTCCGAAAGGCGGGTGCGAGTCAACCGTGGTGAAGCCCCGGGGTAAGCCCCCGGGCCGGGTCAGTATACGCCTCTAACGCGTGTCCGTGAAGTGGTGCCGGCTAATCCTGAAGAGCTACCTTGCGCACCCACCGGCGCGGCTTTTCACCACGCCGATGAATTTTCCGACAGGCGTTGCGCGCCGCCGCCGTCACTTAGCAAGTTCCGACATCCGGGCGATAACTTCCTGCGAGAGTCTAACGCTCACGGCGGCTTGGGCGGCAAGGAGCACCCTCGCCGCTTTTCTGAGTCCGGAGGCCGAGTCGTCATGAAGCGCCGATAAGATGTTCGGCACAGTGAGGGAAGGGGCTGACAGAGAAAACCGCTGCTGTTCAGTAACAGACTTCCAGCCGTCCGCGATCAATCTAGCGACGGACTCTTCGGTCTCCCCGCGCCACATCGCGCAGGCGTTTTCGGTGAGGACTAAATGCGCGTTCGCGATAAAGCGGACTTCGGGGCTGAGGGATCTGCGGTGTGATAAGACCGCCGACGCGATCTGTCTTCTTTCGGCCGGCTCCTCGGGCTCATCCAACGATTTTCTTAGGCAACCATCTTCTTCATCTAGCGCGCGCCCTAAGAAATCGAAGTAACCGTCCAGGTCGGAATCTAGGAGCCCGTTTGACTTGGCGTCTTCCTTCCACGTGCCCACCGGTAAAGTGAAGGGCTTGTCCTTCCCGAGCCAATTTACGAGCGCCGCGAAAACTAAAGCGCGGATCATCGGGGGGTCGAAAGATGCCGTGATGGGGGCGTTCAGCCGCCCGGCGACTTCTTTTGAATAGGCCGAGAACTTTGCGTAGTGGGAGATCAACTGCCCAATCGAGAGTGAACGTAACGAATGCTTTAATTTCAGTTGCTCGATCTCCATTTGGAGAAGCAGGACGGCCGACCCGGGCGGAAATTCCTTCTCTCTCGTAATCTCCTGATTCTTATAATCACTGAATAAGCCGGGTCGCGGCTCCGCCCCTTTTACCTCAACGCCACTGTCTCCCGCGAGCCACTTAACGGCGTAACCGATTCTCATGAGCAACGTATAGGACTTCAAGTCGTCGCTGGGGTCGGGCAGCGACCTCATCTCCCCGGCAACCGCGGCGAACGCATCCAGTCCCCGCTTTACGCCACCGGACTTCCAAACCGCCAGCGCGTGTTCCGCCAAGAAGCCTACGGCGACCACGTCCCCCATGTGACACAACCTGCGGGCGACTTTCTCACCTTCCAAGGCCAAGTCCTCGACGGCGCGCCAGTCGGACAAGCCCCCGGCGCACTTCAGTGCGTCGTTATGCGAGAAGACCCGCATGCTGGTTTGTCTGTCTTCGTCTTCGGGCGGGATCTGCCTCCAGACCTCGATGGCTTCCGCGTACCGTCCGTCGAGCATGTGAATCTTGGCGAGGTAATCCTGTAAAACCGGGTGTGGATACCTTAACCGCCGGACGCCTTCGTTTATTACCTCTACGGCGTCTCCCAACCCCTCGGCATGCTCCTTCAGGACGATTGCCTTCGTTTGATACGCCGCCGCGGCAAGATTATCAACGCCCCTGACCAGTGCCACCTGGGCCACTTTATCGAGGACCTCAAGTGTTCTCTCCCAGTTCGGGGACGCCGCCTTTACCTCGCCCAGCCAGGCGGCGTTAATCAACATGGTCGTGGTGAATTCGTTGGACCCAAGATAGGCCCACACCTCATCCGCGGCACTCGACGCCAATCTTTCCAGTTCGTCGATAAAGTCCGCTACGTCATCCGCAGTGTTACACCTCACGGCAGTGATATAAACATCGTCGCTTATGTCGACGATCTTATCGAGATCGCTACCCAGCTCGCGCTGTAGCATCTGCATTTCCGCCTCAGGCAGTTTC
>DASVWB010000276.1:0-6729 GCA_036389815.1 Pyrinomonadaceae bacterium | reverse complement strand
GACGCTTCGAAGCGTCCCGCGCCCCTCGCGCGCGGTTGCGGAGCGCCCGGCCGCTCAGTGGTTCGAGTTGCGGTTGCCGTTGCCGTTCGCGTTACGGTTGCCGTTGGCGTTGGCGTTGCGGTTCCCGCCGCCGTTCGTCGTGCTGACGCCGTCGGTGTTCTTGTTGCCGTTGTCGTTCGTCAGCACCCCGACGTTGGAGGGGGCGCTGTTGGCGTTCAGGTTCTTCGGCACGTTGGCGTTGGTGTCCACCACGCCGTTGCGCGTGGCGTTACCGTTGGCGGCGTTGGCGTTGGTGTTCGCGTCGCCGCCGCCGCAGGCCGCGCCCCAGGCCCCGACCCCGAGCAGGCAGAGTAAACTTAATGTCCGTCGCATGATTCCTCCCAAACTGTTAAGGCCGTGTCCGACGGCGCGGCTCTAGCGGTAGACCTCTTCGCCGCGGTGGGTCTTCCACTCGCGCTCGAAGTACTCGGCGTCCTCGTCCGAGCGGGGCGTGACGCCCATGAGGATGCCGCCCTCCTTGAGCCCTTCCTCGTAGTGCTTGACGCGCTCCTCGGGGATGCCTGCGCCGACGAGCGCGCCGATGATGCCGCCCGTCGCGCCGCCCGCGCCCGCGCCCGCGAGACCCGCGGCGATGGGGCCGGCGACGAGGAGGCCGAGGCCGGGCAGCGCCAGCGTCGTCCCGATGGCCGCGATGGCGGCGAGCGTCGCGCCGACGGTGCCGCCGATGGCCGCGCCCGTGCCCGCGCCTTCCAGAGCCTTGTTGCCCAACTCCGTCTCGCGGCCGTCGGCCGTGAAGTGCTTGTCGCGCGTCTCGTCGGACATCAAAAGGTTAACGTCCTTGTCGCTGTAGCCGCGCGTGGTCACGGAGCCGTAGGCGCGCTCGGCGCTCTCCCTGTCCCTAAACAGTCCGGTCACCATCTTCGAACGTCCCGTCGCTGAACCTGTCGTTTCTGCCATTAAATTGTCCTCTCCCTGCGGTTATTAGTGAAAGTCGCGCCGGAACTCCGTCCGATACTCGCAACAACCCGGCTGCGGCCCATGAGTCCAAGCCTGAGACAGTATGATTTTCGTGTAGAAAAGTTGGCTGTCATATGTCTATGAGCAAAAGAGAGGCCACCCGCCGGCGGGTGGCCTCTCCTCGGCCGAAAGTTTTCGAGGCGGGGTCGCGGGGCTTCAACCGCGCAGCTCCGCGGAGGGCTGGAAGCGCGGCGGCCGGCGGTGCTTGGTCGCCTGCTCGTAGGCGTAGGCGAGGCGGATGAGCTTCGGCTCGGTGAAGGCGCGGCCGAAGAAGGAGATGCCGACGGGCAGGTCGTAGACGTAGCCGGCCGGCACCTGCACGTTCGGGTAGCCGGCGACGGCCGCGGGCGTCGAACTCCCGCCCGTGAAGTGGTCGCCGTTGAGGAGGTCGGTCGTCCACGCGGGCCCGCCCGTCGGCGCGATGAGCGCGTCGAGGCGGTTCTTCTGCATCACGGCGTCTATCCCTTGCGCCTGCGAGAGCAGCTTGCTCGAACGCAGCGCCTTCAGGTAGGCCGGGTCGGTGAGCGGCCCCTTGGCCTCCGCGCGGACGAACAGCTCCTGCCCGAAGTAGGGCATCTCGCGGTCGCGGTTGCGCTCGTTGAAGTCGATGAGGTCTTTGAGCGTGCGCGGGTGTTCGCCGGGCGCTAGGCCTGCGAGGTACTTGTTGAGGTCGGCCTTGAACTCGAAGAGCAGCACCTCGAACTCCGGCGCGTCGAACTTGCCGTGCGTGGGCAGGTCGGCCGGGTCGACGACGGTCGCCCCCTCGCGCTTCATCAAATCAATCGCGTCGGCCATCAGCTTGTCCACCTGGTCGTTGAAGCCGAAGAACTTCCGCGCGACGCCGATGCGCGCGCCGCGCAGGCCGCCGGGGTCGAGCGCGTTGGTGTAGTCGGTGCCGGGCCGGCCGGCCGCGGCGCGCGTCGGCGCGTCGAGCGGGTCGTAGCCGGCCAGCACCCCGAGCAGCGCGGCGGCGTCGGCGACGGTGCGCGCCATCGGGCCCGCCGTGTCCTGCGTGTGCGAGATGGGGATGATGCCGGAGCGGCTGACGAGCCCGAGCGTCGGCTTGATGCCGACGATGCCGCACGCGCCCGACGGGCAGACTATCGAGCCGTCGGTCTCCGTGCCGACGCCGACGAGCGCGAGGTTGGCCGAGACGGCCGCGCCCGAGCCCGAGCTTGAGCCGCACGGGTTGCGGTCGAGCGCGTAGGGGTTTCTGGTCTGCCCGCCGCGGCCGCTCCAGCCGCTCGAAGAGTGCGTCGAGCGGAAGTTGGCCCACTCGCTCAGGTTCGTCTTGCCGACGACGACGCAGCCGGCCGCGCGCAGGCGTTCGACGATGAAGGCGTCGCGGCGCGGGCGTGCGCCGACGAGCGCGAGCGAGCCGGCGGTCGTCTGCATCTTGTCGGCCGTGTCGATGTTGTCTTTGATGAGGACGGGGACGCCGTGCAGCGGCCCGCGCACGCGCCCCGCCTTGCGCTCGCGGTCGAGCGCGTCGGCGATAGCCTGCGCGTCGGGGTTCGTCTCGATGACGGAGTTGAGCGCGGGGCCGCGTCGGTCTATGCGCTCGATGCGTTCGAGGTACATCTCGGTGAGCCTGCGCGCCGTGAGCCTCCCCGACTGCATCGCCGCCTGCGCGTCGCGGACGGTCAGCTCCTCCCAGTCGAAGCGCCCGCCCGCGCCCTGCGGCTCGCCCGCGAGCACGGCCAGCGCGCGCGCGGCCGCTTCCGGCTTCAGGCCGCCGGCCAGCGCGGCCCCGACGCCGCCCGCCACACCTGCCCGCACGAACTCCCTGCGGCCGAACGTACGGCCCCCGCGCAGCTCTCTTCGCGCCATGTTGGTTCCAGCCTCTCTTCGCGTGGTAAAAAGTTTTCGAGGAGCGTTTGTGTCCCCAGAGCATCGCGCAACGCGTGCGGAAAAGCAACATGAAAAATTTCAACCTCTGCCTGCTCGGCTTCGGCAACGTCGGGCGCGCGCTCGTCCGCCTGCTCGAAGAGAAAAGGGGGGCGCTCGGCGACGGGTTCGGGACGGGCTGGCGCGTGACGGGCGTGGCGACGCGGCGGCTGGGCAGGCTCGCCGCGCCCGAAGGGTTCGCGGCGGAAGAGTTGGAGGGACTGACTCCGGGCCGAGCGCCGGCGCGCGCCTCTCTGGTTCCGGGCGGCCTTGCCGAGTGGCTCGCGGCCGCGAGATGTGACGTGCTCTTCGAGACGACCTCGCTCGAACCTCTGACGGGCGAGCCGGCCGTCTCGCACGTCCGCGCCGGACTCGAACACGGCGCGCACGTCGTCACGGCGAACAAGGGGACGATAGTCCACGCCTACCGCGAGCTGTCGGAACTCGCGCGCTCGCGCGGCCGGCGCTTCATGTTCGAGGCGACGGTGGCCGACTGCCCCGTCTTCTCGCTCTTCCGCGGCTCGCTCCCCGCGGCGCGGCTGCTCTCCTTCAGCGGCGTGGTCAACTCCACCACGAACGTCGTCCTCGACGAGATAGCCGCGGGCGGCACCTACGAGGAGGGCGTGCGCCGCGCGCAGGAGTTAGGCATCGCCGAGACCGACCCCGCGCACGACGTGGACGGCTGGGACGCGGCCGTCAAGGCTTGCGCGCTGGCGAACGTGCTGATGGGGGCGGGGCTGAAGATAGGAGAGGTGCGGCGCGAAGGGATACGCGGGCTGAAGGACGAGGAGGTGCGCGCCGCGCACGCGGAGGGTAGCCCCTACAGGCTCGTCGCGCGCGCGCGACCCGGCGCGGGCGGGCGCGTCGCGGCCTCGGTCGCCCCCGAGCGGGTCGAGCCGGGCGGCCCCTTCGGCTCGGTCGCGGGCACGACGCTCGCCCTCCACTACGAGCTGGACGTGCTGCCCGGCCTCACCGTCGTCGCGCACGACCCGGACCTCAAGAGCACCGCCTACGGCCTGCTCGCCGACTTCGTCAACGCCGTCCGCGAAGACCTCTAAGCGCCGCCCGCCACCTCGCCGACGCCCTCGATTAACCTCTCGACCTCCTCGCGCGTCGTGTAGCAGGCGCAGCCGGCGCGCACAAGACCTTCCGGCAGGAGGCCGAGACGTTCGACGACCGTCGCCGCGTAGAAGTCGCCGTGCGAGAGGAAGAGGCCACGCGCGGCGAGGCGGCGCGCCACCTCGGTCGAGGTCACGCCCGCGACGGTGAAGGCGACGGTCGGCGTGCGCGGCTCGTACGGCCCCGGCCCGTAGAGCCTCACCCCTTTAACCCCCGCAAGCCCCTCCCACATCAACTTCGTCAGCGCCGCACCGCGCTCGTGGAGCGCCTGGAAGGCCGCGCGCAGGCGCTCGCGCCGCGCCGAGCCTTCGAGCGGCGCGGTCGGGGCCCCGCGCGAGAGCGAGGCGAGGAAGTTGACGGCCGCCGCCGCGCCGACTATCCCTTCGTGGTTCTGCGTCCCCGTCTCGGCGACCTCGGGCGCGTAGTCAGGCGCGGGCTGTAGCTTCGGGAAGGGGAGCGAGTCGAGCAGCTCGCGCCGGCAGAACATCGCGCCGACGTGCGGCCCGTAGAACTTGTAGGCCGAGCAGACGAGGAAGTCGCAGCCGATAGCGCGCACGTCCGCCAGCCGGTGCGGCGCGTAGTGGACGGCGTCCACGAACGTGTAGGCCCCGACCGACTCGGCGAGCCGGCGCGCGTGCCCGAGGTCGGTCAGCGTGCCGAGCGCGTTCGAGGCCGCGCCGACGGCGACGACCTTCGTGCGCGCGCCGACCTTCGACTCGAAGTCGTCCCAGTCGAGCGCGCCCGTCTCCGGGTCGAGGCGCACGACGCGCACCGTCACGCCGCGCTCGCGCTCAAGCGCCTGCCACGGCGCGACGTTGGCGTGGTGATCCAGCTCCGTCACGACTATCTCGTCGCCCGCGCCGAGCGTGCGCCCGAGCGTGCGCGAGACGTGGAAGGCGAGCGTCGTCGCGTTCGCGCCGAAGACTATCTCGTCCGGCGACGCGCCGAGGAAGTCGGCCACGCCCGCGCGAGAGCGCTCCAGCAGCTCGTCCGTCTCGGCGCTCGTCGGGTAGGCCCAGTGCGTGTTGGCGTTGTGGCGGTAGAGGTAGTCCGACATCGCCTCGACCACCTCGCGCGGCACCTGCGTCCCGCCGGGGCCGTCGAAGTACGCGACCGCGTGCCCCTCGTGCACGCGTTCGAGCGCCGGGAAGTGCGACCTGATCTCTCCAGTCGGTGCGGCAGACGCCGCCCTTGCCGTCTCGGTCATCCTTAACCTCGCGGGTGTTATGATTGCGTCCGCCACAGCATCGCCAAATAGGGCGCCGCAGGTCAAGGCGCGAAGGAGGCCGGACGTGACCTTCCGACAAGAGCCGCCGCGGCTCGGCAACCAGTTCGACGCGGACGCGGCGCTGCGCTCCTACCTGCGGCGCGCCGTCCCGCCCGCCTACCTGCGCGAGGTCGAGCCGCGGCTCCGCGAGATGGGCGGGCTGGCGGGCGGCGAGCTGTACCGCATGCAGCTCGCAGACCGTCTGAACGAGCCGCGCCTCACACAGTGGGACGCCTGGGGCGAGAGGGTTGACCGCATAGAGGTCTCGCCGCTCTGGCGCGCGGCCGAGCGTCTGGCCGCGGAGTACGGGCTGGTCGCCGCCGCCTACGAGCGCGAACAGGGCGTCCACTCGCGCGTCTGCCAGCTCGCGCTCGCCTACCTGTTCACGCCCTCGACCGACATCTACAGTTGCCCGCTCGCGATGACCGACGGCGCGGCGCGCGTCGTCGAGACTTCCGGCAACGCGGCTCTCGTCGAACGCGTCCTGCCGCACCTCGTCTCGCGCGACCCGGCCGAGTTCTGGACGAGCGGCCAGTGGATGACGGAGCTTTCGGGCGGCTCCGACGTTGGGCTCTCGGAGACGGTCGCGCGGCGCGACGGGGAAGGCGCATGGCGTCTCTACGGCCGCAAGTGGTTCACGTCGGCGGCAGCGTCTCAGGTCGCGCTGACGCTCGCGCGCCCCGAGGGGAACGGGCCGGGCGGGCGCGGCCTCGCACTCTTCCTCGTCGAGACGCGCGACGCCGAGGGGCGCCCGCGCGGGTTCAGGATCGACCGCCTCAAGGATAAGCTCGGCACGCGCAAGGTGCCGACCGCGGAGCTGACGCTCGAAGGCACGCCGGCCGTGCTCGTGAAGGGGACGGCCGAGGGCGTGCGCGACATCGCGCCGATGCTCAACGTGACGCGGCTCTGGAACGCTGTGAGCGCGGCGTCCCTGATGCGGCGCGGCGTGGCGCTGGCGCTCGACTACTCGCGCAGGCGCACGGCCTTCGGCTCGAAGCTCTCGGAGAAGCCGTTGCACGCCGACACGCTCGCGTGGATGCAGGCGGAGTCGGCGGCGGCGCTCCACCTCGCCTTCCGCGCGGCCGAGCTGACGGGGCGCGACGAGGCGGGGCAGTTGAACGAGACGTTCGTGCGCCTGCTCAGGCTCCTGACGCCGGTCGTTAAGCTGACGACGGCGCGCGCGGCCGTGGCGGCTGCGAGCGAGGCGGTCGAGGCGTTCGGCGGCGCGGGCTACGTCGAGGACACGGGGCTCCCCGTCCTTCTGCGCGACGGTCAGGTGCTCTCCATCTGGGAGGGCACGACCAACGTGCTCTCGCTCGACGCGCTGCGGACGGCGACGCGGGACGGGGCCGCCTACGCGGCCTTCAGGGCCGAGATAGAGACGTGCGCCGCCGCGGCGCGCGACCCGGGGCTCCTGCCCGCGGCGCACGCGGCGCGCG
>DASVWB010000275.1:0-3286 GCA_036389815.1 Pyrinomonadaceae bacterium | reverse complement strand
GCGGCTGGGTCGTCAACGGCTCGAAGAACTTCATCACGCACGCCATCCACGGCGACACCTGCGTCGCCATGGCCTCGACCGACCGCGCCATGCGCTCGAAGGGCATCACGGCCTTCATCTTCGAGAAGGGCATGAAGGGCTTCGGCCCCGGCAAGAAGGAGGACAAGCTGGGCCTGCGCGCCTCCGAGACGGCCAGCGTCATCTTCGAGGACTGCGAGGTGCCGGACGAGAACCGGCTCGGCCCCGAGGGGCTCGGCTTCATCCACTCGATGCAGGTCTTGGACGGCGGGCGCATCTCGATTGCGGCGCTCGCGCTCGGCATCGCGCAGGGCGCGTTCGAGTCGGCCGTCCGCTACTCGAAGGAGCGCCAGCAGTTCGGCCAGCCCATCTCGAACTTCCAGGCCATCCAGTTCAAGCTCGCCGACATGGCGACGCAGATCGAGGCCGCGCGGCTCCTGACCTACCGCGCCGCGGCGCTGAAGGACGCCGGCCGCAAGACGACGAAGGAGTCCTCGATGGCGAAGCTCTACGCCTCGGAGGTCGCGGTCAAGGTGAGCGAGGAGGCCATCCAGATACACGGCGGCTACGGCTACACGAAGGACTACCCGCCCGAGAAGTACTGGCGCGACTCCAAGCTCTGCACCATCGGCGAGGGCACCAGCGAAATCCAGCGCCTCGTCATCGCCAAACAGATTCTCAGCAACCCGTAACGACTGTCGGCTGCCCGGAACATGCCCTTAATCGCAACGCCCGAACTTAAGGAGACGTTCCGATGAGTGAAGAGAAAACTGAAAGATTCGAAGGCAGCACCCCGTTCGAGATTCGCGTCCTGCGGGAGCTGGCGAGTCTGAGCCGACGCTTCGACTGAATGGACACGCGCTTGGCCAGCCTGGAAGAGAAGGTTGACGCGAGGCTCCACGATACGCGCCCGATGTGGGAGGCTGTGCTCGCGCGGCTCGATAAGATCGAGGCGCGTCTTGAGAAGATGGACGCTAAATTTGACGTTGTCGGAAGTGCGCTGTTAGACCTGCGCGCGGACGTGGATTTGCTGAAGAAGCGTCCGCCGGCCGCCTGAATTTCGATGGGGCGGAAGACCGTTTTTGGCGGCCCCGCCCGGCGCGCGGCGAGAGGCTGCGCGCCGGCCGGAATAAAAGAGCTGATTCGCAGCAACACCTGACGATTGAAAGAGGAGACCTCGCACTTTTGAAAATCAAACTTTTACTCGCGGCCCTCTGCGTCTGCTTATTCTCCGCGGCCGCGCCCGCGCAGGACGGCGCGGCGCCCGACTTCAAAAGCTACCCCGCGGCGGCTTTCAAGGGGCGTGCGGCCGCGCTGAAGCTGACGACCCGCGAGGCGCGCGGCTACCGCACGCGGCTGCGCGAGGGGGCGCGGCGCGCCGTCAACTTCGCCGGCCACTACAAGCTCCACACGTGGAGCTGCGGGACGGGCTGCCTCCAGACGGCCTTCATCGACGCGAAGACCGGCGAGGTCTTCTTCCCCAAAGAGCTGGACGGCTTCATCGCCTGTTACTACGGGGACAAGCCGGTGGAGAGTCTCGAAGAGGCGCTACAGTTCCGGAAGGGGAGCCGCCTCATCCGTATGTCCGGCTACCCCTACAGCGAGCGCGACAAGTCGGAGCCGAAGAAGGGGCTCTACTACTACGAGTGGGACGGCGGCGACCTGAAGCTCGTGAAGTTCGTCGAGAAGAGCGAGGGGTGTTAGAAGGCCGGGAGATGTCGGGCGCGCAACTCATCGACAGGGTGCTCGCGGGCGAGCCGCGCGCGGTGGCGCGCGCCATCTCGGTCGTCGAGGACGGCGCGGCGGGCGCGTCGGAGTTGATGAAGGCGGTCTTCCCGCACACGGGGCGGGGGCTGGTCGTCGGCATCACGGGCTCGCCCGGGGCGGGGAAGTCTTCGCTGGTGGACAGGCTCGCCGGCCTCTACCGCGCGCGCGGCGAGCGCGTCGGCATCGTCGCCGTAGACCCTTCGAGCCCCTTCTCGGGCGGCGCCATCCTCGGCGACCGCATCCGGATGCAGGCGCTCGGCCTCGACCCCGGCGTCTTCATCCGCTCGATGGCGACGCGCGGCAACCTCGGGGGCCTGGCCCGCGCGACCGTGGACGCCGTGGCCATCCTCGACGCCGCCGGCTTCGAGAAGGTCGTCGTCGAGACGGTCGGCGTCGGGCAGGACGAGGTCGAGATAGTGAAGACGGCGGACTGCTCGGTCGTCGTGCTCGTCCCCGGCATGGGCGACGACATCCAGGCCATCAAGGCCGGCATCATGGAGATCGGCGACGTCTTCGTCATCAACAAGGCCGACCGCGACGGCGTGCTGCGGACCGAGAAGGAGCTTGAGGCGCTGCTCTCGCTCGCGCACCGGCCCGACATGTGGTCGCCTCCGATAGTCAAGACTGTCGCGACGGAGAACAAGGGCATCGAGGAGCTGGCCGCGGCGGTCGAGAGCTACCGCGAGTTTCAGAGGGGCGCGCCGGGCGCGCACGGGCGGCGCGGCGCCGTCGCGCGCTGGCGCATACTCGAACTGCTGCGCGAGCGCCTGCTGGCGCGCGCGCTCGAAGCGGACGGCGCGCGCGAGCGCCTCGACGCGCTCGCCGCGGAGGTCGCGGAGAAGCGCCGCGACCCGTACTCGGCCGTCGAAGAGTTGCTGACGAAGTGAGTTTCAAAGTCACCCGACGCAACGAACATGAAAGTTGACCACATCGGCATCGCCACGCGCAGCATCGAGGAGTCGCTCGGCTTCTGGCGCGACGCGCTCGGGCTCGAAGTCAAACACACGGAGACGGTCGAGGAGCAGGGCGTCCACGTCGCGATGCTGCCCGCCGGCGAGCCGCGCGTCGAGCTTCTGGAGCCGACGGGGCCGGCCTCGCCCGTCGCCAAATTCCTTGAGAAGCGCGGCCCCGGCATCCACCACGTCGCCGTCCGCGTGCCGGACATCCGCGCGGCGCTCGCGCGCCTCAAAGCCGGAGGCGCCCGGCTCATAGACGAGGAGCCGCGCGCGGGCGCGGGCGGTTGCCTCGTCGCCTTCGTCCACCCCGCCGCGGCCGGCGGCGTGCTGCTCGAACTAGTCGAACAACAGAACCAACCCACAGACCCGGACAGGGAAGAAAGGTAGTCGCTCGTGCCCTTCAGGAAGATTGCTCTCACGACGCTCGCCGCCCTAAGCCTCCAGCTCACAGCCGACGCACAGACCCGCCGGCCGCGCCCGGCCCCCGCGCGCACGCCGGCCCCGCCGGCCGCCGCCGCCGGCCAGCGCACGGCCGCGCCGGCCGC
>DASVWB010000274.1:0-1810 GCA_036389815.1 Pyrinomonadaceae bacterium | reverse complement strand
CGCGACCATCGCCCGCTCGCGCGTGCTCATCGCGCAGGAGAAGTTCGACGAGGCGCGCCGCGACCTCCAGCCCGCGCTCGAATACTTCCGCGCGCACGGCGTCTACTGCAACGAGGCGCCGGCCGCGATGCTGCTCGCCGTCTGCGAGCACGCCGCGGGCGACGAGCCCGGGACGCTCCACCACCTGCGCCGCGCGCTCGACCTCGCCGCGCGCTACGACTACGAGTACTGGCTGCGCGGCTGGGTGGCCGCCTACCCGCAGGTCTTCTCCGGCACGGAGGCGGCGGAGCTGCTGCCGGCCGACCTGCGCGAGCAGTTACCCGCGCGCGAGGCCGAGGCGCGCGCCGCGGCGACGGCCGAGCGCCCCGCCTTCGTCGTCGTACAGCAGGGGCCGGCCGCCGACCTGACCGTCCGCATGCTCGGCGCGGTCGAAATCTTCCGCGACCCCGCGCGCCCGCTCGCGGCCGACGCGTGGGTGACGCGGCGCGCGCGCGACATCCTCTGCTTCATCGCCTCGCGCCGCCACCGCCGCGTCTCGAAGGACGCCATCATCGACACCTTCTGGGGCGAGTCCGACCTCGGCTCCGTCGAGCGGAACTTCCACCCGACCATCTCGCACATACGCAAGGCGCTCAACAGCAACCAGCCCCTGAAGCAGAACTTCCTGCTCTACCGCGACGGCGACTACCAGCTCAACCCCGAGTTCTCCTACGAGATAGACACGGAGGGGTTCGACCGGCTCGTCGCCGAGGGCGACGCCGCGCGCCGCACGCGCGACACGGAAGCGATGGCGCGCGCCTACGAGGAGGCCGCCGCGCTCTACCGCGGCGAGTTCATGCAGGGCTCCTACGACGAGTGGGTCGAGGAGCAGCGCACCTACTGCCGCGAGCAGTACCTGCGCATACTCGAAATACTCGCGCAGACCGCACAGAAGGCCGAGGACTGGGCGCGCGCGCTCACGCTCGCGCAGCGCATACTTCGCGAAGACCCCTTCCGCGAGGACGTGCACTGCCACCTCATGCGCGCGCACGCCGCGCAGGGGAACCGCGTCGCCGTCCGCGAGCAGTTCGAGACGTTGCGCAAACTCCTGCGCAGGGAGCTGGGCGTCGAGCCGGCGGCCGAGACGCAGAGGGTCTACAAAGAGCTGCTCAAGTGAAGTCCGGCTTGCCGTAAAAGGCGCGGTGACAAAGCCAAAAGTAAATCACAAGAAATCCGTAACACTTCGCTCTTACCGACGATGTACAACTCCAAGGCCGTTTTACGGCGCGCCAACCTCGCAAGTGTCTGCCCCCGACGCGGGCCCTTTCCCGGGTCGCGGGCCGGAAACAGCAAAAGTCCCAAACCCCCTAAAATGTTTCAAATCAAGACCCCGCACGCCCTCCGCCGTGCCGCCGCCCTGTCCCTCGTCGTCGCCCTCCTGTGCCCGCTGCCCGCCGCCGCCGGCATCGTCGTGCGCGGCACGCAGGGGCTCTTCCTGACCGGCGCCGACGGCGTCTACTACGACAACGTCTCGGGCGTCACGATGACGGGCGCCGACGGGCTCCTCGCCTTCGAGGTCAACGGCATCACCGGCACCACGACGACCAGCGGCGTCACGATGACGGGCGCCGACGGCCGCCCGGCCGCGAGCGTCGACGGCGTCAGCTACACTGGCACGAACTCCTACGCCGCGACGCACGCCGACGGCGTCACCATGACGGGCGCCGACGGCGTCACGATGACGGGCGCCGACGGCACGACGTGGAAGTTCAACTCGGTCATCGTGCGCGAGGCGAACGGCGTGACGATGACGGGCGCCGACGGCGTGACG
>DASVWB010000273.1:0-6705 GCA_036389815.1 Pyrinomonadaceae bacterium | reverse complement strand
ATTCGAGGCAGGGGCGCGGGAGCCTGCCGTCGATGTCGATGTCGCAGGTGCGGAGCTGGAAGGTGCGGTTGATGAGGTCGATGGTGCGGCGCGCGAGGCTCGCGGGCAGGTACGGCCCGAAGTAGAGCGCGCCGTCGCGCTGGATGCGCCGCGTGATCATCACGCGCGGGAAGGCTTCCGAGACCGTGAGCTTGAGGTGCGGGTACTGCTTGTCGTCCTTCAAGAGCACGTTGTAGCGCGGCTTGTGCTGCTTGATGAGGTTCGACTCTAAGACGAGCGCCTCGACCTCCGTGTCCGTGACGATGAACTCCAGGTCGGTGATGCGCCTGACCAGCTCCCTCGTCTTCCGGTCGTGCCCGCGCCCCGACTGGAAATACGACCGCACGCGGTTGCGCAGGTTCTTCGCCTTCCCGACGTAGATGATCTTCCCCCCGGCGTCCTTGTGCAGGTAGACGCCGGGCGACGTGGGCAGGTTCTTCAGCTTCTCTTCCAGGGTCAAGGGCATCACCCCGCGGGTTCTTTCGCGCTCCGAGCCGTGCTTTGCCCACAGTTTAGCGCACGCCGGGCGGCGGCGGGAAACGTGTGGCGCGCGCCCGGCGCGGCGTGGTATCGTCGCGGGACAAGCGAAGCAGAGGGAGGCTCATGATGACGACGAACACCGCGCCGCTGCTGACCACCGACGACCTCACCGCGCTGCCCGACGACGGCAACACCTACGAGCTAATCGAAGGAGAACTCATCGTGTCGAGCGCGCCGACCCTCACGCACCAGCTTGTTATCGGCAACATCTTCTTCCGTGTGAAGACGTATCTTGAAGATAACCCCGTCGGACAGGTCGTCGTGACGCCCGGCGTCATCTTCGACAGGCACAACGCGGTCATCCCCGACATCGTCTTCCTCACGGACGAGCAACTGGAAAGGGTCGGCGCAGAATCGCACATCCGCCTCGCGCCCGCGCTCGCCGTCGAGGTCGTCTCGCCCGGGCGCGAGAACGCGAGGCGCGACCGCGTGAAGAAGCTGCGCGTCTACGGCAAGTTCGGCGTGGGCGAGTACTGGGTGGCAGACCCCGCGGCGCGCACCGTGGAAATCTATCGCCGCGAGGGCGACGCGCTAAGGCTTGCCGAAACGCTCGGCCCCGGCGACGAGATAACGACGCCGCTGCTGCCCGGCTTCCGCGGCAGGCTCGAAGAGGTCTTCGGCAGTTAGGCGCGACCAGGTGCGACTCCCCTTCCAGCCCCCGCCCGCCAGAGAGTTCGACGCCGTCGGCTTCGGCCTCAACGCCGTCGACCACCTCGTCGTCGTGCCGCACTACCCGGAGTTCGACACCAAGATAAGGTTGATGGCGCACGAGCGCGGCGCGGGCGGGCAGACGGCGAGCACGCTCGTGGGCCTGACGCGCCTCGGGATGAAGACGGCCTACGCGGGGCGCTTCGGCTCGGACGACGCGGGGCGCTTCGGCTTCGGGGCGCTGGAGGGCGAAGGCGTCAACGTCGAACTCGCGGAGGTCGTCGAGGGCGCGCGCAACCAGGTCGCCTTCATCCTCATCGACGCGCGCACGGGCGAGCGCACGGTCATCTGGGACAGGGACGAGCGCCTCGCATACTCGCCGGAAGACGCGCCGCGGGGTTTCGCCGCGCGCGGCCGCGTGCTCCACATGGACGCGCACGACCCGCGCGCCTGCGCCGTCGTAGCGCGCGAGGCGCGGGCGGCCGGCGCCGTCGTCTCGCTCGACATAGACAACATCTACGACGGGCTCGAAGAGCTGCTGCCGCACGTCGACGTGCTCGTCTCCTCGAAGGAGTTCCCGCGCAGGCTGACGGGCGTGAGCGACGAACGCGCGGCGCTCGTCGAGACGAAGCGGAGGCTCAGGCCGGACGCGCTCGTCGGGATGACTCTGGGCGAACGCGGCGCGGTCGCCTTCCACGAAGGCCGCTTCGTCGAGTCGCCGGCCTTCCAAGTCCCCGGCGGCTGCCGCGACACCACGGGCGCGGGCGACGCCTTCCACGCAGGCTTCATCTACGGCGTGCTGCGGGGCGAGGAGGTCGAGGGCTGCCTGACGCTCGGCTGCGCCGTCGCCGCGCTCAAGTGCCGCGCACTCGGCGCGCGCGCCGCGCTCCCCTCCGGGCGCGAGCTGGAAAACTTTCTCGGCGGCGGGGGCGAAACTTCCTGAGCCGCGCGCCCGAGGGCGCACACTGAAACGACGGGACTAAAAAACAGATGCGAACATTACTGCTGGCAGCAATCCTTCTACTCCCCGCTCCGCACGCGCACGCGCGCCAGGACGAGCCCCGACGGCTCTTAGACCCGGGCCTCGTCCCCGCAGAGGGGCGCGCGCCGAGCGACTTCGTGCCGCGGGGCTGGAAGACCGAGACGGACGCGGGCGTCGTCACGGGCGACCTCAACCGCGACGGCGCGCCGGACGCCGTGCTCCGCCTCGTCGAAGACGCGCCGGCGGAGAACGCCGAAGGGACGCTCAACAACCGCTCGCGCGCGCTCGTCGTCCTGCTCGCCAAACCCGGCGGCGGCTACGGGCGCGCGGCCGTCGCCGCGAAGCTCCTGGGGTGCACGGGCTGCCACGGCGTGCTCGGCGACCCGGCGGGCGGCAACATCCAGGTCGAGATCAAGAACGGCGTGCTCAACGTCAACCAGCTCAGCGGCTCGCGCGAGGCGACCGACCTCACGCAGCGCTTCCGCCACGACGCGGCCTCGGGGCGCTTCCTGCTCATCGGCGAGGACGTGAGCGAGTACGACCGCGCCGCGGGCGGCGGCAAGAGCACGAGCACCAACTACCTGACCGGCGCGCGCGTCACGAAGACGACCCGCGTCCTGCGCGGCGGCCGCGAGTCCACCACCTCCCGCACGACGCGCGTGCGCGCCGCGCGCCGCTACATCGAGGACGTGGACTACGAGCAGGGCTGGGAGGAGAGGTGAAGCGGGGAGTAGACAGTAGACAGTAGTCAGTAGACAGTAGGCGCTCCGAGTCGCGCGACGCGCCGCTTTCAACCCGGACGCTCGGGCCGCGGAGGTTTTCTACTGACTACTGTCTACTGACTACTGTCTACTTCCCATGATATATTTTGAAACCGCCCGCCCGCCCCGCGTCGTACAGCGTTGGCGGAATGGTTTTAGACGCGGCACGGTCTGAGCTTTTTCGCGCCCTCCCCGATTTTTCAAGGCTCGCGGAAGACAGTTCGCGGATGGACAGGCGACGAATCCTCATCGTTGAAGGGAACGCCGAGCTGCGCGCAGTCCTGGCCGACGCGCTCGCGGGGCTCGGCCACGAGGTCGTGACCGCCTCGGGGCGCGCCGAGGCCGTCGCCCGCGAAGACCTCGAAGACTTCGACCTCATCATCTCCGACCTCGCAGAGTACTCCGACACCGGCGTCCAGATCGTCTCCGAGCTGAAGCGCAAGCGCCTCTTCGTCCCCGTCGTCGTCTCCTCGGAGGAGGCGCAGCACGCCGGGCTCGTCAAAGCCTTCAAGCTCGGCGCGTCGAACTACCTGCGCAAGCCCTACGACAAGGAGGAGCTGGCGCAGATCGTCGACAAGACGCTCGGCTACAAGCTGCGCTTCGTCGAAGACCTGAAGGTGCTCCCCTACGTCCGCGAGCACATCGAGTTCGAGCTGCCGAGCGACATCTCGCTGATGAACGGCGTGCTCCGCTACCTCGTCGAGCGCGTCGCCGCGCTCGGCGTCATCAAGCCCGACACGTCGAACCTCTTCATCGCGCTCGACGAGGCGTTCGTCAACGCCGTCAAGCACGGCAACAAGCAGGACACGAGCAAGCTCGTCCGCATCACCGCCGACCTCTCCGCCAAGGAGGCGCGCTTCACCATCGAGGACGAGGGCGAGGGCTTCGACGTGAACGCCATCCCCGACCCGCGCGACCCCGAGAACCTCTTCAAGACCTCGGGGCGCGGCGTGCTCCTCATCTACAACATCATGGATCAGGTCGAGTACAACGAGCGCGGCAACCGGCTGACGATGGTCAAGCGCCCCGACCCTTCGCTCGAACACGAGGTCATCGACTCGCTGACGCCGGCCGACGACCCCGCGGAGAAGAAAGCCTGAAGGGGTTTAAGTAGCCCCGCCCCGAGCCGCCACCGACGCGTAAAGCCGAGCCTTTGACACGCAAGTTCAGCACGCCCCTCCTACTCCTCGCAGCCTTCGCCGCGCTCCTGCTGCTCCACCTGACGCTCCTCGAACTCCCGTACTACTGGGACGAGGCCGGCTACTTCGTCCCGGCCGCGCGCGACATCTACGCGGACGGCTCGCTTATCCCGCACTCGACGCTCTCGAACGCGCACCCGCCGCTCGTGATGGCGTGGCTGGCGGCGGCGTGGAAAGTCTTCGGCTTTAAAATCTGGGTGGCGCGCGCGGCGATGCTCGCCGTCGCGGCGCTCGCGCTCGCGGGGCTGTTCGCCCTCTCCGGGCGCGTGGCGAATTGGCGCGTCGGGTTGGCGGCCGTCGTCTGCACGGCGCTCTACCCGGTCTTCTTCGCGCAAAGCTCGCTCGCGCACCTCGACATGATGGTGGCCGCGCTCACGACGTGGGCGCTCGTCTTCTACCTGCCGCCTGTGAGGGGAGGGGACGGCGGGGACGCGCGCGGTCGGGCGGAAGGCGAGGCGCCGCCACGCGCGTTCGCGTTCGAGAGGCGCGGCGCGCGGCGCGCTCTGTGCGTCGCCCTGCTGGCGCTGGCGGCGCTGGCGAAGGAGACGGCGGTGCTCGTGCCCGCCGTCCTCTGCGGGTGGGAGCTTTTGTGCGCGCTTCTCGGGAGGAAGGAGAGGCCGGCGGCGCTCGTCTGCATCGAACGCCGGCCGGCGTGGCACTCGCTCGCGCTGCTGCTCGCGGGCGTCCCGCTCGCGCTGTGGTTCGCGTACCACCGCGCGCGCACGGGCTACACGCTCGGCAACCCCGAGTACTTCCGCTACAACGTCGAGTCCACGCTCAACCTCGCGCGCATCCTCGACACCGCGTGGCGGCGCTTCGGGCACGTCACCCTCCACATGAACCTGTGGGCGCTCACGCTCGCCGGCCTCGCCGCGATGCTGCTCAAGCCGCGGCGCGACGCGGGCGCGGAGCGCGCGCGCATCGCCGTCCCCGTGCAGCTCCTCTTCCTCGCGCTCATCCTCGCGCACGTCGTCGCGCTCTCGGTCGTGGGCGGCGCCGTGCTGGCGCGCTACATGCTGCCCGTGCTGCCGCTCGTGGTGCTGGTCTGGGTCTCGACGCTGTGGAGGCGTGTGCCGGCGTGGCCGCTCGCCGTCGCGCTCGTCTGCGCCGCGTTCGCCTACCGCACGGAGGTCAACCCCGCTTACAGCTTCCCGTGGGAGGAGAACCTCGCCTACCGCGACTTCGTCCTCCTCCACCGCGACGCCGCGCGCTTCCTGTCCGACAAGCACCCGCAAGCGCGCGTGCTCACGGCCTGGCCCGCCACAGACGAGTTGCGCAACCCCTACTTCGGCTACACTGACCGCGCCTTAAACGTCTTCCCCGTCGAAAACTTCCTGCCCGACACGCTCGACCGCGCCGCGCGCCGAAAGTCCGAATACGACGTGGCGCTCCTCTACTCGACCCACGGCGGCCCCGAACTCGAAGAGGCCGCGCGCCTCCTCGGCGGCCGCGTCGTCTTTGAAGAGAGACGGAAGGGGCAGTGGGTGGCGGTCTTGGAAAAGTAGACAGTAGGCAGTAGACAGTAGTCAGCAGGGCTCCGCCCCGCGGCCGTAGATACTGGCGGGCCGGCTGCCCGGCTGCTATGGTTTTCTACTGTCTACTGTCTACCGTCTACTGTCTACTGCTTTCCCATGCCCTACGAACTCTTTCTCGCACTCAGGTACATGCGCGCGCGCAGGGGCGGTCGCGTGGCGCGTTGGACGGCGCTGGCGGCCGTCGCCGGGATCGCGTGCGGGGTGGCGGCGCTCGTCCTTGCGACGGCCGTGGCGAACGGCTTCCGCGAGGAGCTGCGGGACAAGATTCTGCGCGGCACGGCGCACGTGACGCTCTCGCGCGAGGGCGGGATGCGCGTCGGTGAGGCCGCGGCGGCGGCCGCGCGCGTGCGGCGTCTGGCGGGCGTGCGCGACGCCGCGGCGACCACCTACGAGGGCGCGCTGCTGAGCGGCCCCGCGGGCGCGGCCTACACGCTGCTGCGCGGCGTCGACCCGGACGCCCCGCGGGCGCTGGCGGAGCTGCGACGGGCGACGACGGCCGGCGCGCCCGACGCGCTGGCCGCGCGTGCGGAAGAAGAGAACGCGCCGCTGCCGGTCGTCGTCGGCGAGGAGCTTGCGGCGCGGACTGGGCTCGCGCGCGTGGGCGAGGAGGGTTGGGTTCTGACCGGCGAGCTGAAGCCGGGCGGCGCCGGGTTCGAGCCGCGCGCGCGGCGCGTGAGGGTCGCGGGGCTGTTCCGCTCGGGGCTCTACGACTACGACTCGGCGTGGACGTACGCGCCGCTCGAAGCGGTCGGGCTGATGGCGAACGGCGCGCCCGCGACGGCGGTCGTCAGCGTCGAGGGCGAAGACCCGGAGGGGTCGGCCGAGGTCGCGCGGCGCGCGCGCGCGGAGTTGGGCGCGGGCTGGTCGGCGCTCGACTGGCGCGAGGCGAACCGGCCGCTCTTCGCGGCGCTGGAGTTGGAGCGCCGCACGGTCGCGCTCATCATCATGCTCATCACGGTCGTCGCCGCCCTGAACATCACGACGACGCTCGCGCTCGTCGT
>DASVWB010000272.1:0-2535 GCA_036389815.1 Pyrinomonadaceae bacterium | reverse complement strand
CTCCTTGGCCTCCTTGCCGACGGCCTCGGGCGTGTTGGTGACCTTGTTGATGGCGACGATGGAGGGCTCCGAGACGACGATGCCGCGCCCCTTGGCGTAGACGAGCGTGTTGGCCGTGCCGAGGTCGATGGCGAGGTCGCTTGAGAAAAGGCTGAAGAGTGACTTGAATGCCATTCGTTACTGTTTACGCACCTCTGACTTCCCTGTGATGCGCCCGTGCCCTCGGACTGGGGATTTACGGCCCGAGACGGCCGCCTCGTCCGCCCGGCGGATGCACCTCGGGCGTCCCTGTTCCCTTTGTCTTCGCCACGCGGCGCGGAACGAAATAACAAAGATACAACGAACGGGGCAAGAACGCTAACCGCCACAAACCAACGGGTTGGCCTGGGAAAAGCCTGGTCTCTCTGGCTTGAGTTGTCCTTCGAGCGGGGGGGTTGCTTTCCGGCAAGTTCTCGAAACAATGCTTTACAGCATGCGCGGGCGTTTGTCCACAACTTTTTTGATTGCGGGGGCGCGGCGGGCGGGGAGGGGTTTCGGGGAGGGGCCGGGACAGATTCGGAGCGCGCCCGTTGGCGGCCGGGCGTCGCTTTCTGACGGGCTAAATGGTGTGTTCCGTCTCCATCCTCTTCAGTCGCTCTTCGAGGTCGTCATCCTTGTCCTGTAGCTTAGAGATGTCAACGCTGAAGATGCGAACTTTGCGGCTGAGGCCGTAGACCTCATCCGCCACCTTTCCGAGTCGAGTCTCCACGCCCGTCAGCCGCCCCTCGACTGCCGTCAGCCGTGTTAAGACCTGTTCCCAGATGGGGCGGGTGTCGTGCAGGCGCTGCTCGACTTTCTCTTCCAGCGCCGTTAGCCGCGCATCCATCGAGCGGAGGATTGAGAGCACTTCTCCCAAATCCCCGCCCGGAAGCTTTTGCGTCGTGTCTTCGCTCATCGAGTGAACCTCCTTGAGCGAATTATGGGCGGGGGGCGCGGCGTTTACAAGGGGAAAGTACGGGGACGGGGAGAGATTTGCCGCCCGTTTCGTGGCGGCTCAGGCGTCCTGCGTGGCCTCGGCGGCGTGGCGGACGCAGTTCTTGCGGGCGGCCTTGGCCTCGTACATGGCGGTGTCGGCGCGGGCGACGAGCTGCTGCGGCGACTGCGCGTGCGCGGGGAAGGTGGCGACGCCGAAGGAGGCCGTCAGCCGCAGGCGCAAGGAGCGCCCGCCCGTGAAGGTGTGCGCGCCGATGCGCTCGCGGACGCGCTCGGCCACGCGCAAGCCCATGTCGAGGTCGGTCTCGGGGAGGACGACGACGAACTCGTCGCCGCCGTAGCGCGCCACCACGTCCGTGTCGCGCACGGAGGCGAGGATGACGCCGGCCATCTCCATCAGGACGTGCGAGCCGACGAGGTGGCCGTGGCTGTCGTTGACCGACTTGAAGTCGTCGAGGTCGAGGAAGAAGGCCGTCACCTGCGAGCTGTAGCGGCGGGCGCGCTTCAGCTCGCCGACGAGGTACTGGCGCAGGTAGCGCGCGTTGTGCAGCTTCGTCAGGTCGTCGGTCTGCGACAGGCGCTCGGCCTCGGCCACGCGCGCCGAGTTCGAGAGCGCCGCCGCCAGCGGGAGCGAGAGCGCGGAGAGGAGCGAGGCGTCGCGCGCGGGGAAGGGGCGGGCGCCCTCGCCCTCGCGCACGGCTTCGAGGACGCCGACGACGCGCTCGCCCGAGACGAGCGGGACGGCCAGCGTGCGGCGGGCGCCCTCCGTGCGGCGGACGCAGTTGGCGGCGGCGGCCGCCTCGCGCGCCGCCTTCGACTCGGAGCCGGCGAGCGCCAGCGCGTCGCCCATCAGCGCGCGCCGCCAGTCGCCCTCGGGGACGGCCCGCTCGCTCGGCGTCAGGCCGCGCACGGCCAGCGGCTCGAAGGGCGGGTCGCCGTAGGCGGGGGACTCGGGCAGGAGGTAGATGGTCCAGCGCTCGGCCGGGACGAGGGCGGCGAGGCCGGCGAGCGCGGCCTGCGCGGCGCCCCGCAGGTCTGCGGCGAAGTGGAGCGAGGCGACGACCTCGAAGGTGGCGCGCAGGCGCGCGACGCTCAGCCCCTCGGGCAGCAGGAGGCTCGCGGGCGCGAACTCCGGCGCGGCGCCGCCGCCGTCCCGCGGCCCGTCCTCCGTGCCACGCTCCTCGACCTCGCGCAGCAGCGCGGAGATTTGCGCCGGGCCGGCGGCGACGGCGTGGAAGCCGAGTCGCTTGAGCGTCGCCTCGTCGAGCGCCTGCGCGGGTCGGCCGCCGGCGGGGGCGCCGCGGCGGCAGGCCACGAGCGGGACGCGGGGCCAGATGCGGGCGGCGCGCTCGGCGCTCGCGTGGAGTTCGGCGAGCGCCGAGCCCCCGACCACGTCGAAGAGGACGGCCAGCGGCTCCTCGCCCCAGCCGGCGCGCGCGCGGGCGGCCTCCTCCTCGCACGCGCCCTCCGGGGGCACGACGACGACGCAGACCCCCGCGTGGCGCAGCGCCTCGAAGAGCGCGCGCGCGGCCTCAGTTTCCACACCGCTGAGGAGGATGACGT
>DASVWB010000271.1:0-1654 GCA_036389815.1 Pyrinomonadaceae bacterium | reverse complement strand
TCGTCGCCAAGGAGGGCGACCACGCGCAGGTGCGCATGCCCTCGGGCGAGGTCAGGCGCGTCCCCGTCGTCTGCTACGCGACCGTCGGGCAGGTCGGGAACGTCGAGCACGAGAACGTCTCGTACGGCAAGGCCGGCCGCTCGCGCTGGCACGGCGTCCGCCCGTCGGTGCGCGGCGTCGCGATGAACCCGGTCGACCACCCGCACGGCGGCGGCGAGGGCAAGACCTCCGGCGGCCGCCACCCGGTCACCCCCTGGGGCCAGCCGACCCGCGGCTACAAGACGCGCAAGACCAAGCGCACCTCGAACATGATCGTGCGCGACCGTCGCGTGAAGTAAGACTTCGGAGTGTAGAGGGAAGAGATGGCACGTTCAGTCAAAAAAGGCCCGTTCATCGACAGGCACCTGGAGAAGAAGGTCGAGGAGGTGCGCGCGGGCGCGTCCCGCCCGCCCGCGATCAAGACGTGGTCGCGCCGCTCGACCATCACGCCCGACTTCGTCGGCCTGACCTTCGGCGTCCACAACGGCAAGCGCCACATCCCCGTCTACGTGACGGAGAACATGGTCGGCCACAAGCTCGGCGAGTTCGCCCCGACGCGCACCTTCAAGGGGCACGCGGGCACCAAGGCGGAGAAGTCGTCCAAGCCCGCGAGGTAAGGAAGTGCTGAGTGCTGAGTGCCGAGGACTGAGGTTAGAACCGGTCTTCACTCAGCCCTCAGTACCCGGCCCTCAGTACCGAGGTTAAGAGATGGAAGCGATAGCGAGTGCAAAATACTTACGCGGGTCGGCGCAGAAGGCGCGGCTCGTGGTTGACATGATTCGCGGCAAGCGCGTGGGCGAGGCGCTCGCCATACTCCAGTTCACCAACAAGCGCGCCGCCGACTCGATCGAGAAGTGCCTGCGCTCGGCCATCGCCAACGCGACCGAGAAGGCCGAGCGGCAGAACGTCGCGGTGGACCCGGACGACCTCTTCGTCAAGACGGCCTTCGTGGACATGGGGCCGACCAAGCACCGCCGCCGCGTCCGCCCCGCCCCGCAGGGGCGCGCCTACCGCGAGCAGCGCCACTTCTGCCACGTGACCGTGCAGGTCTCGACGGGGCAGGAGGAGGGCGCGGCGGACGCGAAGGGCAAGGGCAGGAGCGCGAAGGCCGTCGCCGGGGCCGCGCCGAAGGGCAAGGCCGCGGGCGCGGGCAAGGGCGCCGCGGAGAAGAAGGCCGCGCCGAAGCGCGCCGCGAAGAAACCGGAAGCGGCCCCGGCCGAATCGACGACGGCGGACGAGTCCGCCACTCAGGAATAAGACGGGTTTTGGGTCTTAGGTGTCGGGTGCCGGTTAAAGCCAAAACCCAAAACCTAAAACCCAGCACCCAACCAGGGAGAAGATTGTGGGTCAGAAAGTTCATCCGTACGGCTTTCGCCTCGGCTACAACAAGGACTGGCACTCGCACTGGTTCGCGAAGAAGCAGTATGGCGACTACCTCCTCGAAGACCTCAAGCTCAAGGCGCAGATGAAGGGCCGGTTCGCCGGCGCGGGCGTCTCGCACGTGGACGTGGAGCGCGCGGCCAACCGGCTCAAGCTCATCATCTACACCTCGCGCCCGGGCATCATCATCGGCCGCAAGGGCGCCGAGATCGACAAGCTCAAGGGCGACATCTCC
>DASVWB010000270.1:0-3949 GCA_036389815.1 Pyrinomonadaceae bacterium | reverse complement strand
ATGCCCGACTACCGCTGGGGCATCTTCCTCAAGCCGGCCGAGCCGGACGCGCGCGTCGGCTTCGGCGACAACGCGGGCCAGCCCGCCTACCAGGAGGTGCCCGGCGAGTTCCGCAACGCGCTGCGCCGCATCGTCGTCACGCAGGCCGACACCGAGCCCGCCTCGGTCGAGCAGCAGCGGCGTCTGGGCCAGACCTGCCCGTCGCTCTACGACCTGCGGAACCTCTTCCAGGTGAACGTCGAGGAGGGGCGCCACCTCTGGGCGATGGTCTACCTGCTCCACGGCTACTTCGGCCGCGACGGGCGCGACGAGGCCGACGCGCTCCTTGAGCGCCGTTCGGGGAACCCCGACAAGCCGAGGATACTCGAAGCCTTCAACCAGCCCTGCGACGACT
Organism: Pyrinomonadaceae bacterium; assembly: GCA_036389815.1. Classification (GTDB taxonomy): domain Bacteria; phylum Acidobacteriota; class Blastocatellia; order Pyrinomonadales; family Pyrinomonadaceae; genus QHXN01. The sequence goes on along the minus strand of DASVWB010000270.1, from coordinate 3,555 downwards.
GGCTCAACTTCTTCTGCTTCACGATGTTCACCGACCGCGACGGCAAGTACCAGCTCTCGGCGCTCGCCGAGAGTGGGTTCGAGCCGCTGGCGCGCACCTGCCAGTTCATGCTCACGGAGGAGGCGCACCACCTCTTCGTCGGCGAGACGGGCGTCGGCCGCGTCGTCCGCCGCACGGCGCAGTTGATGAAGCAGAGCCCCGGGGAGGACGTGCGCGCGCTGGGCGGCATCCCGTTCGACATCATTCAGCGCTACATCAACTACTGGTTCTCCTACTCGCTCGACCTCTTCGGCGGCGAGATCAGCTCGAACGCCGCCGACTTCTTCGCCGCCGGCCTCAAGGGGCGCTACCAGGAGCAGAAGAAGTACACCGACCACCTCATCCGCGAAGACACGTTCACGCTCCCCGTCGTCGAGGACGGCCGCGTCAGCGACCGCGAGGTGCCGATGCGCAACGCCTTGAACGAGGTGCTGCGCGGCGAGTACGTGCGCGACTGCGAGCGGGCGCTTGAGCGCTGGAACAAGTACATCGCCGAGGAGGGCGTGGACTTCAGGCTCCGTCTGCCCTCGACGCGCTTCCACCGCCACGTCGGCGAGTTCGCCGGCCACCACTTCGACGTGGACGGCCGACTCGTCACGGCCGAGGGGTTCGAGGCGCGCGAGCCCGAATGGCTCCCCACGCGCGAAGACCGCGAGTACGTCCAGAGCCTCATGCACCCCGTCACCGAGCCCGGCAAGATCGCCAACTGGATCGCCCCCCCCGCCGTCGGCATCAAGGGCAAGCCCTTCGAGTTCGAGTACGTGCGGCTGTAAGGAAGAACATTTAACCGCGGAGGCGCGGGGACACGGCTTTAGACTTAACCGTCTACAAGCCGTGTCCCCGCGTCTCCGCGGTTAAATTTCTCTATGCCGAACGCGGCGCCCGCGGCGGACGCGGCGGCGCACTCCGCGGGCGCGGCGAGCCCTCCGATGGACTCGACCGGCTCGGCGCCGAACTCTTCGAGGACGAGGCGCAGCGCCCCCGCCTTCTCGTAGAACATGACGACCACGTCGTCGGGGCCGAGTCGCCGCAGCTCCTGCCGCAACGCGTCCTCCTCGCGGGGCACGACCGCGCACTCGCGCCAGGGCGCCTCGTCGCACACGGCGCGGCGGACGATCTCCGCGACCTCGCCGGGGCGGCGGCCGCGCAAATCTTCGTCCTCCCTGACGACCACGCGCGCGAAGCCGCGCGCCGCCTCGCGCGCCGCCTGCTCGATGAGTTCGTCCGAGCGGTCGCCGGGCACGCCGACGACGCCGGTCACGCGCCGGCCCTCCCAGCGCGCCGCCGTCCGGCAGACGGCCGCGAACGCCTGCGGGTTGTGGCCGTAGTCGAGCACGAGGTAACCGCCCGAGGCGACGCGGAAGAGGTTCATGCGGCCCGGGTTGTCGGCCGCGCTGCTGAAGGCGGCGAGCGCCGAGGCTATCCGCCCGGGCTCGACGCCGAGCGCGCGGCACGCGGCGACGCAGGCCAGAACGTTCGCCACCTGGAACTCGGCGTCGCCGCCGAGCGTCAGGCGCACGTCGCCCAGGCGCAGCACCTCGGCCTGCCCGTGCCCCGCGGCCTCTACGACGCGGCCGTCGCGCGCGAAGAAGGCCGTGCCGCCCGCGTCGAGGTGCTTGCGGATGCGGGCGTGTCCGGCGCGCAGCGAGAAGTAGACGACGCGCTTCAGGTCTGCGCGCACGCGCGGCTCCTCGGCCAGCCGCGCGAGCCGCTCGTCGTCGGCGTTGAGGACGAGCGTGCCGCCGTCGCGCACGCGCTCGGCGACGAGCGACTTGACGTAGACGAGGTCTTCCAGACTCTCGATGCCGTCCTGCCCGAAGTGGTCGGGCTGGACGTTGGTGATGACGCCCACGTCCGACCAGTCGTAGCCCAAGCCCCGCCGCATGATGCCGCCGCGCGCCGTCTCCAGCACGGCCGCCTCGACGGTCGGGTCCGAGAGCACGGTGCGCGCCGAGTGCGGCCCGGTCGTGTCGCCGCTGGCCACCCGGCGCCCCCCGACCCAGATGCCGTCGCTCGTCGTCACGCCCACGGCCAGCCCCGTGGAGGCGAGGACGTGGCCGGTCAGCCGCGTGACGGTCGTCTTGCCGTTCGTGCCCGTGACCGAGATGAGGGGCACGCGCCCGTCGCCCGCGGGGAAGAGCGTCTGGACTATCTTCCCGCCCACGTCGCGCGCCTTCCCCGCGCTCGGGTGGTGGTGCATGCGGAGGCCCGGCGAGGCGTTCAGCTCGATGACGCCGCCGCGGCCGCGCTCGAACGGCGCGGAGATGTCTTCGAGGATCAAGTCCACGCCGCAGATGTCGAGCCCCACGGCGCGCGCCGCGCGCTCGCAGAGGAATTTGACCGAGGGATGCGCCTCGTCCGTCACGTCGCGCGCCACGCCGCCGGTCGAGAGGTTGACGCCGTCGCGCAGGGCGACGACGCGCCCCGGCTCGGGGACGTCCGTGAGCGCGACGCCCGTCCTCCGCAGGTGCGCGAGGGCTATCTCGTCCACGGCTATCTTCGTCAGGGGCTTCTCGTGCCCCTCGCCGCGCAGCGGGTCGCGGTTGGCGATCTCGACCAACTCTGCCACGCTGTGCGCGCCGTCGCCGACGACGTGGCAGGGCAGGCGCTCGCTCGCGGCCACCGTCTCGCCGCCGACGACGAGCACGCGGTAGTTGCGCCCCTTGAGAAGCTCTTCGACCAGCACCTCCGGCGAGAAGTCGCGCGCGATGCGGAAGGCGGCGCGCACCTCCCCGGGCGTCGAGAGGTTGAGCGAGACGCCGCGCCCCTGCCGCCCGTCGAGCGGCTTGACGACGGCCGGGCCGCCCAGGGACTCGAACGCCCCGACGGCCTCATCCTCGGTCGTGACGACGCGGCCGGCGGGCACCGGGACGGAAGCCTGTTCGAGCAGGAGCTTGGTCAGGTCTTTGTCGCTCGCCGTGTCGGTGGCGACGGCGCTGGTCAGGTCTGACATCGCCGCCCGTATGAACTTGCGCCGGCGCCCCCAGCCGAGTTGCACGAGGTCGCCCCTGCCGAGGCGCATCCAGGGGATGCCGCGCCGCGCAGCCGCCGCGACGATGGCGCGCCCGCTCGGCCCCAGTTCCGTGCGCGCGGCTATGCGCCGCGCCTCCGCGAGCCTCTCGGCCAGCGGGAACTCCGCGCCGACGACGAGCGCCCCGACCAGCGCCACCGCCGTCTCCAGCAGGAAGCGCGTGGCGTGCTCGGCCACGAACTCGACGACGACGTTGTAGAGCCGCGGCTCCTCCCCCGCGCGCGTCTTGCCGTGCGTGACGCCGACGCCCGCCAGTGCCGTCAGTTCGAGCGCCGCGTGCTCGACGACGTGGCCCAGGTACGTGCCCTCGCCGAGCCGCTCGACGAAGCCGCCCGCGCGGCCGCGCGAGCAGTGGTGCTCGACGAGGCCGGGCAGCGCCGCGAGCAGGCGCCCGTTGAGGCCCTCCACCTCGCGGCTCTCGCGCCCGGCCAGGTCTTCGAGGTCGAGCCTCATCAGCAGCGCCGGGCGGTGCGTGTAGACGTTCG
>DASVWB010000269.1:0-3100 GCA_036389815.1 Pyrinomonadaceae bacterium | reverse complement strand
AGCGCGCTGGCCGACGGGGCCGGCGGCGTGCCGGCCGCGGGCGCGCGGCGCACGGCGCTGGTGCGGCTGGCGGGCACGCGCGACGAGGCCGAGCAGATAGCGAGGCTCGCCGCGGGCGCGGGGAGCAAGGCCGACGTGTGGCTCGACCTCGCCGCGAGCGAGGCCGAGCTTGAGTCGCGCGACCTGCGGCAGTACCGCGTGCTCCACTTCGCCACGCACGGGCTCCTGAACGCCGAGCGGCCGCAGTTCACGGGCGTCGTCCTCTCGCTCGTCGGGAATCGCGAGGGCGCGGACGGCTTCCTGCGCACGGACGAGGTCTTCAACCTGCGGCTGGGCTCGCCGCTCGTGATGCTCTCGGCCTGCGAGACGGGGCTCGGGCGCGAGCGGAGAGGCGAGGGCGTGATGGGGCTGGCGCGCGCCTTCATGTACGCGGGCGCGCCCGCCGTCGGCGTGAGCCTCTGGTCGGTGGCCGACCGCTCGACCGCCGAACTGATGGCCGACTTCTACAAGAACCTCTTCGGCCCGCGCCCGGCCGGCCCCGCGGCCGCCATGCGCTCCGCGCGACTCTCCATGGTCGCCGGCAAAAAGTACAGCGCCCCCTTCTACTGGGCTCCCTTCGTGCTCGTCGGCGACTGGAGGTAGAGGAGTAGACAGTAGACAGTAGACAGTAGACAGTAGACAGTTGATGAAAAGCGGGCGGCGCGTCTTGGCTAACGGCCGGGACGCGCCGCCTCTTTCTGCCGACTGCCGACTGCCTCCTGCCTGCTCCCCTTTGCCTTCCCCACCGGGCCGGGCTAATATCGGTTCAAAGCTTCCGGCGAAAATTTTAGACGTGCAGAGGGTGGAACCAGATGGAGACGAACTTCAACCCCGTTTCGGACGACGCCGCGCTCGAACAGTTGTTCGCGCGCTCGCACGAGGAGCCCGTGCTGCTCTTCAAGCACAGCACCGCGTGCCCCATCAGCGCGCGCGCCTACAAGCAGATGGAGGGCGTCAAGACGCCCGTCTCCATCGTGGTCGTGCAGCAGAGCCGCGGCGTGTCGCGCGCCGTCGAGGAGCGCACGGGCGTGCGCCACGAGACGCCGCAGGCGCTCGTCCTGCGCAACGGCCGCGCCGTCTGGAACGCCTCGCACTTCGACATCACGGCCGACGTGGTCGAGCGGGCGGTGAAGGAGAACGGGTAGACGGGAGGGAGTAGGCAGTAGAGAGTAGACAGTAGACAGTAGACAGTAGGGCTTCAGCCTTCCTGACACTGAAGCTGTTGTCCGAACGACTTGCCGGTGATTGTATTCCTACTGTCTACTGCCTACTGCCTACTGTCTACTGACTTATGAGCGAAGCGCCGAGGCGCGGGCCGGCCGTCGAGCCGCGCGAGATCATGCAGGAGTCGGACGCCGAGCTGCGCGTGACGTGGGGCGACGGGCGCGAGTGCCGCTACGGCGCCCCGCTGCTGCGCCGCCTCTGCCCGTGCGCGCAGTGCGTCAACGAGTTCACGGGCGAGAGGGTGCTCAAGCCGGAGTCGGTCTCCGACGGGCTGAAGATAGACGACGTGGGGCTGGTCGGCCGTTACGCGCTCACCTTCCGCTGGAGCGACGGCCACGACACCGGCATCTACAGCTTCCGCTACCTGCGCGAGGTATGCGAATCGGAGTAGGCGGTAGTCTGTAGTCAGTAGACAGTAGGGCTTCCGCCTTACCGGTGCTGACGCCGACACGCGGACGATCGATTGACGGCGGTTTTCTACTGTCTACTGTCTACTGTCTACTTATGAAAAAGATTCTGGTCGTCGAGGATGACGAGGTCGAGCGCGAACTGGTGCGGATGACGCTGGAGCGGGAGGGCTATCGCGTGGTGACGGCCGAGGACGGCGCGCGCGGGTTCGAGCTGGCGATGGCGGAGCGCCCCGACCTCATCATCACGGACGTGGCGATGCCCGCGGCCGACGGCGTCGCGCTCGTGCGCAGCGTGCGCTCGGCGCCCGAGGTCGCCGCGACGCCCATCCTCGTCACCACCGGCTTCGGGACGGGCAGCGCCACCTACACGCTCGCGCAGGGCGCGGACGCCTACGAGCCCAAGCCGCTCGACCCGGACGCGCTGCGCGAGAGCGTGCGCCGCCTGCTGGGCTGAGGGGGCGGGCCGCAAAGTCTCAGGCAAGGGGGAGAGGGTTTTGACAGAGGCCGTCGGCTGGGTCAGCTCGTTCATACTCGTGCTGACCATCGCGAAGCAGGTCTACAAGCAGTGGCAGGAGGGTTCGAGCGAGGGCGTCTCGAAGTGGCTCTTCGTCGGCCAGATTGGGGCCTCGCTCGGCTTCACCGTCTACAGCTGGCTCGTCTCGAACTGGGTCTTCGTCGTCACCAACTCGCTGATGCTCGTCAACGGCCTGCTCGGGCTGCTCATCGTCATCCACCACCGCCGGAGGGAGCGCAGCGCCGGGGGCGGGTGAACGCGCGGGCGCGCCGTCTGCTATGATGTCGCCATGAACGAGAGAGACTTCTTCGACGAGCGACCGGAAACCAAGCGCGCCAGCTACCCCTGCCCGCACTGCCGCGAGCGCGCCGACTACGACGTGCGCTGGCTGCGGCGCACGAAGAAGAACCAGCCGCCGCGCGGCATGAACGAGCAGCAGAAGGCGCAGTTCAACAAGGCGCGCGACTACATGGTGCGCGTCGACGACATGCTCACCTGCGCGCGCTGCCGCCGCCGCTTCGACATCCCCAACTTCCAGACCGTCGTCTTCATCTAGCGCGGTCGAGACTCCCGGGCGCTAGACCCGGGGAGGAGAAACCACATGGACGAGTTAGTCAAACAGGTCGTCGAGCGCACCGGCATCAGCCACGAGCAGGCGCAGACGGCCGTCACCACCGTGCTCGGCTTCCTCAAGAACCGCCTGCCCGAGCCGCTCGCCGGCCAGCTCGACGGCCTCCTCGGCGGCGCGGCCGGCGCCGCGGGCGGAGCGGTCGGAGCCGCGGGCGGGCTGGCGGGCGGCCTCGCCGGCACCGCGGGCGACGTCCTCGGCGGCCTCGGCGGCATGCTCGGCGGCAAGAAGGACTAGCCCCGACCTTAACGCCCTTCGCGGGGGCTCTTCCGGCTGGCCGGGAGC